>DAIDLH010000102.1 GCA_027449605.1 Candidatus Muproteobacteria bacterium | reverse complement strand
CCGGCGCGAAACCGCCGGGTTTTTATTTATGTCACGGAAGGAATAGGATGCTTCCGCCGTACGTCATTGAGCAGATGGAAAATCACCGGTTTTCATTCAAGATATAATCCAGATGTTTCGCCGTTGAACATTCCCGCGCATGGACAGGACTGAATCATGAGTATTTCCCGTCGCGAATTCCTGCAAATGCTCGCCGTCGGCGCCGCCGCCGGCGTCGTCGGCGGCAAGACGATGGCCGACGACAAAAAGGCCGACGCGCTTTACGACGTGCCTCCCTTCGGCAACGTCTCGCTGCTGCACATGACCGACTGCCATGCGCAACTGGCGCCGACCTATTTCCGCGAGCCTAACATCAATATTGGCGTGGGCGCGGCGCGCGGAAAGCCTCCGCATCTGGTCGGCGAAGCGCTGCTCAAACATTTCAAGATCGCGCCCGGTTCCCTCGAAGCGCATGCCTTCACGTATCTGGATTTCGAACAGGCCGCGCGCCGCTACGG
Source organism: Candidatus Muproteobacteria bacterium (assembly GCA_027449605.1). GTDB lineage: Bacteria > Pseudomonadota > Gammaproteobacteria > Acidiferrobacterales > Sulfurifustaceae > Sulfuricaulis. The sequence goes on along the minus strand of DAIDLH010000102.1, from coordinate 42,245 downwards.
CAAGATCGGCGGCTTTGCGCATCTCGCCACGCTGGTGAAAAACCTGCGCGCCAGCCGTCCGAACCGCACCCTGCTGCTGGACGGCGGCGACACCTGGCAGGGCTCGGCCACCTCGCTGTGGACCAGGGGCCAGGACATGGTCGACGCGCAGAAACTCCTCGGCGTGGACATCACCACCGGGCACTGGGAATTCACCTACGGCGCCGAACGCGTGAAACAGATCGTCGATAACGATTTCAAGGGCCACATCGAGTTTCTGGCGCAGAACGTCAACGACGCGACCTGGGGCGAACTGATCTTCAAGCCCTACGTCATCCGCGAGATCAACCGCGTGCCGGTCGCGATCATCGGCCAGGCGTTCCCGTACACGCCGATCGCCAATCCGCGCTATCTCATCCCGGACTGGACCTTCGGCATCAACGACGATCACATGCAGAAAATGGTCGACGAGGTGCGCGGCAAGGGCGCGCAAGTCGTCGTGGTGCTGTCGCACAACGGCATGGACGTGGACCTCAAGATGGCGAGCCGCGTACGCGGCATCGACGCCATCCTCGGCGGGCACACGCACGATGCCGTGCCGGCGCCGACCCTGGTCAAAAACCGCGGCGGCCGGACGCTCGTCATCAACTCCGGCTGCAACGGGAAATTCCTGTCGCTGCTCGACCTCGACGTGAAGGACGGCAAGCTGCGCGGTTACCGCTACAAGCTGCTGCCGGTGTTCGCGAACCTCCTCCCGGCCGACAGGGAAATGGCCGCCTATATCGAAAAAGTGCGCGCCCCCTACGCCGACACGCTCGCCGAAAAACTCGCGGTGACCGAAGGAGTGCTGTATCGTCGCGGAAATTTCAACGGCACCTTCGATCAGCTGATCATCGATGCGCTGCTCGCGGTCCAGGGCGCTGAGCTGGCGTTCTCCCCCGGCTTTCGCTGGGGCACCACGCTGCTGCCAGGCGACGCGATCACCATGGACAACCTCATGGACCAGACCGCGATCACCTACGCCACCGCCACGGTGAACCAGATCAGCGGCGCGCAGATCAAGATCATCATGGAAGACATCGCCGACAACCTGTACCACCCCGATCCGTATTATCAGCAGGGCGGCGACATGGTGCGTGTCGGCGGCCTGCAATACACGCTCGATCTCACCAAGACACACGGCCGGCGCATCCAGAACGTGACGATCAAGGGCAAACCGCTCGACGCCGCGAAAAAATACAAGGTCGCCGGCTGGGCCAGCGTCCAGCCGATCGAGCCCGGCAAGCCGGTCTGGGACGTGGTGGCCGACTATCTGCGCGCTGCGAAATCCGTCCGTGTCGGCCAACCCTATATTCCCCGGCTCAAAGGCGCCGCCGGCAACCCCGGCTACGCCGTCTGACGCGCCGCCGGGCGATCGTCGCCCGGCGGCGCGATATCCATTTGCCCCCTGAGGTAAAATTCTCCGTATTTAGTTAGAATAACGCGCTTTTAGCGACCTCAAGGAACTCATTCGATGTCCACGAAGCACCCGATCATCGCCATCACCGGCTCGAGCGGCGCCGGCACCACCACCGTCAAGCGCGCGTTCGAGCATATCTTCCGGCGCGCGCAGATCAACCCGGTGATCGTGGAAGGCGACAGCTTCCACCGCTACAACCGCGCCGAGATGCGCGAGGCGATGAAAAAGGCCGAGGCCGGCGGCAACCGTCATTTCAGCCACTTCGGTCCCGAAGCCAACCTGTTCGACGAACTGGAGAAACAGTTCAAGGCCTACGGCGAAACCGGCGCCGGCAAGAAACGCTATTACCTGCACAGCGATGAGGAAGCCGCCGAACACAACAAACGGCTCGGCACGACGCTCAAGGGCGGCGAGTTCACGCCCTGGGAAAACATTCCCACGGGCACCGATCTCATGTTCTACGAAGGCCTGCACGGCGGCGCGGTCGACGCCAAGGCCGGCGTGGACGTGGCCAAATGGGTCGACCTGCTGGTCGGCGTGGTGCCGATCGTCAATCTCGAATGGATTCAGAAAATCCAGCGCGACACCGCCGAGCGCGGCTACTCCGCCGAGGCCGTGGTCGACACCATCCTGCGGCGCATGTACGACTACGTGCACTACATCACCCCGCAGTTCTCGCGCGCGCACGTCAATTTCCAGCGCGTGCCGGTGGTGGACACCTCCAACCCGTTCATCGCGCGCGACATCCCGACGCCGGACGAGAGCCTCGTGGTGATTCGCTTCAGCAATCCGAAAAAGGTCGATTTTCCCTACCTTCTGAGCATGATCCACGATTCGTTCATGTCCCGGCCCAACACCATCGTGGTGCCCGGCGGAAAGATGGGCTTCGCCATGGAAGTCATCCTCACGCCGATGATTTACGAACTGCTTGAAAACAAAAAGAAAGCCTAGACCACGTTCCGTTTCTGCCTGCTGAAACCACGCCATTTGACGTGGTTCTTGCTGCTATCTTTAGGATTATGAAGAAAAAAATTTCCGTCGCGGACCTGCGTCCGGGCATGTACGTCTCCGAGCTGGACCGGAGCTGGCGCGATACGCCGTTCCTGTTCCAGGGCTTCGAGATCGTGTCGGACGCGGAAATCGAGGAACTCAAACGCCTCTGCCAGCACGTCTTCATCGACACCGAGGAAGGCATCGATGTCTCTCCCAAACCGCGGCATCCCATGGAGACCTCGTTCACCGCGACAGCCGGCGGAGACAACTCCCGGGAACGCGTGATGCACCTCGAAAAGGTGGTAAAGAGTTTCGCCCCCGCGCACCGTCAGCCGCCGCGCTACCAGGACCTCACCACGCTCGACGAGGAAATCGGCCAGGCCAAGATCGTCGTCACCAAGACCCGCGAGGCGGTGTACGACATCATGGAAGACGTCCGGCTCGGCCACAGCATCGACACCAGCGGCGCGAAAAAAATCGTCGCCGACATGGTCGACAGCGTCATCCGCAACCCGGACGCGCTCATGTGCCTCAATCAGCTCAAGAACAAGGACGAATACACCGCGCTCCACAGCCTGCGCGTCTGCGTGCTCGCGCTCGCCTTCGGCCGCCATCTGAATCTTACCGACGAGGAGCTGAACCTGCTCGGGATCGGCGCGTTGCTGCACGACGTCGGAAAAATGAAAGTCCCGAACGACATCATCAACAAGCCGGGCAAACTGACGGACGAGGAATATACGCTCATGAAAAGTCACGTCCCGTGCGGCGTCGACATCCTCGAACAGACCCACGGCATTCCCTCGGTCGCTATCGACGTCGCCCGGTTCCACCACGAGCGCTACGCCGGCGGCGGCTACGCGATGGGCGCGAAGGGAGACGACATCGGGCTGTTCGGCTCCATCGGCGCGATCGTGGACTGTTACGACGCGATCACCTCGGACCGTTCCTACCACGCCGGCATGTCGGCGCACGACGCCCTGAAAAAAATGTATTCATGGCGCGGCCGGGATTTCCAGCCGGTCCTGGTCGAGCAGTTCATCCAGTGCATGGGCATCTACCCGATCGGCAGCGTCGTCGAGCTCAGCACCGGCGCCATCGGCGTGGTGATTTCCGTCAACCGCACGCGCCGTCTCAAACCCAAGGTGGCCATGGTGCTCAATCCGGACAAGACCCCCTTTACGCCGGCCAAGGTCATCGATCTGATGCACCAGGAAGGTGCGGGACGCGGGCATGAACTGGAAATCCGCAAGGTCCTGCCGCCGGGCGAGTACGGGGTCATGCCCACCAAATATATCCCTCTCGGCGCCTGAGTCCTTCCGGTCGCTCGGCCGCCTGAAACCGGGGCTTATCTCTTTTGGACGGCTGACGCCCCCGTGCGCCATTACGCATAATAACCGCCGAAGGCGGTTCTCATTTTGAGGCACCGTCCGCCTCTCTATAACAACAGGAGATTTCCGAGATGAGTGACGCCCTGGATTATCTGGTCAGAACCCGCCCCAACGCGATGAAGGCCTACCTGACCTTCCTCAAGGAGACGGGCAAGTCGCTCGATCCGAAAACGCGGATGCTGATCACCGTCATCACCAAGATCGCCACCCAGACCGAAAAGGGCTTCCGCCAGTACCTGCCGCGCGCGCTCGACGCCGGCGCCACGCCGAGCGAAATCCTCGACGCGATCCTGCACGCGTTTCCCGCGCTGGGTCTGGCCAAGATCGTCTGGGCCATCGACATCCTGCTCGACATGGACATCCCCGAGTTCCACGCCGAAAATCTCGGCGCCGAGAAACGCTGGCATGAAGTGCGCGCGGCGGACCGGATACCGGACGACAAGATCACCTACTGCGACAGCGACGGACGCAGCCTGTTCATCTATCGCGCCAACGGCGAGTTCCACGTCTACGACAGTCGCTGCCCACACCAGGTCACCAACATCCCGCATCTCGCGCTCGAGGGTTTCCGCCTCACCTGCCCCAAGCATCACTGGGCCTTCGACATCAAGACCGGCGCCTGCGTGGAAAAAGGCAACCGGCCGCTGAAGCGTTTCGACGCCAAGGTGGAAAACGGCAAACTGTACGCACGCTGGTAAATGGAATACCCGGATTGCCCATGACCGGTCGCTTCACCCCGGACGAAATCGCCAGCCAGCTCAGGGACGCGCAGGCGCGCGGCAAGTGTCAGCACGAAGAGAAGCGCGCCGACACGCTGACGCTGGTGCAGCAGGATATCGCCAAGCTGATCTGCACCGCCAGTAACACCAATTATTTCAGCTATCTGATCGTCAAGCGCGGCGAACTCGCCCTGGTCATCGGTACGCGCGGCGACCTGCGCAGCCGCACCGTCACCCTCGAACTGATCCGGCGACGCAAACGCGTGGCCTATTTTTCCTACAGCGATCCGCTGCTGCGCATCGAGGACCTGCGCCGGCGCGAGTGCATGGCCGAGCGTCGCGGACGCAACGCGCTGAAGATCTTCGCGCACGAAGGCTCGTTGTCGAACCTCGTGACGATGCGCGCCCTGCTGTACACGAAACTGCCGTACCAGGGGCGGGTGCTCAGGGCGCCGGCGGAGTGAATTCCCAGGAGCGGACGATCTCGTAACGCGCGCCGTCGGCGTGGGTGTGAGATTGCACCAAGCACAACCGGCGCACCTCCCATGGCAACGGCTCGATCACGGGATTCTTGATCGCCCGGCGCACCTGACGCGCCAGCGTGACATGCGCCGCGTACGGCCGATTCTCCGGCGTGTAACCGCAAGCGGACAATCCGGCGTTCAATTGCCGCGCCAGCTCCGACAGGGGCTCGGGGGTATGCCGCGGCGCCGCCCAGAAAATGCCCGGCTTCGGCCAGCAACCAATCTGTTCCAGCATCAGCGTGAAAGGCTCGACCCGGATCGCGGCGGCGGCCGCCTGCTCGGCGCATTGCCTGAATGACGCCCCCACGGAGCCGAGAAACGCCAGCGTCAGATGAATGTTCTCCGGCGGCACGCGCCGCCCCTCGCGCTTCAACATCCGCCCGGCGACGCGGTAAAGCTCGCGGCTCAGCCCGGGAGACGGCCAGAGCGCGAAAAAAAGCCGCTGGTTTTTCGTTTCCCGAGTGAGCGCGGATGAGGCGTCTGGATTCATCGTCATTCACGTCACCGGATAACAGTTTATCCAAATCGTGACTCGCGTATACTTCGCCTTCAGGATGAGCCGCAAGAATACCACCGCGCCGCGCCGCGTACTGTTCCCTGTTCTCAACCGCCTCGGTGCATTGCGCATCCTGCTGATGCTACCCGCGGTGGCGCTGTTGTTCGCCGCGCCCGCCCCCGGCACGCGTCCGGAGTATCACGGCTGGGGGATGATCCTGACCCTGATCGTGCCGACACTCGCACCGATGGTGTTTCTGGTGCTGCTGCTCGACGTCATGATGAGCGCGGTGTTCATGGTGGACCAGCGCGGCGCCGAGCGTACACGCCTCAAGTACATCGTGTTTTTTCAACTTCTGCTCGCGGCCATGCTGGCGGCCGTCTGGTATCCGTACTTCCGCGCCATCCTGTAACCTGAAACGACCTGGAATGTCGATTCCGGGTCGGGAGCCGCGCCTCGGACAATCAGGGCGGTCTGGCAAGTTGCGACGACGGGACGAAGCAAATCGTGCGCGATACCGTCAGTACCCGGTCAGTTCATTTTCTCGACGAATCGACGGCTTCATGCGCCAAGCAATTGTGGAATGGTGGGCCGTGGAGGATTTGAACCTCCGACCAACTGGTTAAAAGCCAGCTGCTCTACCGACTGAGCTAACGGCCCGCGCGTGCCTGGAGAGGGGAAAAACGGGAGGCGGCATTATCCAGAGGCCGCGCGGGCCTGTCAAACCGGACGGCGCACCCGCCACCGGCGTGTCGGGTCAGCGGGCGGCGGGCAACAACTTCATGTCCGCGAGCGCCAGCCGCAGCGCCCGGAACAAACCCTGCTCATCCAGCAAGTGGTACTCCATCTTCATGGTCAGCGCCGCGCCGAAAACGATCGCCACAAAGGTGAGGATCGAGCCGAGCGCAAGCGTCGAGATGCCGGTGACACCCTGGCCAATGGTGCAGCCCATGGATAGAACGCCGCCGGTACCCATCAATATTCCGCCGATAGCATGGGCCAGGAAATCCTTGAAATTCGCGAACCACTCGATGCGGAATTTGCGAGTCACGAGAGAATACAGGAACGAACCGACGATCACACCGCTGAGCGCCATCACCCCGAAGTTCACGAGCGTCAGGTTGGTCGGCTGCAGGACATAGCGCGCCCCGTCGCCCATCGGGCTGATGAAGGTATAGGACTGCACCGCCACCCGGCTCGGCACCTCGGTCTGGAACTCGGCGAAGTCCTTCCACTCCGCGCCCCACGACCCGCCGGTGATCCACCAGCCGGCAACAACCGCCAGACCGATTACCGCGCCACCGAGAATGTTGTCGAAGCTGCGACGGAAATCCGCGGATTTGAAGACATACGCGAGAAGCGCCAGCGCAATCAGCGCACCCAGAACAAGATGCAGCGTCTTCGTGTCCTGCAGTCCTGCGAGCCCGCCCACGATCGCGCCGAGTTCCTGGCTCTTGATGCCGAATTTTTCGAGGTCCACGACCGTCGGGCCGATCCAGCTCATGAAGAAGGTATCGAAGAAGCCCTTGCCGCCAATATCGCCCCACATCATCCAGTAGGCGGCCGGCGCGGCGAAGCACACGAGCAATACCAGCGACTTGAGGTTACCGCCCCCGATACGCACGAAGGTCCTGTTGCCGCAACCGCTCCCCAGTGTCATGCCGATGCCGAACAACAACCCGCCAAGCACGTAGCGCAGCCAGGCAAAGTTGGCGGTGCGATACGGCGGGAAAGTGTCTTTCGGCAGCACGACCGTGCCGGTCGCCTCGATGATCAATACGCCGGTCAACGCCACCGCGATGGCGAACAGCCACGCGCGCATACGGCCGGTGTCACCCATGTTGGTAAGGTCGGAGACCGCGCCCATGGTGCAAAAATTGGTCTTGTTCGCCACGGCGCCCATGACGACCGCGATCAGAAACGCCGCGAGCAAGACCTGGGTATGAATCGTGAATTCCATAACAGTAACCTCGAGAAAAACCGCTTTCGAGCCAAAGCCGAATTTTAAATAAGTATCCTACCCCTTCCGTCTACCATCCACCACCGCTGACGACTTGCGGTCGCTTAAGTGACGCTCGCATGGATGGGAATATTCCCGCGCGGGCAAGCTTTTTTCAGAGCGCGTGAGATTGGAAAGCGCCAGCCACTGCGAAGATGGACAGCAAGATTTTCCGCGTCGGATGAACCTTCCAATACCCGATAAAAATCAAACAATATTTACGGGAAAAACCGGATTAACGGGATTCATTGACTTCCATCGGAACAGAATATTGTGGTTTGTTATTTCACAACCAGGCGTGGACTGGATACTTCTCCACCAGATCCACGAAATCGCCGTAACTCGCGACCCGCACTTCCTTGATGAGATTGCCGAGCCCGCGGGCCTTGAGATCCGCCTCGATGGCGTAAACCGCGAACCGTTTCACCGCCTGCTCGATCAGCGACGACTTGACCGTGCCCGCCGCGGCGGCATACACGCCGTCCTCCAGCAGCAGAATCGCATCGCCATCGCGCGCCAGACGCAGACAGTTTTCGAGCGCGCCGTTCTGAAACAGTGACTTGTTGACGGTATGGAGCATGGGAAGGTCCTAGAAGGAAACAATGCTGTGCTGTGCGGCCATCATCGCGGCGATCTCGGCGGCGTCCAGCACCCTGGGGTGGATCGGCGCGCCGCTGTCGTCATCCTTGCCGATGGCGATGATCGCGTCTTCGGCGATGCCGCGGTCCTTGAGCGATTGCCGGTCGGCGTAGACGTTCGTGACTTCCCAGTCCACGAGCGCACCGAGCGAGGCCATGAAACCCTTGATGCCGAGTTCCTTCGTGTCCTGGCCTGGGTGCAGCGCGAGCACGCCGTCGTCGAGAAACACCACGGAAAGATCCATCTCGTAGGTCGCGAAAATGAACATGACCTCGATGGACTCCTGCACGTAAATGCTGCCGTGCGGCGGCTTGCGCACCGTCACCATGACCTTCTTGCCTTTCTGCGCCATGAGCCCCGCCCTTGTGTTGATGCCTGAAAATCAATCGCCGAACGTCACGATCCGGTCGGACTCGTGGATCATGCTCGCCAGCTGTCCCAGTCCCGAGATGCGGATGTTCGGCGCCAGCACCTCGTTGGTGATACCGCGCCGCTTGGCCGCGGCGATGCATACCACCATGTCGATCCCGGTCGCGCCCAGCTCCGACCAGCGCCTGGAAATATGCCGGTCGTCCTGCGGCGGGTCCATGAGTCTGGTGACGTTGTACACGCCGTCGTCGTAGAAAAAAATGCCGCGGATGGCGTGACCCTTGGCAAGCGCGGCCTGGATGAAGTTATAGGCGCTGTCGGAGGCTTCGTGATTGTAGGGGCCTTCCAGAACCAGAATCGAAATTATCATTATTGTTCTCCAAAATTCCCGCGTGTCCGGTCAGTGCCGCTCCGATTGTCCGACTTTTCGAAGGATAACCCAATATCGCCAGGTTGGGAAAAATTTCCGCTTGCCAAGCAAGACTTATCACCGGCACCGGGTCGGGTCCGGAACACCGGCCTCGGCAAAACCCTGGGCGCGCAGGCGGCAGGAATCGCAGCGGCCGCAGGCGCGCCCCGAAGCATCCGGGTCGTAGCACGACAGCGTCAGCGAATAGTCCACGCCCAGGCGCGCGCCCTCGCGGATGATTTCGTGCTTGCGCAACTTCATCAGCGGCGCATGCACGCGGAAGCCGCGCCCCTCGATCCCGGCGCGCGTGGCCAGGTTCGCGAGCCGTTCGAACGCCTGGATGAACTCGGGACGGCAGTCGGGATAGCCGGAATAGTCCACGGCGTTGGCGCCGATATAAATATCGGCGGCGCCGAGCACCTCGGCCCAGCCGAGCGCGATGGAAAGAAACACCGTATTGCGCGCCGGCACGTAGGTGACGGGAATGCCGGCGGACAGTTCCTGCGGCACGGGGATCGCCGCATCGGTCAGCGCCGAACCGCCCATCCAGCCGATGTCGAGGCTGACCACGCGATGATCGGCCGCGTGCAGCGCCTGCGCCACGCGCCGCGCCGCCTCCAGCTCCACGCGGTGCCGCTGACCGTAGTCGAAGGTGAGCGCATAACAGCGCGCGCCCGAGGCCGCCGCGAGCGCCAGCACCGTGGCCGAGTCGAGACCGCCGGAGAGCAGCACCACGGCCTTGCGCGAAATATCGTCTGACATTCTTCCCTTAAAAAACGCAATTCAAAGAAGAGAATTAATGTATCACATGGCGCTTAACACCCCGTATGGCGCGCCGCCCCTCGCCGCCGAGCGCCATACGGGGTTTGAAAACACCTCCCAAGCTTGGGCCGGAGGTGGTTGGCTACACTCCCGTGTCGCGAGCCGAGCACCGCCACGAAGCCGGGGGTCGTCGCGAGACTTTTGATCGAGCCCGTGGCGCGTTTCTTAGCGGCCGGCGAGTTAGGTGCGAGCAGCCCGGTTGCGCGAGGGTGAGGCGGAGCAGTCGTGGAAGTCCGGTGGACTTCCACGCCGCCAAACGGGCGCGCCGTGGATCGGCGCGCCCCGGGTGCGAACAGGGGACCGCGCGAAGTTTGCGCGGCGAAGCGGCCCGGGCGGCCTTTTCTTTCGTGGCTTTCTTTTGGCCGCACAAAAGAAAGCCACCCAGGGTGCAGGGGCGGAGCCACCCGCAATTAGCTTTTCATCGTCGGCGAAGCCGACACATAATGAAGATCATTCGGCGGGTTACGGCAAAAAACGCCTAACCCGCCCTACGTTAATTCCGTGGGTCAGCCACCCACAAGTAAACCCCGGCCGCAGGCCGCCCGACATGTGCTCAACGACCCCGCTCCTCGCCCCACAAAATCTTGTGCAACTGAACCTGCATGCGCACCGGCAGACGATCGGCGAGTATCCACCCGGCCAGGTCGGCCGGATTCAGTTGTCCGTAACAGGGGGAAAACAGCACCTCGCAAATCCGGTCGAGTTTGTATTCGGCGAGCTTGGCGCGGCTCCATTCGTAATCGGCGCGGTCGCAGATCACGAACTTGACCTGATCTTTTTTCGCCAGTTGCGCGATGTTGGCGTAGAGATTGCGTTGTTCCTCGCCGGAGCCGGGCGTCTTGAGGTCCATGACGATGCTCACGCGCGAATCGATGCCGGCAATGTCGAGCGCGCCGCCGGTTTCGAGCGACACCTCGTAGCCCTTGTCGCACAGGGCCGTGAGCAGCTCGCGACACGGGCGCTGCGCCAGCGGTTCGCCGCCGGTCACGGTGACGTAGCGCGGGGCATGCTCGGCGACGCGCTTCAGGATGTCGTCGAGCGTCGTCCACTCGCCGCCGTAGAAGGCGTACTCGGTGTCGCAATAGCCGCAGCGCAGCGGACAACCGGTCAGCCGGATGAAGACCGTGGGACAGCCTACGGTGCGCGCTTCGCCCTGGAGGGAAAAAAATATTTCGGTGATGCGCAGCCGTTCGCCGGCGGAAGACGCCGGTCGGCCGGCAAGGGATGAAGTGTCGGTCGGCGGCACAAGTTAATGCTTCTCTTTCTTCATTTTCGCGAGGCGCTGTTCCGCCGATTTCGCCGTCGGCGTGCCGGGATAGCGCGACATCGCCTGATTGAAGCTGTCGCGCGCCTTGGCCCATTCGCCGAGTTCGTAATGGCAATAGCCGGTTTTCAGCAGCGCGTCCGGCGCCTTCGCGCTTTTCGGATAGTCGCTCAGCAGCTTGTCGAATTCGACCAGCGCCTTGCGGAAGTTGCGCGACACGTAGTAAGCCTCGCCCAGCCAGTAGCGGGCGTTGTCGCGCAGCGCGCTTTGCGGATACTTGGCGAGAAAATCGCCGAAACTTTTGGCGGCGCGATCGTAGGATCCCTGCTTCATCAGGGCAAACGCCGCGTTGTAATCCTGCTGTTCCCGCGCCGAGTCCGGCGACGCCACCGGAGCGGCGTTGCCGCCCGGGGACGCTTCGGGCGAAGCCGCCGCGGCGCCGCGGCGCTCCAGTTCGCCGACCCGCCGGTCGATGTCGGCGAGCAGTTCGCGCTGACGCGTTTTCAGGCGCTCGATCTCGTTCGCCTGCGTCTCCACCTGGCCGCGGAGGTTGCGCATTTCCGTTTGCAGCGTTTCCATCTGCTGCAGCAGGTCGGCCAGCACTTCGCGCGAGGACGACGGCGAGGCCGGCGTTGAGCCGGCCCCGAGCTCGACCACCGGCGGCAGGGTGCGTGAACCTTCGGCCGCACTGGCCGTCGGCAAGGCCGGGATCGACAGGCCGGCCGCCAGCACCCCGCCCGTCCACGCGATGAAACGCCGGGGAAACGGCATCGTCGTTATTTATAAACGATCTCGGCGCGGCGATTCTGGCGCCAGCAGGACTCGTTGTGCTCCTGGCACAGCGGCTTCTCCTCGCCGTAAGAAACCGTCTTGATGCGGCTGCCGGCGACGCCGAGCACCTTCATCATCTTCTCGACGGCCTGCGCGCGGCGCTCGCCCAGGGCCAGGTTGTACTCGCGCGTGCCGCGCTCGTCGCAATTGCCCTCGAGGGACAGCATGATCTGCGGATTGGCCACGAGATTGGCGGCGTGCGCCTCGATGATGGCGCGCGACTCGTCGTCGATGGCGCTGCTGTCAAACGCGAAGTACACGCGGCGCTGGGCCAGCAATTCGGCGCGGCGCTGCTTCTCCCGATCGGACAGCGCGGCGCCGGCGGCGGACTGGTCCGTGGCCGGCGCGGTCTGCGCCGGCGCGGCGCCTTTTTCCTCCCCGGCGGTGGGTTTGGTCGCCTCTTCGCCGGCGCAACCGGCGAGGGCCAATGCGATGAGCAACGATACGGCGAGATGTTTCCTGTTCTTCATCTTTCACTCCTTATATTGAAGTTCACGGTTGTAAGGCGACCAGGCGGGCTCGCGTATATCGCCCTCCTCGAATTTGTACAACTGGCGCACGCGCCCGTCGGCGGAAACCGAGGCCAGCACCCCGCGCCCCCGGACCTCGGTGGCATAGATGATCATACGCCCGTTCGGGGCGAAACTGGGCGACTCGTCGAGCGAAGTGTCGGTCAGCACCTGCTGCGTCCTGTTGTCGAGCCGCATGACGGCGATGCGATAACCGCCCTGGCCGCGGCTGACAAACGTGACCGATTTGCCGTCCGCCGCGTACGAGGCGCGCGCGTTGTAGTCGCCGTCGAAGGTCAGGCGTTCCGCCGACCCGCCGGAAGCGCTCATGCGGTAGATTTGCGGCGAGCCGGCGCGGTCCGAGGTGAATATGATATCGCGCCCGTCGGGCGACCAGGAAGGCTCGGTGTCGATCGCCGCGTCGAACGTCAGCCGCGTCAGCGCCCGCGTGTCCATGCGCATTATATAGATCTCGGCATTACCGTCGCGTGACAGCGTGAGCGCCAGTCGCCGGCCGTCGGGCGACCACGCCGGCGCGCTGTTGATGCCGGTGAATTCGGCCAGCAATTCGCGGCGGCCGTCGGTCAGGTTCTGAACATACACCTTGGAGCGTTTGTCTTCAAAAGAAACATAGGCCAGGCGGATTCCGTCGGGCGACCAGGCCGGCGACATCAGCGGCTCGGCGGAACGAACCACGGTCTGTGGATTGAAGCCGTCGGAATCGGCCACTTGCAGCTTGTAGACCGGCGAACCGCGGGGCGGTTCCTCGCGCGTGACGTAGGCGACGCGGGTGCTGAAAGCGCCCGGCTCGCCGGTGATCTTCTGGTAGATGATGTCGCTGATCTGGTGCGCCGCCGAACGCAGCAGCTCGGCGCCGACGGTATAGCGGAAACCGGCGATCTGGGCCTGCTTGAACACGTCGTACAGCCGGAACTGCACCTGATACTTGCCCGGCGCGACGAGGCGCGCGCTGCCGATCACCAGCGCCTCGGACTTGAGGATGCGCCAATCCTTGAACACCACGTCCTTGTCCTCGTGCGGCGTGGAAATGAAATCCTTGCGCGGCAGCACCGCAAACCGTCCGCTGCGCGCCAGGTCCGTCTCGACGACGTCGGATACATTCTGCCCCGGTTTCGGCGGGACATCCCAGCTGAACGGGACGATGGCGATGGGCGTGCCGGTATCCACGCCGCGCGTGATTTCGATGGTCAGCACGGCGTGCGCGAAGACGGGCCACAGCACCAATCCCAACAGGGCAATTCCCTTGGCAACAAGTCGCATCAGGCTTCTGTTCTCCTATTCCTTGGGACTGAACAAAAATTCAATTTCACGGAAATTATCAAACAAGGTCGGGTCCTCGGGCAACGGCAACGGCGCGGCCTTGCGCACCGCGTTTTCCACCGAGCGGTCGAATATCTCGTTGCCGCTGGAGCGCACCACCCTGGCCGAAAACACCTCGCCACCCGGCGCCAGACGCACGCTCACCACGCATTTCAAGCCTGTCGCGACACCGACCGGCCGGTTCCAGCTCTGGCTGACCCGCTGGCGTATCAACGCCCGGTACTTGTCCACGGCAGTGGCTGCACGCGCCGCGTGCGCGGCGTCGGTGCGCTGCTTTTCCTCCGCCGCCAGTTGTTCCTGCAACGACTGCTCGGTGAGCTTCTGCCGGCGCTTTTTCTCGTTCCTGCGCTCGAGCTCGGCCGCGCGTTTCTGCTGTTCCTTCTCCTCGGCTTCCTTCTTCTTGCGTTCCGTAATAAGACGCTGCTGCGCCTGTTCTTCTTCCTGCTTCTTTTTCAACTCCGCCTGGCGGCGTTTTTCCGCCTCGGCCTTCTTGCGCGCCTCTTCCTCTTCCTGCGCGCGCCGGTTGTCCGCCGCGTCGGGTTTGCGCGCCGCCTGATCCGGAACCACCACGGCCTGCACGGGCTCGCTGGAAGGGGCCATGGTCCAGCGAAAACCGATCACGGCCAGCCCGATCACCGCCGCATGCACCAGCACGGCATAAACGATGGCCCGGATCCTCCCCGGATTGCGGCGCAGCTTCGCGGACAGCACGTTACCTGAGGCTCCTGAGACACATGCATTCTGGGTTCAAACGCGGCGCGTCGCCGGCAGGCCGCGACGCAACATTATAAAACTGTTTTTGAGGGCGCTCACGGATTTCTCGGCGGTTCGGTGAGCAGGCCCACGCTCGGCGCGCCGGCCGACTGCAGCAGCGTCATCGCCCTGACCACTTCGCCGTAATTGGACTGGCGGTCGCCGCGGATCAGCACCGGCGTCTGCGGGCGGGCACGCAGGATCGCCGCCGTTTTCCGGCTCAATTCCTCCGGCGAAATCCGGCGGTCGTCGAGAAAATAGCGGCCCTCGCGGTCCACCGTCACCACCAGCGTTTCGCGGTCCTGGCTGTCCACCGGCCGCGCCGCGGCCTTCGGCAGATCGACCTTCACGCCCTGCGACAGCAGCGGCGCGGTGATCATGAAGATCACCAGCAGCACCAGCATCACGTCGATGTACGGCACGACGTTGATCTCGCTCATCAGCTTCTTGCGGCGCTTGCGGTAGGGCTCCACGGTCAGGCCCGCGAGGCGAACGCCTGGTGCTGGAGTATGCTGGCGAACTCCTCCATGAAGATTTCGTAGCGCGTCACCAGCCGCTCGACGTTGTTGGAGTAGCGGTTGTAGGCGATGACCGCGGGGATCGCGGCGAACAGGCCGATGGCGGTGGCGATCAGCGCCTCGGCGATGCCCGGCGCGACGTGCGCGATGGTGGCCTGCTGCACCAGGCCGAGCGAGCGGAACGAATTCATGATGCCCCAGACGGTGCCGAACAGTCCGACGTAGGGACTGGTCGAGCCGACCGTGGCCAGGAACGAAAGATGCGTCTCCAGGTAATCGATCTCGCGCGACAGCCCCACGCGCATGGCGCGCTGCACGCCGGTGAGGATGTCCATCGGCTGGATGTTGCTCTGCTGGTGGAGGCGTTTGTATTCGCGAAACCCCTCGACGAAAATCCCGGCCATGCCGGTGGTGTTGGCTTCCTTGCGCGACTGTTCGGCGAACATCTGGTTGAGATTCGCGCCGGACCAGAACTTTTCCTCGAAGCGGTCGGCCGCGAGCTTGGCGCTTTTGAGCGCGAACCACTTGCGGAAAATCATGGTCCAGGAAAGCACCGACGCGCCCAGCAGCATCAGCATCACCAGCTGCACCGGCAGCGAGGCGTGCTGGATCAGGGACAACAAGGCGATTCCTTCGGTGGCGGTGACGTTCACGGCGCCTCCCCGGCATCCAACTGCGCGCGGATATGCGACGGAATCGCGCGGGGCGCGAACGTGGCTGCGTCGAGGCAGGCCACCTTCACTTCGCCCTCGCACAGCGCGAGGTCGGCGCGGCGTATCTCCTGGGCGAAGGTGACGCTGGCGTTGCCGCGTTTTGCCACCCGCGCCGTCGCCTGGAGCAGGTCGTTGAAGCGGGCGGGCTTGAGGAAGTCGAGTCGTACCGAGCGCACGGCGAATAGGATGCCCTCGCGGCGGGAAAGTTCATCCTGCTCGAAACCCCGGGCCCGCAGCCATTCGGTGCGCGCCCGTTCCATGAATTTCAGGTAATTGGCGTAATAAACCACGTTGCCGGCGTCCGTATCTTCGTAATACACGCGGATGGGAATCGAAAAAACAGAATCCATGTTAGTTTTCACCGCAAAGACGCGAAGAACGCAAAGAAAAGTCTTTTAACCAGGAAACCTTTGCGCACTTTGCGCCTTTGCGGTATACGATATTATTCATTCCCGAAGATGTCGCGTTGCGGACGCTCCGAAGCCGCCGGGGCGTCGAGATCGAAATGCCGCCAGGCCAGGGCCGTGGCCATGCGCCCGCGCGGCGTGCGCATCAGATAACCCTGCTGGATCAGGAACGGCTCGATCACGTCCTCAATGGTATCACGCTCTTCGCCGATCGCGGCGGCGAGGTTGTCCACGCCCACCGGACCGCCGGAGAATTTTTCGATCACCGCCAGCAGCAGCTTGCGGTCGAGCATGTCGAACCCGCAGCGGTCCACTTCTAACATGTTCAGCGCCAGCTCGGCGATGTCGCCCGTCAGGCGTCCGTCGCCTTTGATCTGGGCGAAATCGCGCGCGCGGCGCAGCAGGCGGTTGACGATGCGCGGGGTGCCGCGCGAGCGGCGCGCGATCGCCGTCACCGCTTCGGGCTCGATCCGGAGCCCCATGATCCCGGCGGAACGCTCGACGATGCGGGCCAGCTCGGCCGGATCGTAGAACTCGAGACGCTGGACGATGCCGAAGCGGTCGCGCAGCGGCGAGGTCAGCAGTCCGGCGCGCGTGGTCGCCCCCACCAGCGTGAACGGCGGCAGGTCGAGCTTGATCGAGCGCGCCGCCGGCCCCTCGCCGATCAGAATGTCGAGCTGGTAATCCTCCAGCGCCGGATAGAGGATTTCCTCGACGATCGGACTCAGGCGGTGAATCTCGTCGATGAACAGGACGTCGTTGGGTTGCAGGTTGGTCAGGATCGCGGCCAGGTCGCCGGGGCGCTCCAGCACCGGGCCGGAGGTCTGGCGCAGGCCCACGCCCATTTCGTTGGCGACGATATGCGCCAGCGTGGTCTTGCCGAGGCCGGGGGGGCCGAACAGCAGCACGTGGTCGAGCGCCTCGTGGCGCCCGCGCGCGGCGGCGATGAATATCTCCATCTGCCGTCGGATCGGCTCCTGGCCGACGTATTCCGCCAGACGCGCCGGGCGCAACCGACGCATCTCGACGGTTTCGTCGGCCGCTTCCACGGCGTGCGCGGACACCAATCGGTCGGTTTCAATCATAAGAATTTATTACCGCAAAGACGCGAAGTACGCAAAGAAATGCATTTTTAAATTTAGAACCCTTTGCGCTCTTTGCGCCTTTGCGGTGAAAACTCATACCTTAGCCTGCCATACCTTTTAGCGCCTGACGAATGATTTCTTCCGCACCCAGCCCCTGGGTCGGCACGGCGCGCACCGCGCGGCTCGCTTCGTTCGGCTTGTAGCCCAGCGCCACCAGCGCGCTCACCGCCTCGCTCACCGGATCTCCCGCAACCACCGGGGCCGCATCGGACGTCGCCGCCGGTAGCGCGCCGCCCGAAGGCAGCTTGTCGCGCATTTCGATCACCAGCCGCTCGGCGGTCTTGCGGCCGATGCCCGGCACCTTGGTCAGGCGCGCGATGTCCTGTTCCGCCACGCTGCGGCAGAATTCCTCGTCCGACAAGCCCGAGAGCACCGCCAGCGCGACCCGCGGTCCCACGCCGTTGACCTTGAGCAGTTCGCGGAACAGCCGCCGCTGCGCCTCGCGCACGAAACCATATAATAGATGCGCGTCCTCGCGCACCACCAGATGCGTGTGTAGCGTGACCTTCTCGCCCACCGCGGGCAGTTCGTAGAACACGGTCATGGGCGCCTCCAGCTCGTAGCCCACGCCGCCCACGTCCACCAGCAGCGCCGGCGGCTCCTTGCGCAGCAGCACGCCGTGCAGCCGGCCGATCACAGCGCCAGCCTCATGCCGCGCCGGCCCGTGCGGCGCGGCGGCAGCGAGCGCAATCCCACGGCGTGGTGCGCGTGACAGATGGCGCAGGCGAGCGCATCCGCGGCATCGGCCTGTGGCACAGCGTTGAGTCCGAGCAGCGCCTTCACCATATGCTGTACCTGCGGCTTGCCGGCATGGCCCTTGCCGACAGCGGCGCGCTTGATCTGGAGCGCGGTGTATTCGGCCACGTCGATCAGGTGATTGGCGCCGGCGAGGATGGCGGCGCCGCGCGCCTGCCCGAGCTTCAGCGCCGAATCGGCGTTGTGTGCCAAGAATACCTTTTCGATCGCGAGCACCGTCGGCTGATAGGTTTTGATGATCTCGGACACACCGTCGTACACCGTCTTGAGCTTGCCGGCGAGATCCTGCGACGGCACGCGCACGCAGCCGCTCGCGACATATTCAATGCGGCCGTTACGCAATACCTGTACCACGCCGAAGCCGGTAGTGCGCGAACCGGGATCAATCCCTAATATCCGCATCACCAATCACTCCCCCTCCCCCTCTCAGGGGGAGGGCAAGGGGTGGGGGTCGGATGGTTGGGTTGTCGCGGAACCTGACGCATCGCACCCCCATCCTCATTCCTTCCCCCTTTCAGGGGGAAGGAGGCGAGCCGTGCGCGCTGCGCGCGATTTCCTATGATCGGCATCAGCTGGCTTGCTTCAAGAGTTCATTCGGGAAATCGGCATTGGAATAGACATTCTGCACGTCGTCCAGATCCTCCAGCGCCTCCAGCAACTTCAGCATTTTTTCCGCGTCCTCGCCGCCCAGCGGCGCGGAAGTCGAGGCACGCTGCGCGATCTCGGCGTGTTCGGGTTTCAGGCTGTTCTTGGTCATGGCCTCGACCACGGCATGAAAATTTTCCGGCGTCGTCAGCACTTCGATCGACCCATCGGTGTCCGTGGCGACGTCTTCCGCGCCCGCTTCCAGGGCGGCTTCCATGATTTTGTCTTCACTCAGGCCCGGCGGGTAATTGAGCACGCCGGTTCTTTTGAAGAGATAAGCTACCGATCCGTCGCTGCCGAGATGGCCGCCGTGCTTGGACAGGGCATGGCGCACCTCGCCCACGGTACGGGTGCGATTGTCGGTGGTGCACTCGATCATGAGCGCCACGCCGCCCGGCCCGTAAGCCTCGTAGCGGACCTCCTCATAATGCGCGCCTTCGAGCTCGCCGGTGCCGCGCTTGACGGCGCGCTCGATGGTGTCCTTGGTCATGTTGGCGTCGAGCGCCTTGTCGATGGCGGCGCGCAGGCGCGGATTGAGCCTGGGATCGCCCCCGCCGCCGGAACGCGCGGCGATGGTGATCTCACGTATCAGCTTGGTGAAAACCTTGCCGCGTCGCGCGTCCTGCTCGCCCTTGCGATGCTTGATATTGGCCCATCTTGAATGGCCAGCCATGTGGAATCCCGTGATGTATAGGTATCAACCGCCCAGCGGTGCGCCCAGTGTAACACTCCCCTCGATCATCCCCCAACCGAGCGCACGGGAATCGCCGGATTCAACGCGCGAATTGTCCCGTTTCCAGAAACGCCGCACCTGCCGCGCCAGCGTGCGCGAGAACAACATGCCGGTGTGGGACAGCGGCAGCGCCAGATGCTCCTGCGCGGCGGGGAAGGCGCTCTCCTTCACCGTCAGCAGTCCGTCGTTCGGTCGCGGCAGGCCGCGATACAGCAACCGGCCCATGCCGAGGGAACGCGTACCGCAGATCGCGCCGATCTCGCGTGTCGGTGACCTCCAACGTTGCGGCTCGCCCGCCAGCAGTTGCGCCACACCTTTGCCCATCGCCCGGCGCCAGAAAGCATGGCGGTTCAGTTGTTGCGCCACGCGGCTGCCGCCGTGCGGCGCGCCCAGCGTCACGAGGCGTCCGGGCTGGCGTGGCGGCGAGTAATGAAACACTGCGCGGATCAGGATGCCGCCGAGACTGTGTCCTACCAGATGCACGGTGTCGGCATCGAGCGCGGCGAGGAAATGCGCGAGCCGTTCCGCGTTCGCGCGCAGGTCGGCGCGAACCGAGGGATACGAAAACAGATGAACGCTGAAACCCCGGCGGCGCAGGCGACGCGCCAACAAGAACAGGATATAGCCCGAGAACCACAGGCCGTGGAGAAGTACGACGGCTTCCGGCCTGGTGGTTTTTATGGCGAGACGTCGAGCATGCGGTTGAGCGCGAGACGCGCGGCCTCGGCTTCGGCCGGGGCGACCTTGATCCGGTTCACCACGCGCCCGACGGCCAGGTTTTCCAGGGTCCACAGCAGGTGCTGCGGGTCGATGCGGAACATGGTCGAGCACATGCACACCGTGGGCGACATGAACTCGATGATCTTGTTCTGCGCCCGGCCCTGCTCGGCCAGGCGGTTGACGAGATTGAGCTCGGTGCCGACCAGCCAGTGCGTGCCCGGCGCCGACTCGCCGACGGTCTTAATGATGAACTCGGTGGAGCCGACGTAATCGGATTTCCGGCACACCTCGATCGAACACTCGGGGTGCGAGATCACCTTGCCTTCGGGATGCGCCTTCCGGAACGCGTCCACGTGCTGCGGCTTGAACATCTGGTGCACCGAGCAGAATCCCTTCCACAGGATGATCTTCGCTTTTTCGATCTGTTCCTTTGTCAGTCCGCCGCGCGGCTGGTTGAAGTCCCACTCCACCATGTCGTCGAGCGGAATGCCCATGCGGTCGGCGGTGTTGCGCCCCAGGTGCTGGTCGGGAAAGAACAAGACTTTCTCGCGCTGCCGGTATGACCATTCGAGCACGCGCGCCGCGTTCGACGAAGTGCAGACCAGCCCGCCGTGATTGCCGCAGAAAGCCTTGAGATCGGCGGCGGAATTAATGTAGGTCACCGGCGTCACTTTTTCGTCCGGATCGATGACGGCCGAGAGCTCCTTCCACGCGCGCTGCACCGCGGCGTAATTCGCCATGTCGGCCATGGAACAGCCGGCGGAAAGATCGGGGAGGATAGAAACCTGCTCCGGGCGCGACAGGATGTCCGCCACCTCGGCCATGAAGTGCACGCCGCAGAACACGATGTAATCGGCGTCGCTCGACGCCGCCAGCCGCGAGAGCCTGAGCGAATCGCCGGTGAAATCGGCGTGCCGGTAAACTTCGTCGCGCTGGTAGTGATGCCCGAGAATCACCAGCCGCTTGCCGAGTCTTTCCTTCGCGGCACGAATGCGCGCGTCGCAGTCCGCGTCGGGAATGCCGTCGAACGACTCGTAAGCCAGTGCCGTCGCCATTTTATTCCTGCATCGCCTTAACCTTGAGTATCGCTTCGCGGTTGCTCCACGAAGCCACCTTCGCCGCCGCTGCGTCGAAATCGAACCAGCCGTACTCGACGTGCTCGGCGGGATTGACAGTTATAAGGATTTCCGCGGGAAGTTCAAGCGCGAAGACATGCTCGATATTCTCATGCACATCAGGGGCATAGCGCGAACGCCAGCGCAGCAGAATGGAAAAACGATTGACGATTTTCAAATCCCGCAATGCCGATGTGGCTTCCAGCCCGGTTTCCTCCCGAACCTCGCGCTCGGCCGCTTGGCGTGGACGGCTTTCCTCCCACGTCAGGCTGCCGGTGACCGACTGCCAGAAATCCGGATCGTCGGTGCGGCGCAGCAGCAGCACTTTTCCGGTCCGGGCATGGATCACGACCAGAACCGACTCGGGCCGTTTGTAACGCGCGCCGGTCACAGCCCGCTCACACCATTTCCTGCGCCAGCCGTCCGAGCGTGAGCAACGCCCGTTCGAGCCGCTCGCCCCACGGATAGGCGCAGGAGAGCCGGATGCAGTGGCGGTATTTCTGCGTGGCCGAAAACAGCGGGCCGGGGGCGATGCTGATGCCTTGCGCGAGCGCGCGCCGCCGCAGTTCGAGCGCGTCGGCCTTGCCGGGCAACTCGACCCAGAGCACGAAACCGCCGGCGGGCTGAGTCACCTTGGTGTCCTCGGGAAAATAGCGCGCGATCGCGTGGGTGAAGCACTCGACGTTGGCCGCGTACAGCGCGCGTGTCTTGCGCAGGTAGCGATCATAGCCGCCGTGATCGAGAAACTCGGCGATGGCGAGCTGCGGCAGCGTGGGCGTGGCCATGGTGTTGACGTACTTCAGATGTTCGATCTGCTCGCGCCAGCGCCCGGGCACGACCCAGCCGACGCGATAGCCCGGCGCCAGCGTCTTGGAAAACGACGAGCACAGCATGACGAGTCCCTTGCGGTCATAGCTCTTGGCCGCCTTCGGGCGCGGCGATCCGTGCGCGAGATCGCCGTAGATGTCGTCCTCGATGAGCGGCACCTCGCGCTCGGCCAGCAGCTGCACCAGGCGCTTCTTGCGTTCCTCCGGCATCACCGCGCCGGTCGGATTGCTGAAGTTGGGCACCAGGAGACAGGCCCTGATCTTCCAGCGATCGAGCGAGAGTTTGAGCGCCTCGATCGAAACTCCTTTGCGCGGGCAGGTCGGAATCTCGATCGCTTTCAACCCCAACTGTTCGATGGTCTGAAGCGTGCCGTAGAACGCCGGCGATTCGATCGCAACCGTGTCGCCCGGTTTCGTCACCGCGCGCAGGCACAGACTCAGGGCCTCCTGGCAGCCGCTGGTGGTGACGATGTCGTCGGGGGAGAGCGTGCAACCGGCGTCGAGGGCGCGGCGCGCGATCTGCTGGCGCAGCTCCGGGCTGCCGGGCGGGAAGTCGTAACTGCAACCCTTGCCCTCGTCGTGGCGCGCGAGGCGCGCGAGGATGCGATTGAGCGAGCGCATCGGCAGCAAACTCGGGTGCGGCGCGGCCACGCCGAGCTGCAGCACGTGCGGATCGCGCGAGGCCTTGAGTACCTTCATGGCGAGAGCGCTCACGCTCACCGCCGTGGGCGAGCAGCGCGGCTGGGAGATGGCCGGCTGCGCCGGCGGTTGCCACAGCCGCGTGCGCACGTAATAACCCGACTGCGGGCGCGCTTCGAGCAATCCCCTGCTTTCGAGGCGACGGTAGGCCTCGATGACGGTGGAAATGCTCACGTCGAACTGCGTGCTCAGGCGCCGCACCGACGGCACGCGGTCACCGGGACGGTAGACCCCGTTGGCCACCTGTTCCTGCAGCCGCCGCGCCACCTGCTCGTACAGGTTTTCCGCCGGGGCCCGTTTCATGCGCGTCTCCCCGGGGCCGCGGCGGCGTCACAGTCGACCCCGGCTTTAACAAGCACAGTTTCAATGATTTTCATAACTGTTACGTGTCAATATAAGTTTATCTGAATCTGTACTGGTACGAGTATCGAACCTAAGCTGACGACTGTCAATCACGGGAGAAGCGTCATGCAAAACCAGGCACGTGAAACCGGCACCAGGCACTCGGATCAACTGCGCCACGCCGCACCGATGCGGCGCACCGCCAGCGGCGCGATCGACATCGGACACTACACCCGGCTGGCACGCGCACAGCGCGCCGGGCACATGCGCGGAATTTTGCATAACGGTTGGCGATACCTCGCGGATAAACTGTCGCCGGTCCTGCGTGCCGTGTCCCGGTCCGGCAGCGGCGCCGCGCCGCGAAAACTCGGCGACCGCGGCTGGAGTTCCTGCCATGACTGAAGCGCTCTGCTGGCTGAACGGCGTGCTGATGCCGGCCGCGCAAGCGCGGCTGCCGGTGCTCGATCACGGGCTGCTCTATGGCGACGGCGTGTTCGAGGGCATCCGCTTTTACAACGGCCGCGCGTTCCGGTTGTCGCGCCACCTGGAGCGCCTGCGTCGCTCGGCGGCGGCGATCCGTCTGGCGTTGCCCGGCGACGCCGGCGCGCTCGACGCCGCCGTGCACGACACCATCGCCGCCTACGGCCGGCCCGAGGGCTACCTGCGCCTGATCGTCACGCGCGGTGCGGGCAGGCTCGGACTCGACCCGGCCAGCTGCCGGGAACCGAACCTGCTCATCATCGTCGACGAACTCGCGCTGGTGAGCGAGGCCGTGCGCAACGAAGGCGCGCGCGTGATCGTCGCCGCCACGCGCCGACTCGGCGCCGACGGTCTCGACCCGCGTATCAAGTCGCTCAATTACCTGAACCACATCCTGGCGCGCCTGGAGGCCGTCAACGCCGGCGCCGACGAGGCGATCCTGCTGAACGCCGCCGGTCACGTCGCCGAAGGCACGGCCGACAACGTCTTCCTCGTGCGCCACGGAAAACTGCTGACGCCGCCGGCCAGCGACGGCGCGCTCGAAGGCGTCACGCGCGAAGTGATTCTGGAATTGGCGCAGGAACTGGGCATCGGGCACGCCGAGACCACGCTCGGCCCCTACGATCTTCATACCGCCGATGAATGTTTCCTGACCGGAACCGGCGCGGAACTGATCCCGGTGCGCGAGGTGGACGGCCGCCCGCTCGCGGTCTGTCCCGGTCCGGTGTTCGGATCGCTGCTGGCGGCGTTCCGCCGCCAGGTCAACCGCGAAACCGGCGCACCACAGCTGGTGGCGCGGCGTCAGTAACGGCGCTCAGGATTCGGCCGCGGTTTTTTCGGGAGGCTTGCGCAGTTTTATGTGCAGCTCGCGCAGCTGGGTTTCGTCGACCTCGCTCGGCGCGTCGGTCATCAGGCACGCCGCCTTCTGCGTTTTGGGGAAGGCGATCACGTCGCGGATCGAATCCACGCCGCTCATGAGCGCGCACAGGCGGTCGAGCCCGAAGGCGATGCCGCCATGCGGCGGCGCGCCGAATTTGAGCGCGTCGAGCAGGAACCCGAACTTGGCGCGCGCCTCGTTCGGACCGATGCCAAGCGCGGCGAACACCTTTTCCTGCACGTCCATGCGGTGGATGCGGATCGAACCGCCGCCGATCTCGGAGCCGTTCAGCACCGCGTCGTAGGCGCGCGCCTTCACGTTCGCCGGATCGAGATCGACCCGTTCGAGGTCCTCGGCCTTGGGCGAGGTGAACGGATGATGCAACGCGACCCAGCGCTTGGCGTCGGTGTCGTAATCGAACATCGGGAAATCCACCACCCACAGGATTTTCCAGCCGTCCTGTTTCAGCTTCAGATCGTCGCCCAGTTTCAGGCGCAGCGCGCCGAGCGAGTCGTTGACCACCTTGGCGGTATCGGCGCCGAAGAAAATCAGGTCGCCGGTCTGCGCGCCGGTGCGCTGCATGATCGCGGCGATGACCTCGTCCGGCAGGAACTTGAGAATCGGCGATTGCAGCCCGTCGCGGCCCTTGGCCGCGTCGTTGATCTTGATGTAAGCCAGCCCCTTGGCGCCGTACTGGCCGACGAAGGCGGTGTAACCGTCGATCTGGCTGCGCGGAAGTTCGCCGCCTTTCGGCACGCGCAACGCCGCCACGCGCCCGGCCGGATTGTTGGCCGGACCGGCGAACACCTTGAACTCGACCTGCTTCATCAGATCGCCGACGTCGACCAGCTCGAGCGGCACGCGCAGGTCGGGCCGGTCGGAACCGAAGCGGCGCACGGCTTCGTCGTAACTCATGCGCGGGAAGGGATCGGGCAGTTCCACGCCGAGCACGGACTTGAACAGCCGGCGCAACATTTCTTCCATCAGGCCCATCACGCCGTTCTCGTCGAGAAACGAGGTCTCGATGTCGAGCTGGGTGAATTCCGGCTGACGGTCGGCGCGCAAATCTTCGTCGCGGAAACAGCGCGTGATCTGGAAGTAACGCTCGAAGCCCGCCACCATCAGCAGCTGCTTGAACAGCTGTGGCGACTGCGGCAGCGCGAAGAAGTGTCCCGGATGCGTGCGCGAGGGCACGAGATAGTCGCGTGCGCCTTCGGGCGTGGACTTGGTGAGCATCGGCGTTTCGATTTCGATGAAGTCGTGATCCTCGAGATACCGGCGCAGCATCTGCGCCACCTTGTGGCGCAGGCGCAGGTTCTTCTGCATGAATTCGCGGCGCAAATCGAGATAGCGGTATTTGAGGCGCACCGGTTCCGAGAGATCGGTTTCGTCCAGTTGGAACGGCAGCGCTTCGGCGCGGTTGAGAATTTCGATGTTCTCGGCCAGCACCTCCACTTTCCCGGTAGGAAGATGCGGATTCTCGGTGCCGGCCGGGCGCGGGCGCACCTGCCCCTGCACGCGCAGCACGAATTCGGAACGCACCGACTCGGCGGCGGCGAAGGCTTCCTTCCTGTCCGGATCGAACACGGTCTGCACCACGCCGGCGCGGTCGCGCAGGTCGATGAAGATCACGCCGCCGTGATCGCGCCGGCTGTGGGCCCAGCCGCAGAGCGTGACGCGCTGGCCGATGTGGGATTCTCTGAGTTCGCCGCAAAAATGACTGCGCATGATTACCTGTTTTATATGAATTTCGATTTATGATTATTTGCCGCAAAGACGCAAAGAGCGCAAAGATTTCCTGGGTTTACAGTCCTAAGTTTTTCTTTGCGTACTTTGCGTCTTTGCGGCGAGCAATATTAAATGCTTTTTAAAAAGCCTATGCGCTCAGGGGAGCTGGCGCGCGATTTTATCTTTCTTGCGCTCCGGAACCACCACGCCGACCGACAGCAGCAGCTTGAGACCCTCGTCCACGCTCATGTCGAGCTCGATCACGTCCTCGCGCGGCACCATGAGGAAAAAACCCGACGTGGGGTTCGGCGTGGTGGGAATGAAAATATTGGCGACCTCGCGTCCGGTCTTGTCGCGGACTTCCTCGGCGCCGGCGCCGGTCTGGAACGCCAGCGACCACATGTTCTTGCGCGGGTATTCCACCAGCACCACCTTGCGAAACGACTTGCCGGAGGAAAACATGCTCTCCGTCACCTGCTTGACCGAGGCATAGATCGAGCGCACCAGCGGGATGCGCTGCAGGAGCCGCTCGCCGATGGTGAACAGCTGTTGACCGAAGAGGTTGGTGACGATCATGCCGGTCACGAACACGATCACGGCCGTCAGCACCGCCCCCAGGCCGGGGATCCGGAAACCGAGCAGGTTTTCCGGCTGGATGCTCTCGGGAAGCAGCAGCAGCGTCTGGTCCATCAGGTCCACCAGGAACGCCACGATCAGCAGCGTCACCCCCAGCGGGACCCAGACCAGCAGCCCGGCCATCAGGTAGCGACGCAGGGCACCCATCGTTATTCAGTGGGCGCAGCCGCAGGTGCCGCCGCCACAGCCGCCGGCCTTCTTCTTCGGCGGCGTGTCGCCGGATTCGGATTTTTCCTGCTTCGGGGAACCTCCCTTGAAATCGGTGGCATACCAGCCTGTGCCCTTCAGCTGAAACCCGGCCGCGGACAGCAGTTTCTTGAGTTCGGATTTGCCGCAGGTCGGGCAGTCGGTCAGCACCGGGTCGCTCATCTTCTGGATGGCTTCGAACCGGTGACCGCAGGAACCGCATTCATATTCGTAAATCGGCATACTGAGTCTCCTGAAAAACAATGCGCCCCCAGAGTATGGGGGCGGAGAACACATCGCACAAGCCGAATTATATCCGGATGACCCCCGTAACGCATTATTTTTAAAGCATTGTCTGCCCGAACCTCGACACCGCGAGAAACCCGGCGGGAGACGCCCCTCATGCGATGGATTCAATCGCGGATCTATAGATGGATCGCCCGGGTCGGCCGGTGTCATCGCGCCGGGGTCACGTCCTCCTCGGCCGCCGGGGAGGTCGACCTTGCATGTCAGGAAATCTCTTCGGTTCAACATTGCGGCCAACCGACAGCCAGGGCTGTCCGAGTTCGGACACGTTCCGGGAAACCGGGAAATTTCAGGGAAAAATGCCAAGTCGCTCTTCTATCCCCCTGGTTTTTCCGCTAAATTATGCGCGTTTAAAGGAACCCCTTAACCCAACCTTCCACTTCAGGAGCATTACATGGCCAACAACAAATCGGGAAAGAAACCGACAACGAAGTCCGAGATCTATGCCCATATCGCTGAGAAAACCAACCTCAAGCGTAAGGACGTCGTGGCGGTTTTCGACACGCTGACCAGCCTCATCGAACGCGACCTGAAAAAGGGTCCTGGCATTTTCAATCTCGTCGGCATGATGAAGATCAAGATGGTCTACAAGCCCGCCGTGCCGGCGCGCAAGGGCATCAACCCGTTCACCAAGGAAGAGGTTATTTTCAAGGCCAAACCCGCGCGTAACGTGGTCAAGTGTCAGCCGCTGAAAATGCTGAAAGACATGGTGTAAACGGAAACCAGCGGGAATCAGGCGTTTCTGGAAACACCCGTTTGATGTGCCCTTGGCGCGCGGAACGTTCGTCGAGGGCGTAACGGATTCGGGACAACGATCCGGCTGGATCGTTGTCCCGTCAGTTTGGTTGATCCGGTGATTATGAGTTGAGCCCTGAACACAGGCTCGGCACAACGATAACACTGCTGTTTTTCGCCCGCCGCCGGGCGGCGAGTCTTATTCCTCTACTTCCTCGTCTTCGTCCAGCTCGTCATCCTCATCCAGATCGGCATCGTCATCGGACACGTCGCTGTCGTCAGCGTCATCCTCGTCTTCTTCCTCGGACTCCAGCTGCTCCAGGTCCATGCCGTACCAGTCGTCCAGATCGATCTCGTCGGTGGCGCCGTCGCTGTACTGAATCTCGATCGTTCCGTCATTTTCATCGAAGGCGGTCACTTCGAAGGTGCGGCCGTCCTCTTCCAGGTCCTCGTAAAAGGCCCCGACCACCGGCTCTTCATACATAGGCATTTTCAGTCCCCTCGCGGAAAAAACTTGGCTGTTCCCCAGAAATATATAGACGGCATTTTGCACTCTGCCACCACCCTTTTCACCCGCTGGCAACCGCACTATGCTGACAGGCTCGCGCCCAGGGTTTTCAGGGGCAACAGGGGAAAATTATATTATGACAAGACGAACTGAGCGAAGCGGAGTAGGGCTACTCGTATTATGGCAAGACGAACTCGCGAAGCGAGTAGGGCTTCCCGTCTTATGGCAAGACGAACGAAGCGAAGCGCAGTAGGGCTACATTTATGACAGCAGACTGCCTGTTTTGTAAAATGGTGTCAGGACAGATCAAGCCGAACACGGTGTACGAGGACAACGACGTGCTGGCGTTCAAGGACATCAATCCACAGGCCCCGGTACACGTCCTGGTGATCCCCAAAAAGCACATTGCCACGCTGAACGACCTTGACGCCGGCCATGTCGAGTTGACCGGCAAGCTGGTCAGGGCGGCCGCGGACATTGCCAGGGAATCGGGAATCGCCGAATCGGGTTACCGTACCGTCATGAATTGCAACGCCGACGCCGGCCAGTCGGTGTTTCACGTGCACCTGCATCTGCTCGGCGGGCGCGTCATGCGCTGGCCGCCGGGGTAAAACACCAGTAGCAAGTGACAAGTAGCAAGTTGCAAGGAAAAAACTTTCCTGCATTTTCTTGCTACTTGAAACTTGCTACTTGCTGCTGCCTTAGAACGGGATGTCGTCGTCGAAATCGCCGCCGCCGGCCGCTGTCGCCGCCGGCTTCCTGGCTCCGGCGCCGCCGGCATTCTCCGCCGGCTGATCCTGGTTGAAACCGTCGTTGTTCGGAACACCGGCGCCGCCGCGTGACCCCAGCATCTGCATTTCGTTGGCGACGATCTCGGTGGTATAGCGTTCGTGCCCGTCCTTGTCCTGCCACTTGCGCGTCTGCAACCGCCCCTCGACGTAAATCTGCGCGCCCTTTTTCAGATACTCACCGGCGATCTCGGCGAGGCGTCCGAAGAACACGATGCGATGCCATTCGGTTTTCTCCTGCTTCTCGCCGCTGGTCTTGTCCTTCCACGATTCCGACGTCGCCAGCGTGACGTTCGCCACCGCCGACCCATTGGGGGAATAACGCACTTCCGGATCGCGACCCAGATTGCCGACCAGAATTACCTTGTTTACACCGCGTGCCATAGTTGCTTCTCCATTAGGTTGATCACGGAGCCCTGTACATGATCTGAATAAAAACCCGATTCTCCGTGAAGTTCAGGGGTGAGCCATCATAGCCAGATTGAAACGCCGCGACAATCACGCGCGACC
Organism: Candidatus Muproteobacteria bacterium; assembly: GCA_027449605.1. GTDB lineage: Bacteria > Pseudomonadota > Gammaproteobacteria > Acidiferrobacterales > Sulfurifustaceae > Sulfuricaulis. The sequence continues at coordinate 12,377 of DAIDLH010000102.1, read as the reverse complement.
AGTAAAATAAGGCCTTTACAAGAATGGGTTGAACTCGACCAACAATCCATGCCGGTCCATGAGCTTATAAGAATTTTCTAAATCGGAATGTAAATCCGCGCGCGGATAAAGCTTTAAACGGCGGGTAATAATTGACGCAACGCCGCTTCATCGAAGCGCCGGCTGTCGACCTTGACATACGCCGCGCCCTCCGCCTGCGCCACGATGACCTCGGTCACGCCCGCCACGGCGGCGAGTTGTTGTTCCAGGCGACGCGCATCATCCACGCTCATCTCCGGCAGGTGGTACATCAGATTTTTCACCGCCGGCAGTTGCCGCATGCGCGACGCCAGCAGCAACCAGATGCCGATGAGCACGGCGCCGAACTCGAACACCGCGGCCGAACCGAAACGGTACGACAGGAACCCGCCGAGCGCGCCGCCGGCGGCGAGCCCGAGCGACTGAAAGGTGTTGTACACCCCCATGGCCGTGCCCTTGGCGCCGGTCGGCGCGATCTTGGAGATGATCGAAGGCAGGCTCGCCTCGAGCACGTTGAAGGCGATGAAATAGAGCGTCATGACCCCCACGATTCCCCAGAAACGGGTGATCGCCGGAATGAAAGCAAGTTCCGCGGCCAGCATCAAGGCCACGCTGCCGATGAAGACCGTTTTGAGTTTCGCCCGTTTCTCGCCGTAGATGATCGCCGGCACCATGAACACCACCGACACCGCCAGCACCGGCAGATACACCTGCCAGTGGTGATTGGCGTCGAGGCCGCTGGTGGCGCGCAAGGCGAACGGCATCACCACGAACATCGCCATCTGCACCGCGTGCAGCGCGAAGATGCCGAAATCGAGCCGCAGCAGCTCGCGGTTGCGCAACACGCCGAGAAGCTTGGCCGGCATGGCCTCGGCGTCGGAATGAAACCGGCTCTGCTTCGGCGCGGGCACGACAAACCGCACCACGATCACGGCGCACAGGGCGAGCACCCCGGTCATGGCGAAAATGCCGGGGATATTGATGAGGTGATATAACACCGGTCCCAAAACGAGCGAGGCCGCGAAGGTGAGCCCGATCGTGCCGCCCACCATCGCCATCGCCTTGGTGCGGTGTTCCTCGCGCGTCAGGTCGGCGATGAGCGCCGTCACCGCGGCGTTGATCGCGCCCGCGCCCTGGATGATGCGTCCGATGATCACCCAATGGAGATCGTGCGCCGCGGCCGCGACGAAACTGCCGAGCGCGAACAGCGCCAGCCCGAAATAGATCACGCGCTTGCGTCCGAGGCGGTCGGAAATCATGCCGAAGGGCAGCTGCAACAACGCCTGAGTCAGGCCGTAGGCCCCGAGCGCGAAACCGATCAGGGTATGGTTCTGTCCGCCCGGCAGCCGTTCGGCGTAAACCGCGAAGACCGGCAGGATCAGGAACATGCCCAGCATCCGCAGGCCGTAAATGCTGGCCAGCCCGATGCTTGCCCGCAGTTCGAGGGGGGTCATCCGTTCGGAGGGAAGCATGCTCGGGATAGGCTCGGTTGGGAAAATTGTCGGTTTTGCGTATATTAACAGATTGCCCTTTGATCATGCAGTTCCAGGCGAGTTCACCGTGAGCAACCCCGGACGTTGAGACGAGCAGCATGGAATCCATCCGTATCCGCGGCGCACGCACGCACAACCTCAAGAACGTCGACGTCGACCTGCCGCGCGACAAACTCATCGTCATCACCGGCCTGTCCGGCTCGGGCAAGTCCTCGCTCGCCTTCGACACGCTTTATGCCGAAGGCCAGCGCCGCTACGTCGAGTCGCTGTCGGCGTACGCGCGCCAGTTCCTGGCGCTCATGGAAAAACCGGACGTGGACCTGATCGAGGGATTGAGCCCGGCGATCTCCATCGAGCAGAAATCCACCTCGCACAATCCACGCTCGACCGTCGGCACGGTCACGGAAATCTACGACTACCTGCGCCTGCTGTACGCGCGCGTCGGCGAGCCGCGCTGCCCGGAGCACGGCGTGACGCTGTCCGCCCAGACAGTGAGCCAGATGGTGGACCACGTGATGACGTTGCCCGAGGGCACCAAGCTCATGCTGCTCGCGCCCCTGGTCGAGGCGCGCAAGGGCGAGCACCTGCACATCCTCGACCGGCTGCGCGCACAGGGCTATGTCCGCACGCGCATCGACGGCACGGTGGCGTCGCTCGACGAAGCGCCGGCGCTCAAGAAGAATTTCAAGCATACGATCGAGGCCGTGGTGGACCGCGCGGTGGTGCGACCGGGACAGGAGCAACGCCTGGCCGAGTCCTTCGAAACCGCGGCCAATCTGGGAGAAGGTTTGATCCGCGTGGTGGTGCTCGACGAACAGAACCACGACGAACAGGAAATCGTTTTTTCCGCGCGCTACGCCTGTCCGCATTGCGGCTACAGCCTGTCGGAACTCGAACCGCGCCTGTTTTCGTTCAACAACCCGGCCGGCGCCTGTCCCTCCTGCGACGGGCTCGGCGTGCGCCAGTTCTTCGATCCGGAACGCGTGGTCGGCGATCCGACGCTGTCGCTGCCGGCCGGGGCGATTCGCGGCTGGGACCGGCGCAACGCGTTTTACTTTCACATGCTGGAATCACTGGCGAAGCATTACAAATTCAATCTCGATACGCCGTTCGAGGAGCTGCCTAAAAAGGCGCGCGACGTCATCCTGCATGGCAGCGGCGACGAGCTCATTACCTTTACCTATTTCAGCGAGCAGGGTCCGCGCGCCAGGCGCAAACACGCCTTCGAAGGCGTGATCCCCAACATCGAGCGGCGCTACCGCGAGTCCGAATCCCTGTCCGTGCGCGAGGAGCTGGCGAAATTCCTCAGCCACCAGCCCTGTGAAGCCTGCCACGGCTCGCGCCTGAAACGCGAAGCCCGGCACGTCTTCGTGCAAGGCAAAGCGCTGCATGAAATCACCCGGCTGCCCGTGGCGGCCGCGCTCGATTTCTTCCGCGACCTGCGTCTGACGGGAAGCCGCGGCGAGATCGCCGCCAAGATCGTCAAAGAGGTCGCCAACCGGCTCGGTTTCCTGGTGAACGTCGGCTTGGATTACCTCACGCTGGCGCGCTCGGCGGAGACGCTTTCCGGCGGCGAGGCGCAACGCATCCGCCTCGCCTCGCAGATCGGCGCCGGCCTGGTCGGCGTCATGTACGTGCTCGACGAGCCGTCCATCGGCCTGCACCAGCGCGACAACGCGCGCCTGCTCGACACGCTGCGGCGCCTGCGCGACCTGGGCAACACCGTGATCGTGGTGGAGCACGACGAAGAGGCGATCCGCGCCGCGGATCACGTGCTGGACATCGGCCCGGGGGCCGGCGTGCACGGCGGCGAGGTCGTGGCGCAGGGAACCCCGGAAGACATCGTGCGTCATCCGCGTTCGATTACCGGCGCCTATCTGCGCGGCGAGCGCGAAATCACCGTGCCGCGCGAGCGCACGCCGAACGACGCCGCGCGCCAGTTGATCGTCCGCGGCGCCACCGGCAACAACCTGAAAAACGTGGAGGTGTCGATCCCGGTGGGACTTTTCACCTGCGTCACCGGCGTGTCCGGCTCGGGTAAATCCACGCTCATCAATGACACTCTTTACGCCTCGGTCGCCAAGCACCTCTACGGGGCGGCGCTCGAACCGGCGCCGTGCCGCGCCATCGAGGGACTCGATCAATTCGACAAGATCGTCGACATCGACCAGGCGCCGATCGGGCGCACGCCGCGCTCCAACCCGGCGACCTACACCGGCCTGTTCACGCCGATCCGCGAGCTGTTCGCCGCCACGCCGATGGCGCGCGAGCGCGGCTACGGCCCGGGGCGTTTCTCCTTCAACGTGCGCGGCGGTCGCTGCGAGGCCTGCCAGGGCGACGGCCTGATCAAGGTCGAGATGCACTTCCTCCCGGACATCTACGTGCCGTGCGACGTGTGCCGCGGCAAGCGCTACAACCGCGAGACCCTCGACATCCGCTACAAGGACAAGACCATCGACGAGGTGCTGGCCATGACCGTGGAAACGGCGGCGGGATTCTTCAGCGCCATCCCGGCGGTGAACCAGAAACTGCAAACGTTGCTGGACGTGGGACTGTCCTACATCACGCTCGGCCAGAGCGCCACCACGCTGTCCGGCGGCGAGGCGCAGCGCATCAAGCTGGCGCGTGAGCTGTCCAAGCGCGACACCGGGCGCACCTTATATATCCTCGACGAACCCACCACGGGCCTGCACTTCCACGACATCCAGCAGCTGCTCACGGTGCTCATGCGGCTGCGCGACCGCGGCAACACGGTGGTGGTGATCGAGCACAATCTCGACGTCATCAAGACCGCCGACTGGCTCATCGATCTCGGCCCCGAGGGCGGCGACGGCGGCGGGAGGATTCTGGCCGTCGGCACGCCCGAGGAGGTGGCGCGGCATCCGGCTTCACATACCGGGGAATTCCTCAAGCATGCGCTGGAGCACGCCCCGAACCTGGATCGCAAGGCCGGATAAAGGCTAAAACAAAATTATCGCCTGACGCTGCTCCAATCAAGCAGCGCACGCAGCTTTCCGAGCGTCTGCAACACGGTGCGCCGGTCGGGAACGTATCGTGGGCGAGACATCACCAGACCTCACGTCCGACGGGCGGCCCGAAATCCACTTCCGCATGACGCACACGACGCTTGGCGCCCTTCAAGAGATCGCTGAGACGGTAATGCGGGATTGCCCGCTCTCCTCGGCCGGAACCAGGACGATCTGCCCTTTACGGACCTTGATGGTCAACGCGGTATCCGGTTTGAGACCAATCTTCTGGACGATGCCGCGGGGAATCCGCACCGCCAAGCTGTTACCCCATTTCTGTGCCTTGGTTTTCATGATGACGCTCTCATGCGCGGTATATACGTTGTATCAACGGTAACGGGCAGGGACGTGAAGTCAACCGCGGCGATCCTTCTTTCAGCCTCAACCCAATGCCGGATAACCCCGCTGACGGACACCTTAATATGTCCAGCTTGTCACCGGCGGCGGCTTGCGGTTCACTAGCCCTATAACAAAACGGGGAGGTGGAGGATGGACCGCACCGAGCGCTTTTACAAAATCGAGCGGATGCTGCGCAACCGGGGCGTAGTGCCGATCCGGGATTTTCTGGATGAACTCGGTGTCTCGGCCGCTACCTTCAAGCGAGATATCGAATACCTGCGCGAACGGCTGAACGCGCCGATCCCGTGGGACCTTATGCGGCCTCGCCGGCGGTCTGTGTGTCGGTCGCGTTGCACCCGCTCCTCGGAGCGGGTGAGGATTGAAACAGTTGCAAATTGAAATACGAGTTTTTCCGGCAGGGGATCTGGTAAAACACAACTACAGCGTCAGCTCAACGCCTCTTTCGCCCGCGCCCGGATCGCGTTCCATTCCCCTTCCGGCAACTGCAACAGCTGGTGCAGCGGCTTCGGCGCGTCGATCCCCACGCCCTGCGCGTAGTCCACGCCCAGATCGCGGAGCCGGTCGAGGATCGGAAAATTCTCCACCGACTCGGCGACGGTGATCAGCCCCATGACGTGCCCGATCTGGTTGATGGCGTCCACCATCGCGTGATCCACCGGGTCCTCGACCATGCCTTCGATGAAATCGCCCGCGATCTTGAGATAGTCCACCGACAGGCTCTTGAGGTAACCGAACGACGACAGGCCGGAGCCGAAGTCGTCGAGCGCGAACTGGCAACCCATGCTCTTGAAACGGGCGATGAAATCCCGCGCCCGCGCCAGGTTGGCGATGGCCGCGGTCTCGGTGATCTCGAAGCAGATGCTCGCCGGATCGATGCGGTGCTGCGCGAACTGCTGCATGACGAACTCGAGGAATTTTTCATCCCCCAGCGACTGGCCGGAGAGGTTGACGGCGAAATGCGCCGCGCCGTGTTCGTCCGCGTCCCCGCGCCGCGACCGGTATTCTTCCAGCATCGAGAACACCGACCGGATCACCCAGCGGTCGATCGACGGCATGAGGTGATAGCGCTCCGCGGCCGGGATGAACGCCGCCGGCAGCACCAGGTCCTCGTCCTGGACGCGCACCAGGATTTCGTAGAAGCGGCCCGGCGGCCGGTTTCCCTCGCGCACCGGCACGATCGCCTGGCAATAGAGATCGAAACTGTTGTTTTCCAGCCCCTGGCGCAGCCGGTGCACCCATTGCATCTCGCCGCGGCGCTGGGCCATGGCGCGATCGCCCGGCTGGTAGATGTGGATGCGGTTGCGCCCGTGGTCCTTGGCGACGTAACAGGCGGAATCGGCGGCGCTCAGCACTTCCGTGATCCCGCCGCTGTCGCGCGAGATCGGCACCAAGCCGATGGAGACGCCGATCTCGAACGTGCGGCTCTCCCACAGAAACCGGAAATCCTTGACCGACTGCCGCAGCAGGTCGGCGATCTGCTTGGCCTTGTCGACGGAACAATCCTCCAGCACCACGCCGAACTCGTCCCCGCCCAGGCGCGCGAGCACGTCGCTGGCGCGGATTTCCTTCTGCAGATGGTTCGCCAGCTGCTTGAGCAATTCATCGCCGGCGATGTGTCCGCAGGTGTCGTTGACGATCTTGAACTGATCGAGGTCGAGATACAGCAGCGCATGCTCGCGGCTCCCGGTCTGCGCGGTTTCGAGCGCCTGCTGCAGATGGGTTTCGAACTCGCGCCGGTTGAGCAGGCCGGTGAGCGGGTCATGGCTCGCCAGAAACGCCATGCGGCGCGCCATGCCCTGGATTTCCGTGACGTCATGGAACACCACCACGGCGCCGAGAATCGCGCCGCTCCGGTCGCGTATCGGCGCGGCCGAATCCTGGATTTCGATCTTGCCGCCGTCGTGGCTCATCAGCAGATGATGGCTGTCGTGGCGGATGATGCGGCCATCCCGGAGGCAGTAATGAATCGGATACTCCTCGAGCCGGTTGGAGTCCTCGTCGAAAATCTTGAACACCTCGGAGAGCGGCTTGCCTTGCGCGGCGTCGCTCTTCCATTCGGTGAACTGCTCGGCCACCGGGTTCATGTAGACGATGCGACCCCCGGCATCGGTCGTGATGACGCCGTCGCCGATGGATTCGAGCGTCACCTGCGCGCGCACTTTTTCCAGGAACAGCGCGTCTTCGGAGCGCTTTTTCTCGTTGTCGCGCGCCTGCTGCAGCGCCGCGGCCATGGCGTTGATGCCGTCCTCGAGCCGTCCGACTTCGCCGCCGGACTGCGTGCTCACGCGATGATCGAGCTCGCCATTCTTGATCTTTTCCACCGCGCGGGTGAGCGACAGCACCGGCCGCGTCACCGCGCGCGCCATGCGCAACGCGAACACCACGGTCAGCCCCAGGCCGAGCACGACCATGAACAGGCTCTGGAACAGGATCCGGTTCTGCTCGGTCTGCAACGCGGCGCGGGAAAGCGACACGGAGACCCATCCCAGTTGCCGGTGCGAGTCCGCCGCGGCGGGCTCGCTGCGATAAACCGGCGCCAGGAACTTGTAGCGCGTGACGTCGAGGACCGGGGCCTTGTCCTTTTCGTCGGCGGCGACGCGCGCGAGAATGCTGCCGCTCATGTCCGTGACCGTGACCGACATCACGTTCTTTTCCTTCAACACCGTTTCGAGCAGTTCCTCCAGCTTCTTGCGGTTGCGGGTCGCCACCGCCTCCTCGCTGGTCGACGCCAGACGCACGGCGAGCGTCTGTCCGCGGTCGTGCAGCGCCTGCTCCAGATCCTGGATGCGAGCGTTGGTGAATTGCTGCAAGGCCAGCAGCAGCACCGCCACCGTGAGCGGCGCCAGCGCCAGGAACAGCACCCGTTTCTGCAGACTCCAGTCTTTCATGCGATGCTCACGCCTCCGGGATGCCGACGCGGTCGCCGGGCTTCAGGCCGAAACGCGCGGCGGCGCTGCCGCGGTTGACGGCGATTTCGGCCAACCCGTTCGCGTTTTCGTACCAGAACGCCGCGCCCGGCGACGCCTCCGAAAAAACCCGCGCATAGTTCACCGTTTCGCCCCCGATACGCAGCGCCTTCCGCGGATTCAGCGTCTCCGCGCGCAAGCCGGTGATGCCGTTGCCGTAATGATCCACGTACACGATTTCAGGCAGGTCCTCCGGCCAGGACTCGTCGGCAGAAACCGTCAGCGTGACCGGCTCCGAATCCGGTGTTTCGCCGCGCGCGAGCCGCGCCGCCGCCGGCGCGAACAGGTCGCGCCCGTGAAAACTGTCGGACAGCCGCGCCGGACGCCAGCGGATCACGCGACATTCGTGTTCAACGGCGCGCCGCATCACGATTTCAAACAGGCCGTTGTCCGGACCGACGTACCAGCGTCCGTCGGCCTTGAGCATGACCGGCCGGCGCGCGCCGCCCACGCCCGGATCGACGACGCCGACGAAAACCGTGGCCGGCGGGAAATCGCGCGCGTAGGCCGGCAACAGATACGCCCCGGCGCGGACGTGGAAATCGGGAACCGAATGAAACAGGTCGATCACCGGCACGCCCGGCGCTTCGCGCGCGAACAGCGCGTGCAGCTGGCCGACGTAGGGGTCGCTGAGACCGAAATCGGTGAACAGGGCTATCATGACGCCGCCTTATTGTCGCTCACGACGCGATAAATAAAAAAGCCGGGCACAGGGGCCCGGCTTTTGTCGAACGAAGCTTCGAACCGCCGCTATTCCGCCGCGGCCTTGGCCGCCGTTTTCCTGCTCCTGGCGGCTTTCTTCTTGGGCGCGGCCTTGGTCTTCCGGGCCTTGCCTTCCGCCGCCGGCGTTTCAGCCGCCGGTTCCACGGCCGCGGAGACGGCCTGGCGTTCGGTCAGCTGCACCAGCGCCAGGGGCGCGGAATCGCCATGGCGATAGCCGGTCTTGAGAATGCGCAGATAGCCGCCCGGACGGTCCTTGAAGCGCACGCCGAGGTCGTCGAACAGTTTGCCCACGATCTCGCGGTCGCGCAGCCGTGAATAGGCCAGGCGGCGGTTGGCGAGCGTCGCGCTCTTGGCCAGCGTGATCAGCGGTTCGGCCACGCGCCGCAGTTCTTTCGCCTTGGGGAGCGTGGTCGTCAGTTGTTCGTGACGCAGCAGCGACACCGCCATGTTGCGGAACATCGCCTCGCGATGACTGCTGGTGCGATTGAGTTTACGGCCGCTTTTGTGATGACGCATGATTTAACCTTCTTTTCGTATCAGCTGCCGGAACCCTGCTGTTCCGGGATCTTCTCCCGGTCCTTGAGCGACGCCGGCGGCCAGTTTTCGAGCTTCATCCCCAGCGACAGTCCGTGCTGCGCCAGGACGTCCTTGATCTCGGTAAGCGACTTCTTGCCGAGGTTCGGGGTCTTGAGCAGCTCGAACTCGCTGCGCTGGATCAGATCGCCGATGTAAAAAATGTTCTCGGCCTTGAGGCAGTTGGCCGAACGCACGGTGAGCTCGAGATCGTCCACCGGGCGCAGCAGCAGCGGGTCCATCTCGGGTTCCTTCTTCTCTTCCGACTTGGCCTCGGGGCTCTTCAGGTCGACGAAGATGGATATCTGGTCCTGCAGGATGTTGGCCGCGCGCCGCACCGCTTCTTCGGGGTTGATCGCGCCGTTGGTGTCGATGTCGAGGATCAGCTTGTCGAGGTCGGTGCGCTGTTCGACGCGCGCGTTCTCGACGGTGTAGGCGACGCGGCGGATCGGGCTGTACGAGGCGTCGAGCTGCATGGCGCCGATGGACCGGCCGGTCTCGCCGGCGCGCGCCGCGACCGGCTGATAGCCGCGCCCGCGGTTGATCTTGATCTCCATGTTGAGCGTGATTTCCTTGGTGAGGGTGGCGATCAGATGCTTCGGATCGACCACTTCCACGTCGTGCTCCAGCTGGATGTCCCCGGCCGTGACCGCGCCCGGTCCCTTCTTGGAAAGCTTCAGCGTGATTTCGTCGCGCCCGTGCATGCGCAGCGCCAGCGTCTTGAGGTTGAGCAGGATTTCGATGACGTCTTCCTGCACGCCTTCGATGGTCGAATATTCGTGCAGCACGCCCTCGATCTTGACCTCGGTGATGGCGCTGCCCGGCATCGACGACAGCAGGATGCGCCGCAACGCGTTGCCGAGCGTGTAGCCGAAGCCGCGTTCCAGCGGTTCGAGCGTGATTTTCGCGTGTGTCGGCGAAAGCGTCTGCACGTCCACCAGACGCGGCTTCAGGAATTCGGTCGCAGAACTCTGCATGAGAGGGTCCTCGCTAAGATACGGATCGGGTTACTTCGAATAAAGCGCCACGACGAGACTTTCGTTGATCTCCGACGGCAGATCGTTGCGCTCCGGCACGTTCTTGAACGTGCCCTTCATGGCCTTGACGTCCACGTCCAGCCACTCGGGAATGCCGCGCTGTCCCGCGGCCTCGAGCGACGCCTTGATGCGCAGCTGCTCGCGCGACGACGTGGCAATCTCGATCAGGTCGTTCGGCCGGACCTGATACGAAGGAATGTTGACGCGCTTGCCGTTGACCAGCACCGCGTTGTGGCGCACCAGCTGCCGCGCCTCGGCGCGCGAAATGCCGAAACCCATGCGGTAGACGACGTTGTCGAGACGCGATTCGAGCATCTTCAGCAGGTCTTCGCCGGTCGAACCCTTGTGGCGCGCGGCTTCCTGGTAATAATTCTCGAACTGGCGCTCGAGCACGCCGTAGATGCGGCGCAGCTTCTGCTTCTCGCGCAGCTGCTTGCCGTAATCGGACAGGCGGCTCTTCTGCTGGCCGTGCTGGCCGGGGGCGTAGGCGCGCTTGTCCACCGGACACTTCTCGGTGAAACACTTCTCGCCTTTCAGGAACAGCTTGCCGCCTTCACGCCGGCACTGACGACACTTGGAATCGGTATAACGCGCCACTGACTGGTTCTCTCCGTAATGGACTTAAACGCGACGACGCTTGGCCGGACGACAGCCATTGTGCGGCATCGGCGTCACGTCGATGATGTTGGCAATCTCGAATCCGAGCGCGTGCAACGCGCGCACCGCGGACTCGCGCCCCGGGCCCGGACCTTTCACGCGCACTTCGAGCGAACGCACGCCGTATTCCTGCGCGCCGCGTCCGGCCTTGTCGGCCGCCACCTGGGCCGCAAACGGCGTGCTCTTGCGCGAACCCTTGAAGCCGGTGTTGCCGCAGGTCGCCCAGGACAGGACGTTGCCCTGGCGGTCGCTGATCGAGACGATGGTGTTGTTGAACGAGGCGTGGATGTGCACCACGCCTTCGGAAACGCTCTTCTTGACGCGCTTCTTCGCCTTGGCCGGTGCGGCGGCAGCGGCGGATTCGGGTGCGGCGGTTTTATTGTCAGCCATGATTCAGTTCCGGATTATTCGCTGGTCGGCTTGCCCGTGCCGCGGATCACGCTCTTGCGCGGTCCCTTGCGGGTACGGGCGTTGGTCTTGGTGCGCTGGCCGCGCACCGGCAGCCCGCGGCGGTGACGCATGCCGCGGTAGGTGCCGAGATCCATCAGGCGCTTGATGTTGATCGACACGGTGCGGCGCAGATCGCCCTCGACCGTGAACTTCGCCACTTCGAGGCGGATCTTGTCGACTTCGGCGTCGGTCAGGTCCTTCACCTTGGCGGTCGGGGACACGCCCGAGGAGGCGCAGATGCCGCGCGCGCGGGTGTTGCCGATCCCGTAGATCGACGTCAAAGCGACCCAGATATGCTTCTGGTTCGGTAAATTGATGCCTGCAATTCGGGCCATTTCGCCTGTCTCTCCTGCTGCGCGCCCCTGCGGGAAAACGCGCAAGGGTACTGATTCATCCGGTAAAAATCAACTATTTAGCGTTGGTTTCTTTCTACTATCCACCCACCTACCAGCCATCCGTGGCGCGATGCCTAAAGGCTTCGCTGAACCCCAGCCCGGCCTTCCATGGCCGGGCGTTCGCCGGCGCGAAGGCACGTTAAGTGCCTTCGCGACTGCTCCGGCTCACCCCTGCCGCTGTTTGTGGGTCGGATCGGAACAGATCACCCGCACCACGCGTTTGCGCCGCACGATCTTGCAGTTCCGACACATTTTCTTGACCGATGCCCTTACTTTCATCTTCGTTCTCCGAATACCCTCAAAACCGCCTCTAGCGCGGCAACCCCATCCCGCCGGTCAGGTTGGCCTTGCGCAGCAGGCTCTCGTACTGGTGCGACATCAACCGGGCCTGTACCTGGGCCATGAAATCCATGCACACCACCACCACGATCAGCAGCGAGGTGCCGCCGAAGTAGAACGGCACGTTCCACTTCACGATCAGAAACTCCGGCAGCAGGCTCACCCCGGCCAAGTAGAGTGCTCCCGCGAGCGTCAGCCGCGACATCACCCCGTCGATGTAGCCGGCGGTCTGCTCCCCCGGCCGTATGCCCGGGATGAACGCCCCGGATTTCTTCAGATTCTCCGCCGTCTCCTTGGGATTGAACACCAAGGCGGTGTAGAAAAAAGCGAAAAACATGAT
>DAIDLH010000101.1 GCA_027449605.1 Candidatus Muproteobacteria bacterium | reverse complement strand
CCGAGCCGGCAGGCGGCCGCCGAAAAGACGTCGAGCGGGAAAAAATCCGCGGTCGAGAAACCGCCGGCGACGGTCAAGCCGCCGGCGCCCCCCGTCGCCGCCAAATCGCTCGACTGGATCTGGCCCGCGGACGGTTCGTTGCTGGAGCGTTACTCGGCCAACGGCCCGAACAAAGGCATCGACATCGCCGGCCGCAAAGGCCAGCCGATTTTCGCCGCCGCGCCGGGGCAAGTCGTGTATCAGGGAAGTGGACTTCGCGGTTACGGACAGCTTATCATCATCAAACACAACGCCGATTTTCTGAGCGCGTACGCCCACTGCGACAAGATTTACGTCAAGGAAGGGAATGTGATAAAACGAGGACAGAAAATCGCCGACATGGGCAGCAGCGGCGCCGACAGGGCCAAGCTGCATTTTGAAGTTCGATATCGCGGAGCTCCGGTGGACCCGCAGGACTATCTTCCCAGAAAGTAACTCTATGCCACCACGCAAGCCGTCACGCGCACCGGTCAAAAAAGGCAAAGCCAAAGCGAAAGTCAAAGCGGACAAGGTCGAGGTATCGTCCGAAGCCGAGGAGATGGAGGACGAAGCCGCCGTCCCGGCCGAGGAGGGCGAGGAGGCCGAGGAAGAAGAGGCCGCCGAAGAAGAAGCCGCGCCCAAGCCGGCCGCCGCCGAGGAAGAAGAACCCGAAACCAGCGGACGCGAATCTGGCGACGTGTATTACTCGCACGCCGACGCGACCCGCATCTATCTCAAGGAAATCGGTTTTTCGCCGCTGCTGTCCGCGGAGGAGGAAGTCTTTTTCGCGCGCAAGGCGCAGAAAGGCGACGGCAAGGCGCGCAAGCGCATGATCGAAAGCAACCTGCGCCTGGTGGTCAAGATCGCGCGCCGTTACATGAACCGCGGCCTGTCGCTGCTCGATCTCATCGAGGAAGGCAATCTCGGCCTGATCCGCGCGGTGGAGAAATTCGATCCCGAGCGTGGATTCCGTTTTTCCACCTATGCCACGTGGTGGATACGGCAGACCATCGAACGCGGCATCATGAACCAGACGCGCACCATCCGTCTGCCGGTGCACGTGCTCAAGGAGATCAACATCTATCAGCGCGCCGCGCGTTACCTGGCGCAGAAACTGGACCACGAACCGTCGCCGGAAGAGGTCGCGAACCTGCTCGACAAGCCGGTCGAGGACGTCAAGGGCATGCTCGGGCTCAACGAGCGCGTCGCTTCCGTCGACGCGCCGCTGGACGACGATCCCGATCGTTCGCTGCTCGACGCCATCGCCGACGAGCGCACGCCGGACCCGGAAAAAGTCCTGCAACGCGACGATCTGCAGCAACTGATCCAGCAGTGGCTGGACGAACTCAACGACAAGCAACGCGAGGTCGTCGAGCGCCGCTTCGGTTTGAATCACCGCGAGATTTCCACGCTCGAGGAAGTCGGCGCCGACATCGGCGTGACGCGCGAGCGGGTGCGCCAGATCCAGGTCGAGGCCTTGAAGCGCCTGCGCGTGATCCTGGAAAAGGCCGGTTACTCAGTCGACTCCCTGTTCTAATTCCTCGATCATGAGCAGGGCGGCGACCACGCGCCGGCCGTCGCTCATCAGAAAGTTGTAGGTGCGGCACGCCGCGCCGGTGTCCATCACCTCCAGTCCGATGCCCGCCTCGATCAGCGGGCGGGTCAGCGCCGGCGCGGGAAACCGCAGGCGCGCGCCCGTGCCCAGAATGACCACCTCCGGCTTCAGCGCGACGATCGTCTCGAAATGACTTGACCGCAGGTCGGCAAAACCGACCGGCGGCCACGCCGCGACGACCTGCCCCGGCGTCACGATCAGGCTGGTCGTATAGACTTGTTCGTTGATAGTGACGCGGCCCGGCGCATAGGCGCGGACCAGGTTCTGGCCGGCTCCGGATTCAAGATGAATTTTCATGGTCGCGGGTGTCGCGCATGTTCCATCGATGTCGTGAAACCCCTATAATGCACGCGTATTCAAGGTCTTGGCGGCAAACACTTACTATACCAGTCCGGCTCAGAGTATGTCACAGAACGACGACTTCCCGCGCATAAAACGGCTGCCGCCCTACGTCTTCAACATCGTCAACGAGCTCAAGGCGCAGGCGCGTCGCCGTGGCGAAGACATCATCGATTTCGGCATGGGCAATCCCGACGGCGCCACGCCCAAGCATATCGTCGACAAGCTGGTCGAGGCCGCGCAACGAGAGGACACGCACCGTTACTCGGTTTCGCGCGGCATCCCGCGGCTGCGGCGCGCGATCTGCCAGTGGTATAAGCGTCGCTACGACGTTGATCTCGACATGGACAGCGAGGCGATCGTCACCATCGGCTCGAAGGAAGGACTGTCGCACCTGGCGCTCGCCACCGTCGACAAGGGCGACTCGGTGCTGGTGCCGAATCCGAGTTATCCGATTCACGCCTACGGTTTCGTGATCGCCGGCGCCGACATCCGGCATGTGCCGCTGGTGCCGGGCGGTGATTTTTTCGCCGAGCTCGAAAAAGCGATCAAGAACGCCTGGCCCAAACCCAAGTTTCTGGTGCTGAATTTTCCCGCCAATCCGACGACGCAGTGCGTCGACCTCGGCTTTTTCGAGAAGGTCGTCGCGGTGGCGCGCGAACACGGCATCTGGGTGATACACGACCTGGCGTACGCCGACATCGTCTTCGACGGTTACAAGGCGCCGTCGATCCTGCAGGTGCCTGGCGCGAAGGACATCGCGGTCGAGTTCTTCACGCTCTCGAAGAGCTACAACATGCCCGGCTGGCGCATCGGTTTCATGTGCGGCAACCCGAAGCTCGTGGCGGCGCTGTCGCGCCTCAAGTCGTATTTCGACTACGGCATGTTCACGCCGATCCAGGTGGCGGCCATCCTCGCGCTCGAGGGACCGCAGGATTGCCTGGAAGAAATCCGCATGACCTACCAGAAACGGCGCGACGTGCTGTGCAACAGCCTGTTCGCCGCCGGCTGGCTGGTGGAAAAACCCAAAGCCACCATGTTCGTCTGGGCGCACATTCCCGAACCGTACCGCGCCATGGGTTCGCTCGAGTTCTCCAAGAAACTTCTCACCGACGCCAAGGTGGCGGTTTCGCCCGGCATCGGCTTCGGCGAGTACGGCGACGAATACGTGCGCTTCTCGCTCATCGAGAACGAGCACCGCACGCGTCAGGCGGTGCGCTCGATTCGCGAGATGTTCCGCCGCGACAAGACGATTCCGGAAAAGAAAGAGCAGGCCGTATGAAGCCCGTCAAAATCGGGATTCTCGGCCTCGGCACCGTGGGCTGCGGTACCGTCAGCGTGCTGGCGCGCAACCGGCAGGAAATCGCGCGCCGCGCCGGGCGCGAGATCAGCATCGTCCAGGCTTCGGCACGCGACTTGAAGAAAAAGCGCCCGTGCCCGACCGACGGCATCGAGCTGGTGTCGGACCCGCAGCAGGTGGTGCGCAATCCCGAGATCGAGGTGGTGGTGGAACTGATCGGCGGTTACGAGCCGGCGCGTTCGCTGGTGCTCGAGGCCATCGCCCAGGGCAAGCACGTGGTCACCGCCAACAAGGCGCTGATCGCGGTGCACGGCAATGAAATCTTCGCGCAGGCGCAGAAAAAAGGCGTGATGGTAGCGTTCGAGGCCGCGGTCGCGGGCGGCGTGCCGATCATCAAGACGGTTCGCGAAGGGCTCGCCGGCAACCGCATCGAATGGATCGCCGGCATCATCAACGGCACCTGCAATTTCATCCTGACCGAGATGCGCGACAAGGGCGCGGATTTCGCCGACGTACTCAAGGAGGCGCAGCGCCTGGGCTATGCCGAAGCCGATCCGACCTTCGACGTGGAGGGCATCGACGCCGCGCACAAGCTTACGATTCTCGCCGCCATCGCCTTCGGCATTCCGCTCAAATTCAAGCAGGCCTATACCGAGGGCATCACCCGCATCACGCGCATGGACGTGCAATACGCGGAAAAACTCGGCTATCGTCTCAAGCTGCTCGGCATCGCGCGCCGCACCAACGGCGGCGTCGAACTGCGCGTGCACCCGACGCTGATTCCCGAACGCCGGCTGATCGCCAACGTGGACGGGGCGATGAACGCGGTGCTGGTCAAGGGCGACGCCGTGGGCCCGACGCTGTTCTACGGCGCCGGCGCCGGCGCCGAACCGACCGCTTCGGCCGTGGTCGCCGATCTCGTGGACGTCGTGCGCACGCTCACCGTGGACCCGAACAACCGCGTGCCGCACCTGGCGTTCCAGCCGGACGCGCTCGTGGATCTGCCGATTCTGCCGATCGAGGACGTCGAGACTTCGTACTACCTGCGCCTGCACGCGCTCGACAAGCCCGGCGTGCTGGCAGAGGTCACGCGCATCCTCGCCGACCTCAACATCAGCATCGAGTCGATCCTGCAGAAGGAACCGCGCCCGAACGAGAAGACCGTGCCGGTCATCATCCTGACGCAACGGGTGCGCGAGAAGAACATGAACGAAGCCATCGCCCGAATCGAGAAGCTCGATTCTATCGAGGGACACGTGGCGCGTATCCGTCTCGAACATCTGAACCCGAATTGGAATTAGAATGGACAGGATTAACAAGATTAAAACTTAAAAAAACTTTACGAATTAATCCTGTAAATCCTGAAAAATCCTGTTAATCCTGTGAAATTGATTTTTTAGGAATTCGATTCATGAACCTTGGAACGCGTTATACCGGCCTCATCGACAAATACCGCGACCGTCTGCCGGTCTCGGACGACACCCGCATCATCAGCCTCGGCGAGGGCGCCACGCCGCTGATACGCCTCAACAACATTCCGCGCGAACTCGGCAAGCCGGTGGACATCTATGTGAAGTTCGAGGGCCTCAATCCGACCGGCTCGTTCAAGGACCGCGGCATGACCATGGCCGTCACCAAGGCGGTGGAAGAGGGCAGTCGCGCGATCATCTGCGCCTCCACCGGCAACACCTCGGCCGCGGCCGCGGCCTACGCCGCGCGCGCCGGCATCACCTGCTTCGTGGTCATTCCGGAAGGCAAGATCGCGCTGGGCAAACTGGCGCAGGCGATGATTCACGGCGCGGTCGTCATCCAGATCCAGGGCAACTTCGACGCCGGCATGGCGCTCGTGAAAGAGGTCGCCAACGAAGCGCCGGTGACGATCGTGAACTCGATCAATCCTTATCGTCTGCAAGGACAGAAGACCGCGGCCTTCGAGATCATCGAGGAGCTGGGAGCCGCGCCGGATTATCACTGCCTGCCGGTCGGCAACGCCGGCAACATCACCGCGCACTGGATGGGTTACAGCGAGTACGCCGATCACGGCATCTGCAACAATCGCCCGGTCATGGTGGGTTACCAGGCGGCCGGCGCCGCGCCGTTCATCCTCGGCAAGATGGTGGACAACCCCGAGACGGTTGCGACCGCGATCCGCATCGGCCATCCGCAATCCTGGGACAAGGCTTGGCAGGTGCAGAAGGAGTCGAAGGGCTGGTTTGAGAAATTCAGCGACGAAGACATCCTCGCGGCGCAGAAACTGCTGGCGCAGAAGGAAGGCGTTTTCTGCGAGCCGGCTTCGGCCATTTCGCTCGCCGGCGCCCTGCACGACATCAAGCGCGGCAAGATCCCCGAGGGCAGCCGTATCGTCTGCACCCTGACTGGCCACGGCCTCAAGGACCCGGACACGGCCATCAAGCAGAGCAGTGGGCCGATGCTCAAAGTGAAGGCCGAATTGGAATCAGTCAAACAGGCTATCCTGCGCAACCTGTCCAGCTAGCTGCCGTTCTCCGTAACCTCCTTGCCGTACAGTCGGAGTCCCCGGCTCTGCTGCTGAATCCCTGTTTCCTTTATACTGGCCTCCCCCCGCCACGAAAGCGGCCATTTCCTGCCCTTATTCGGCCTCAATCGCGAAAGTCCCTCTGAAATCAAATGCCCCGGCGGCATATCCGGGGTACTGGCACAGCTATTGCTATAACTATT
>DAIDLH010000100.1 GCA_027449605.1 Candidatus Muproteobacteria bacterium | reverse complement strand
ATGAACGAGCTGTTCGTGTGCATCAAGGTCGACCGCGAGGAGCGCCCCGATCTCGACAAGATCTACCAGACCGCGCACCAGGTGCTGGCGCAGCGCCCGGGCGGCTGGCCGCTCAACATGTTCCTCACCCCCGGCGACCAGATGCCGTTCTTCGGCGGAACCTATTTTCCCAAGACGCCCCGGTACGGCATGCCCGGATTCATCGAGCTGCTGCGTCACGTCGCCGGAGTGTACGCGCAGAAACGCGACGCGATCCGCGAACAGAACGATTCGCTGCGCGATATTTTTTCGCGCCTGCAGCCCGAAGGCCCGGCGCCGGGCGTGCATCCCGGGCCGGAGCCGCTCGAGCGGGCGCAGGCTGAACTGCAACGCCAGTATGACGCGCGTTGGGGCGGCTTCGGCGGCGCGCCGAAATTTCCGCATCCCACCTCGATCGAACTGTGCCTGCATCGCTGGGCTGACGGCAAGCAGAACAACTCCCCGGATGAAGCAGCGCTTCAGATGGCGCGGCACACACTGCGGTCGATGGCGCACGGCGGCCTGTACGATCAGGTCGGCGGCGGCTTCTGCCGCTACTCGGTGGACGAGCGCTGGGAGATTCCGCACTTCGAGAAAATGCTGTACGACAACGCCCAGTTGCTGTCGCTCTACGCCGACGCCTGGCGCGCGACCGGCGATTCGCTTTTTCAGCGGGTCGCCGTGGAAACCGCGGAATGGATCATGCGCGAGATGCAATCGCCCGACGGCGGTTATTACTCGGCGCTCGACGCCGACTCCGAAGGGCACGAGGGCAAGTTCTACGTCTGGACCGCGGACGAGATCCGCGCGCTGCTTGAACCCGAGGAATGGGAACTCGTGGAGCGGCGCTTCGGCCTGAAGGGCACGCCCAATTTCGAAGGCCGGTGGCATCTCAACGTGCGCGCCGACCGGGCGACCCTGGCGCTCGAACGCCAGTGCGCCGAAACCGAGATCGCGGCCGTGTTGACATCGGCGCGCGACAAACTTTTCATGGCGCGTGAAAAACGCGTGCGCCCGGGGCGCGACGAAAAAATTCTGACCGCCTGGAACGGGCTCATGATCCAGGGCATGGCGCGCGCCGGCCGGCTGCTGGACCGGCCCGATTTCACCGCTTCGGCCGGCCGCGCGCTCGACTTCATCCGCGCGCGGTTGTGGCGCGACGGCCGCCTGCTGGCCACGCACAAGGACGGCAAATCGCACCTGAACGCCTACCTCGACGACCACGTGTTCCTGATGCAGGGCGCGCTGGAACTGCTCGCCGCGCGCTGGCGCGGCGAGGAACTCGATTTCGCGCGCGCGCTCGCCGACACCGTGCTCGAACATTTCGAGGACGAGAGCCACGGCGGCTTTTACTTCACCGGCGACAATCACGAGAAGCTCGTGTACCGGCCCAAGCCCGTCGCGGACGACGCCATTCCCTCGGGCAACGGCGTCGCGGCGCTCGCGCTCGCGCGGCTCGGTCACCTGCTCGGCGACCTCAACTACCTGCACGCCGCGGAGCGCACGCTGGAGGCGCTGTACTCAGCCGTGAGACAGCAGCCGTCCATGCACGGGTCGCTGCTGCTGGCGCTCGAGGAACTGCTCGACCCGCCGCAAACCATCGTTCTGCGCGGGACGCCCGAAGCGATGCGGTCCTGGCAAGCTTCCGCCGGCCGTCATTACCGCCCGCACCGGCTGGTGTTCGCGATTCCGGACGACGCGAAAAATCTTCCCGGCGCGCTCGCGGAACGCGCAGCGCGGGAGGGGGTCACGGCCTACGTGTGCACGGGCCACGCCTGCCAGGCGCCGGTCACGAATCTCAAGGACTTCGAATCGCTCGTGAGCTGACCGGCAGGCCGGCGGGACCGCGCGGTGGCGGGCGGAAGGGTTCGCGCCGGTCGGCGACCGAGGCCGGGCGCGCATTTCGCGGGTCGCGGTTTTCCCTTCATTTTAAGACGTTTCGCAGGCATGCCGGAATTCGTGGCATGAAATGTGCAGAAATTTCACCTAAGCTCAAAACAATTCCCGACCGCCAGGAATCCATCCCTTGCCCGACTCCAACGTTCAATCGGTTCCCGTCTCCGGACAGCCGGCGATCGACGCCGCGACGCCGGCTTCGGCGGGCATCCTGACGCGGCTGCGCATTCTGTTCGGCGCGGCGCGCCGGCTCCACGAGCGCGAGAGGGCGCGCATCCGCGGCGAGATCG
Source organism: Candidatus Muproteobacteria bacterium (assembly GCA_027449605.1). Classification (GTDB taxonomy): domain Bacteria; phylum Pseudomonadota; class Gammaproteobacteria; order Acidiferrobacterales; family Sulfurifustaceae; genus Sulfuricaulis. The sequence continues at coordinate 42,814 of DAIDLH010000100.1, read as the reverse complement.
CGCAGATTCCCGGATTGATGGCGCTGTTGATGAAACCGCGCAACGGGTTGAAATGGACCAAATCGGAGCGCGCGGAACTGCGCGCACAACTGCGCCGCCTTTCGCGGCTGAGCCTCTACCTGGCGACGGCGGCGCTGCCTTTCACCACCCTGACGTTGCCGCTGGTGGCGTGGTGGCTGGACCGGCGCCGGCGGCGGCGCGACGACAATTCCGCCGGCGACGCGGCTTCCTGATCCCGCGTCAGCGGAAATACACGACGTAGCCGTACAACGCGGCGTAAAACAGCAACATCGCCAGAAGATTCCAGTGGCCGTTGTTGCGCCACAACACCTGCCAGTCGAAAAACCGCACCGCCGGATCGAACAGCCTGCCGAACGCGGGCAGGAAGCGGTTCACGCGCGCGCAATAATCGCGGTACGGCCGGCCGAGAAGTTCCGTCAAACGCCGCTCTTCGCGCTGCACGCGGTTGACCATGTAAAAGTAGTAGAGCACGGCGTAGGCGACCGTCACGTACCCGTTGCCCAGCAGCAGCACCGCGCCGAGAATCAGGAAGAACCGGCCGAGGTACATCGGGTTGCGCACCAGCACGTACGGCCCGCGCGCGGTGAGCTGCTCGTTCTTCACCAGCGACGCGAACGACCACAGCTGGATCGCCTCGCCGAGGAGCGACACCAGGAATCCGAGCGGCAGCAGCGCGGCGTCGGCCCGGAGCGCCAGCCATGCCAGCAACGCCAGGGCCAGCAGGTAGCGCAGCCGCAGAAACAGCTTGCGCGCAACCGGATGATTGAAAACCGCGTGAACCGCCTGAAGCATGTGCCGTGCCGGCCGTGAATGGGAAAGGGCGTGATTATTGAGGCGGCACGCGTCCGTTGGCAAGCGTTACGGCGATGAATTTTCACCGCCGCGCCGGACCGGGCCCCCGTGAAGGCGGATCGACATCCGGGAACCCGGGCGAAAGCGCCGGAAAACATGAAAAAACCGCCCGGAAAATATACAATGCGCGCCGTTATTTTTTCGCCGCTCACCGCCCATGCCCGATTACTCCGCCTCGCCGCAATGCAACGTCTTCTGGGCGCGGTTCTTCCCGTTCCTGCGCTGGTGGCCGCGCGTCAACCGCGAGACCCTGCGCGCCGACCTGATGGCCGGCTTCACCGGCGCGGTGGTAGTGCTGCCGCAGGGCGTGGCGTTCGCCATGATCGCCGGGCTGCCGCCGGTCTACGGCCTGTATTCGGCCATGGTGCCGCCGATCATCGCCGCCCTGTTCGGCTCGTCGCGGCACCTGATCTCCGGCCCGACCACGGCCATTTCGATCGTGGTGTTCGCGACCGTGTCGAAATTCGCCGAACCGGGCAACGCCCAGTTCATCGGCATGGCGCTGACGCTCACGTTCCTCGCCGGCGTCTACCAGCTGGCGCTGGGCCTGGCGCGCATGGGCGCGCTGGTGAACTTCGTGTCGCACTCGGTGGTGGTCGGCTTCACCGCCGGCGCGGCGATCCTGATCGGCACCAGCCAGCTGAAGCATTTCCTCGGCATCGACATCCCCGCGGGCGAATCGTTCCTGCACACCTGGCAGGACATCTTCCACCAGATACACAACGTCAATCCCTATGTCACGGCCATCGCCGCCGTCACGCTGATCTCGGGCGTGCTGTTCATGCGCTTCAAGCCGCGCTGGCCGGGCCTGCTGTTCGCCATGATCCTCGGCAGCGTGCTGGCGGCGCTGCTCGCGTATGAAACCAGGGAAATCCGTCTCGTCGGCGAACTGCCGGCGCAGCTGCCGTCGTTCTCCCTGCCCGACCTGTCGCTCAAGTCGCTGAAGCTGCTCGGCAGCGGCGCGCTCGCCATCGCCATGCTCGGGCTGGTCGAGGCGGTGTCGATCGCGCGCTCGGTCGCGCTCAAGTCCGGCCAGCGCATCGACGGCAACCAGGAATTCATCGGCCAGGGCCTGGCCAACGTCGTCGGCAGTTTCTTCTCGAGCTACGCCTCCTCGGGCTCGTTCACCCGCAGCGGCATCAACTACACCGCCGGCGCGGTCACGCCGCTGGCGGCGATCTTCGCCGCCGTGTCGCTGGCGCTGATCGTGCTCATCGTCGCGCCGCTCGCGGCGCACCTGCCGATCGCAGCCATGGCCGGCATCCTGCTGATCGTGGCGTACCGACTCATCGACTTCCACCATATCTCCAACATCCTGCGCACCAGCAAGCGCGAGACCGCGGTGCTGCTGACCACGTTCCTGGCCACCCTGTTCGTCGAGCTGGAATTCGCGATTTACGTCGGCGTGATGCTGTCGCTGGTGATCTACCTGATGCGCACCTCGCGGCCCGGCATAGTCACGCGCACGCCCGACCCGAACTCTCCCGGGCGGCACCTGGTCACCGATCCGAAGCTGCCCGAGTGCCCGCAGCTCAAGATCGTGCGCGTCGACGGTTCATTGTTCTTCGGCGCCGTGGATCACGTGCAGAACGAATTCCAGCGTTTTCTCGCGCAGAACCCGGGGCAGAAACACCTGCTGGTCATCGGCAACGGCATCAACTTCGTCGACATCGCCGGCGCCGAGATGCTGGTGCAGGAGGCGAATCGCCGCCGCAGCCTGGGCGGCGGCGTGTACCTGAGCAAGGTGAAGGAAGAAGCCTGCCGGATCCTGAAGCGCGGCGGGTTCGTCGACAAGCTCGGCGACGAACACATCTTCGTCACCAAGGCGGACGCCATCCAGAGCATCTTCAAGCGCCTCGACCGTTCCATCTGCGAGCGCTGCGACAAGCGGATTTTCCTGGAGTGCCAGGGCGTCGAGTACAAGGGGGACAAGCCGCTGGCAGTTGGGAAAACGGCAACGGCCAACTGACGCGGCTCACGTCAGGCGAAGCGGTCGGCCAGTACCAGCATCCAAACCACCACGACGAGAACCAGGGAAACAAACACAGCCGCCGAGCCCAGGTCCTTGGCCCGGCCGGAAAGCTCGTTCGGTTCGCTGCCGACACGGTTCACCGCCGCTTCGATCGCCGAGTTGAGCAACTCGACGACCAACACCACCGCCAGGCTCCCGACCAGCAGCGCGCGCTCGACGCCGTCGTGTCCGAGCCAGAATCCGAGCGGCGCCAGCACCACGAACAGCGCCAGCTCCTGGCGGAAGGCCGCCTCATTTTTGAACGCGGCTGCGAGGCCGGACACGGAATAACCGGCCGCGCGCACCACGCGCCACAGGTCGAACAGGCCGTTTGGCGCAGCCATCGGCTAGCCGGCCGGCTTCCAGGTGAGATCAAGCTCGCGCGCCGCGCGCACATCATCGAGGCGTTTCACCGGCAACGTGTGCGGCGCGCCCTTGACGACCTCGGCGTTCGCGCGCGCCTCTTTCACGATCTCGTCCATGGCGGCGATGAAGCGGTCGAGTTCCTCCTTGGCCTCGGTTTCGGTCGGTTCGATCAGGTGGCATTCCGGCACGAGCAGCGGAAAGTAGGTCGTCGGCGCGTGGAAGCCCTTGTCGAGCAGGCGCTTGGCAACATCCATGGCGCTGACCCCGGTTTCATCCTTGAGCTTTTTGAAAGTCAGCACGAACTCATGCGTCGCGCGGCGTTTCGGGAACGCCATATCGAAGCCGCGCTTGGCGAGTTCGGCCATGATGTAGTTGGCGTTGAGCGTGGAGAACTCGGCGACGCGATGCATGCCCTCGCGCCCCAACAGCCGCGCATAGACATAGGCGCGCAACAACACGCCGGCGTTGCCCATGTTGGCGGAAAGCCGGCCGATCGTCTGCGGGCGGGTCTTTTCCGTTTCCCACAGATATTTGTCCTGCACCTTGCCCACGATCGGCACCGGCAGGAACGGCTCGAGCCGCGCGCCCGCCGCCACCGGGCCCGCGCCGGGACCGCCGCCGCCATGCGGCGTGGAGAAGGTCTTGTGCAGGTTCATGTGGATCACGTCGAAACCCATGTCGCCCGGCTTCACGCGCCCGAGGATGGCGTTCAAATTGGCGCCATCGTAATAAAGCAGTCCGCCGGCCTCGTGCACGATTTTGGCGATCTCCTGAATCTTGCGCTCGAACACGCCGAGCGTCGAAGGATTGGTCAGCATCAGCCCCGCCGTCTGCGGCCCGACCACGGCTTTCAGCGCCTCGATTTCCACGTCGCCATTGGCATCGGTCGGAATCTCGCGCACCGTGTAACCGCACATCACCGCCGTCGCCGGGTTGGTGCCGTGCGCGGCGTCGGGCACCAGAATCTCGGTGCGCGTCTTGTCGCCGCGCGAATCGTGATACGCGCGGATCATGGCCACGCCGGCGAACTCACCCTGCGCGCCCGCGAGCGGCGTGAGCGAGCAGGCTTTCATGCCGGTCACGTCCTTGAGCATTTCCTGTAATTCGTACAGGCAGGCCAGAAACCCCTGGCCGGTGGATTCCAGCGCGTACGGATGGCGCCCGAGCAGGTTCGGCAGCATCGCCAGCTTGTTGCAGGCGCGCGGGTTGTATTTCATGGTGCAAGAACCGAGCGGATAGAAATGCGTGTCGATCGAGAAATTCAGCTGCGACAGCTTGGTGTAATGCCGCACCGCCTGCATCTCGGACACTTCCGGCAGCAGCGGACGTTTTTTCCGGCGGAATTTTTCCGGAATGTCCTTCGCCTCCGCTTTCTTGAGCGGGGCCTGGGAGTAATTCCGGCGGCTAGGTTGTGACTGTTCAAATATCAGCATAATTTTCTATATATGTTTTAAGAGAATAAGAGAATTAGTACTACTTTGTTTTCACAACGCGCCAACCCCCTGGGGAATGTTTTATTTGGAACGCTTTGTGTGTTTCAAACTTATTTTCAAGATTGATTCTCATGACTTTTGTGACTTCAATAGTTGAATTATCTATCCATCTGGCACTGCCATCCGCCCAAGATTCTCTTGATAATTCTTCTGGGTCGATTGTCAATTCCATTTTTAAGTCATTTTGAACGAATCTCCATATTTGTATTCGATCTGTACAGAACGCTTCACAAACACTGGTTGTAACGAAACGGCTGGCGTCTGGCGAGAAAAGAGGAAGCTCATCAACATCTATCTCTTTTCCTGTTTTTTGATCTACAAACAAATAGGTGGCTTCTTCAATCGTTTGTTTTTTTATTAGAAGATACCCTTGTTTTGCGAAGAATTCCTGAAATGTAAATTGATAAACAGCACAGGAAGTATCTGCGCAGTCTTCAAATTGAAGATGCGACCCATTCTGGATATTCAATTTAAGTGTTTTACCATCACGTTTAGCTAAAAGTGGATACTTTTTTAGAACCTCTGCCTCATTTGGTTCGCGGCATCTAAACGCATTGATCCCGATGCAATTTTCTGAATTTTCTTTAACGCCTTCCTCAGCAAAAGATAAATTGGTCAAAACAACAAGAAAAACGGCAGCCACCATCCTATAAATCATGATGGAGTTTTTCAGCCCCCCGTAGCGCGCGCCGAGTACCGCAGCCTCACCGGGAGCTTTTAAGCGAGACCGTGTTCGAGCCCGAGGCGCGAAAATGTAGCCCTGCTCGCTAATGCTCGCTCGTCTTGCCCTACATTTACGCGCCCGGCGAGTTGGTCGAGCGCCCGGTGGGGCGAGGGTGAGGCGGAGTAGTCGTGGAAGTCCGGTGGACTTCCACGCCGCCGAACGGGTGCGCCGTGGATCGGCGCACCCCGGGTACGAAGGGAGTTGTCGCGCGCTCCGGGGTGTCCTTCTTTTTGGTGACTTTTTCTTGGACAAGCAAGAAAAAGTCACCTGCCGTGGGTCAGCCACCCACAAGTAGCTGTTGAGATCGCGCGCAAAGCGCGCGACACCATTCAAAGCCTGGATTCCCGCTTTCGCGGGAATGACGGCATTAAAAAACTCTGTCATTCACCCCTCGCCCTATCCCTCTCCCGCAAGGGGAGAGGGAATAAAGAGTCATTTCAGCGCTGCAAGCGCATTATCGTAATTCGGTTCCTGCTTGATCTCCGGCACCAGCTCGGTGTGCACGACCTTGTTGTTCTCGTCGATCACGACGACGGCGCGCGCGGTGATGCCGGCGAGCGGCCCGTCGGTGATCAGCACACCGTAGTCCTTGGCGAAGTGGCGGTCGCGCATCATCGACAGCGATTTGACCTTGTCGGTGTTCTCGGCGGAACAGAAGCGTTTCATCGCGAACGGCAGGTCGGCCGAGACGATCAGCATCACCGTGTTCGGATGCTTGGCGGCGTGCTCGTTGAATTTCCTGGTGCTGGTGGCGCACACCGGCGTGTCCAGGCTCGGCACGATGTTGAGCAGCTTCTTCTTGCCCTTGAAATCGGCGAGCGACAGGTCCTTGAGGTCGGCGTCGGTGAGTTTGAAATCCGGCGCGGGGCTGCCGACCTTGGGCAGGTCGCCATTGGTGTGGATGGGATTACCGGCAAGTGTGATCTGGGCCATGATCGTGTCTCCTTGGAATCAAGCGTTAGGGTTTGTCTTGACGGCGCACGGCGGATCGAGCCGGCGCCGGCTTACGATGCGCTCCAGATGGAACGCATATTGATCGATATCTTCCGGCGTGCGGGTTTCGGTCGCGCACACCAGCAACGACTGGCCGAGGTGCGGATAATGTTCGGTCAGATCGTAACCGCCGAGTATGCCCTGGGCCTCGAGCGCGCGCAGCGTCTCCGATACCGGGGCATCCAGCCGCAGCACCACTTCGTGGAACACCGGGTGGTTGAACACGCGCGTCACACCCTGGATGGCCGTGAGCTTTTCGATGAGCGCCAGCGTATTCGCATGCGACGCGCGGGCGACACGTTCCAGCCCCTCCGGTCCCAGCAGCGCCATGTAAATGGTCGAAGCCGCGACAACCAGCCCCTGGTTGGTGCAGATATTCGAGGTCGCCTTGGAGCGGCGGATATGCTGTTCGCGCGCCTGCAGCGTGAGCGTGAACCCCGGCCTGCCGTCCTTGTCCACGGTGCGTCCGATAATGCGCCCCGGCATCTGCCGCACCAGCGCTTCCTTGCAGCACATGAAACCGTAGTAAGGACCACCCGAGGACAGCGGCGCGCCCAGCGGCTGGCCTTCGCCCACGGCGATGTCGGCGCCCTTCGCCCCCCACTCGCCCGGCGGCGTCAACAGCGCCAAGGCCGTGGGATTCACCAGCCCGATGGCGAGCATGCCGTTTGCGTGCGCCCAATCGGTGAGCGCGTCCACCTCTTCCAGTACGCCAAAGAAATTGGGCTGCGGGATCACCAGCGCGGCGAACTCGCCGCCTTCGTATTGCTTGAGCGATGCGGGAATGATGTTGCCGCATTCCATGCACAGCGGAATTTCCACGAGCTCGATGTTCTGGTTCGCGACGATGGCGTGCACCACGCGACGATAAATCGGATGCACCGTGGAAGGCATCAGGATCTTGCGCGCCTTTTTGTGCGCGCGCACCGCCATCAGCACCGCTTCCGCCAGCCCCGAGGCGCCGTCATAGAGCGAGGCGTTCGAGACATCCATGCCGGTGAGGCTCGCCATCATGGTCTGGTATTCGTACAGCAATTGCAGCGTGCCCTGACTGGCCTCGGCCTGGTATGGCGTGTAGGCGGAGTAGAACTCGCCGCGCGTGACGATTTCCCACACCGCCGCCGGAATGTGATGCTCGTAGGCGCCGGCGCCGATGAAGTTGATGTACGCGCCGTCCTGGTTGGCGCGCGCCTGCATCAGACGTGTGACTTCCATTTCGCTCAGACCTTCCGGCACCTGCGTCAGCTTGCCGGCCCGGAGTTTCTCGGGGATCTCATCGAAGAGTTGGTCAATCGAATTGACGCCGATGCTTTTCAGCATCGCCTTCACGTCGGCGTCGGTATGGGGAATAAACGGCATGATTAAAACCTATGAGTTTTTGCCGCAGAGACGCAAAGATCGCAAAGAAAATCTATTCATAAATTCTCAAAATCTTTGCGTCCTTTGCGTCTCTGCGGCGTCAGTTAATGTTTTTCAGACGCCACCAGCGCCTCGTAGGCCTTGGCGTCGAGCAGCACGTCGACCTCGGCCTTGTTCGCGGGCTTGAGGCGGAACATCCAGCCGGCGCCATAAGGGTCCTTGTTCACGGTCTCGGGCGAATCGGCCAGTGCCGCGTTCGCTTCGACGACCTCGCCGCTGACCGGTGCGTAAACATCGGAGGCGGCCTTCACCGATTCCACCACGCCGCACTCCTTGCCGAGCGTGACCTGGGTCCCGGCCGTCGGCAGGTCCACGAACACCATGTCGCCCATGAGGTCCTGGGCGTGGTGCGTGATGCCCACGGTGATGCTGCCATCCGCATTTGGCTTAACCCATTCATGCGATTTCGTGTATTTCAGGTCTTTCGGAATATTGCTCATGGTTTTATCTCACATTCAGAGGCAGCTTTTGCCATTGCGAACAAACGGATATTTGACGACGCGCACCGTGGCGGGCTTGCCGCGCAGGTCCACGGTGCAGCGGTCGCCGATTTTGACGGAGGCGGGCACGCGCGCGAAAGCGATGGACTGTTCCAATGTCGGAGAAAAACTCCCGCTCGTGATCTCGCCCTCGCCGGCGCCGTTACACATGACTTTCTGATGATTGCGCAGCACGCCCTTGCCTTCGAGTAAAAGTCCGACAAGCTGGCGCGGCACGCCTTGGGCCTTTTGCTTGTCCAACACCTCGCGGCCGATGAATTTGCGCTCGGCCGGGTCCAGCGCCACGGTCCAGGCCAAGCCCGACTCCAGCGGCGTGGTGGTTTCGTCCATGTCGGAACCGTAGAGATTCATGCCGGCCTCGAGTCGCAGCGTGTCGCGTGCGCCTAAACCAATCGGCGACACGCCGGCCTCGTTGAGCATCTGCCAAGTGAAGGGTGCGGCCTTGGCCGGGAGAATGATTTCGAATCCGTCCTCGCCGGTATAACCGGTGGTGGCGATAAACAGCTCGCCCACGGTCACGGCGTGAAACGGCTTGAGCGCGCCGGCCGGAGCGCGCAGCGCTTCGCCCAGGGCCTGATACACCTTTTCCTTCGCGTTTGGACCCTGGACCGCGATCATGGCCATGTCGTTGCGCGGCGTGACGGTAAGCCCGCCGAATTCCTTCGCCGCGGCGTTGACCCAGGCCATGTCCTTGTCGCGCGTGGCCGCGTTCATGACCACGCGGAACCATTGGTCGTCCATGTAATAGACGATGAGATCGTCGATCACGCCGCCCTTGGCGGTGAGCATGCAGCTGTACAGCGCCTTGCCCCGGGTCTTGAGCTTGTCGACGTTGTTGGCCAGCAGCAGGCGGAAGAAGTCGCGCACTGTTGCGCCCTTCACGTCGACCACGTTCATGTGCGACACATCGAACATGCCGCAGTCCTGGCGGACCTTGTGGTGTTCCTCGATCTGGGAGCCGTAGTGCAGCGGCATGTCCCAGCCGCCGAAGTCGACGATCTTGGCGCCCATCTTGAGATGGTTTTCGTATAACGGTGTGCGATGTCCCATAAGAATTTATTAAACAAAAATAAAAAAGGGCGGTGACCTTGAAAAAGTCACCGCCCCTCTGTCCGGTAACCTGAGAGCTTGAGCCCCTTCGGTGGATGGCGGTGCGCCATCTCTCTCCAGAGTCGACCTATCGTCTCCGCGGTCCTTTTGCCTGAGCGATTCCTGGCGATTGCGCCTTCGGCGCCCCGAGTCTCAATAAATCTCTTGGGGTCTCTCCCGCGGGTATGGGTCGAGGCCCGGCACTATAGCGCAGCGTTCCGCGCGCGCCAAGCCAAGTAAATGTTACGGAAAATCCGCGATCCGCCCGCGCTGTTTCAGTGCGGGCGGGACAAAAATTAACGCGAGGAAGCCCGGGACGGGCGGTCGGGCGGCGTGGCGCCGCACAACTCGCTGTAGGGAATGGACTGATCGGCGCTGAAACTCGCCACCCAGCTGGTACTGCCGGGCAGACTGAGCGAACCCCACAGGCGGTAAGTGATGCTCACCGGGCGCGCGGCAAGCACCGGCGCATTCTGAATGTCGCAGGGAATATGCACCCGGATCCGGGCGCGGCCGGAGCTGCCCTCGATCGGAACCTCGTCGGAGGTTCCGCTATGAGGCGCCGCCACCGAGGCCGTGATCTTTCCGGCGGCGGCGGAGGTCCGGCTGTAACCGAGCACCGCCTCCACCGTGTTCACTCCCACGCCGCCGAGCAGACGATAACTCTGCACCGTCAGCGACCTGCCCAACGGCGCCGGCGATTCGAAGAGCTTGTCGATATCGGCCGCGGTGATTTCCTTGCGGTTGTTGTCGGCGCGACAGTCCGGCCGGTAGCGGGCGGGATAAGCGCCGACTATCCCCGAATCGGAAAATTTCACCATAAACCGCGGATAGGCTCCGTTCCTGCCCGGGCTCCAGTCGATCTGATGGTCGATCCGGAACTGCTGCCCGGGCGACAATTCCGCGATCGCGATCGGCGGCTGCACCGGATTGTCCGGCGAGCCGGTTTCGGAGTCCCGGCGCGTGAGCGTCATCTGCAGTCGATGCGACGGACTGGTCGCCTTCCACGTGGCGGTGCCGAGGTTTTTCACGACGCCGGTAATGCGCACGCGTCCGCTGGCCGGTCCGGTTTTCGACACCAGCGCGAGTTCGATATCCGCCGCCGGGTCGGCGCAGGCAACCGAAGCGGGCGCCGCCGCGCCATCGGCCGCTTCAGCCTCGAGGCTGAACAGGGCCAAGGCCATGCAGAACCGCATCGCGTTAGGCAGGTAATTCATGATTTTTTGATTATAGCCAGCGGGCATGCGCCCGCCCGGTCCCCCGATACCGGCAATAGTACATTGGCCGGGCCCGGCGCGGGAAATCCGGACTCGCCGGGGCCGGGTCAGATCCGGGAGGCGGAGCGGCGCACCAGCATGATCACCGGGATGAATCCCGCCAGGACCAGCGTCAGCGCCGGCAGCGCGGCGCGTTCCCACTGTCCCTCGGAGGTCATCTCGAAGACGCGCGTGGCGAGCGTGTCCCAGCCGAAGGGCCGCAACAGCAGGGTCGCCGGCATCTCCTTCATCACCTCGACGAACACGAGCAATCCCGCCGACAGCAGGCCGCCGCGCAGCAAGGGGATCGAGACGCGCCACAGAATCTCGCGATTGCTCGCGCCGAGGGTGCGCGCCGCCTGCCACAGCGACGGCTTGATGCGCTCGAAACTGCTGTCGACCGGCCCGTACGCCACCGCCATGAAACGCACGCCGTAAGCGAGCAGCAAGGCGACCAGGGTTCCGGTGAGCAAGGGCCCGGCAGCGACGCCGAAAACGGCGTGCAGCATCCGGGCCAAATGCTGATCGAACCACACGAACGACAGCATGATGCCGACCGCGAGCACCGAACCGGGCAGCGCGTAGCCGAGCGTGGCGAAACGCACCGCGCCCGCCACCCAGCGGTCGGGTTTGAGGCGATAGGTATACGCGAGCAGCACGGCGCAGAACGTCGTCGCTGCGGCGGCGAGCGCGCCGAGCGAAACGGTGTTGAAAAAGAACCGCAGGTAACGTGCGTCCAGATCGGTGCGCGCCGCGCTCCACACCCAGCGCAGCAATTGTCCGACCGGAATGACGAACGCCAGCAGCAGCACCAAGACACAGGCAGCGGTCGCCAGCCACGCGCGAACCCCGGCGAGCCGGTAGCGCTCCTCGCGGCCGGGACGCGAGGCGACGTGATAACGCGCGCGGCCGCGCAGGCGTTGTTCGCCGATGAGCGCCAGCGCCACGAACAGCAACAGCAGCGAGGCGAGCTGCGCCGCGGCCGGCAGCGAGAACAGGCCCTGCCAGGCCTTGTAGATCGCGGTGGTGAACGTGTCGTAGTTGAACACCGCGACCGCGCCGAAATCGGCGAGCGTCTCCATCAGCGCCAGCGCCACGCCGGCGGCCAGCGCCGGGCGCGCCATGGGCAGGGCCACGCGCGCAAACGCCGCCCACGGAGTCAGACCGTAAACACGCCCGGTCTCGAGCATGCGCCGCCCGTGCGCGAGGAACGCGCCGCGCGCGAGCATGTACACGTAGGGATAGAACGCGAGCACCATCACGCCGATGACGCCGCCGGCGGAGCGGATCGGCGGGAACCAGGCGGCCCGGCCGAACAACGCACGCCACGCACCCTGCACCGGGCCGCTGAAGTCGAGCAGCGCGACCGCGACGAACGCCAGCACGTAGGCGGGCATGGCCAGCGGCAGCATCAGCGCCCAGTCGAAAAAGCGCCGCCCCGGGAATTCGCACATCGCGATCAGCCACGCGAGCCCCGCGCCCAGCACGAACACGCCGACGCCGACGCCCAGCATGAGCACGACGGTATGACGCAGCAGCTCGCCAAGAACGGTGTGCACCAGGTGTCGCCAGACGTCGCCCGCGGGCGCGAGCCAGGCGAGCGCGATGACCAGGATCGGCGCCGCCACGACGCCCGCGACGGTGAAACTCGCCAGGCGCCACAGGCGGACGTCGACGTCGAGCCACGCGGCGATGCCGGTTTCCGCCGGTGGATCCCGGCGCATATGTTCCGCGGTGGCGTTCATTTTCGGCAACTCGAATTTTTGAGTTTCGGTACGACTCGAAGAATCTTAGCCCGAAACACGCAACCCGTAACGCGAAACTTCCTTTACTCAGCCGTGCCTGCGGTGATCGTGCGCGGGTTCTCTTGGAAATATGCCAAGCTTACGCCGCGCCGTGGCGCGAACCGCCTGGCCCCGCGCGATGTGCAGCATGAAGAAAACCGGCAACCCCAGTCCAGCAACCCAGTGCAACCACGGCAGCCATGGCCGCACTTCCGGGTCGGCGAAGTAGTAGAGCGCGTAGCCGGTAAGCGCGAGCCATGCCAGCGCGCCCTTCATCGTCAGGCCGCTGCCCCGGTTTTTCTTCAGCTCCCAGGCGCGGCGAACGTGCACCGGGAGCACCGTGCCGATGGCGACCAGGGCGGCAAACGCCGCGAGGCCATGCAGGCGCAGCCACCAGATTTCGAGGACATGCGGCCGCGGACCGAAGTCGCCCTCCGTCCGCAAAAAATAATGGAATCCAAGCCATAACACACCCGAGGCCCAGAGCAGACCGAAGACCCCGGCCAGCCAGCGGCGGTGCCGCGCGCCCAGGCGGATCGGCGGCGGTTTAGACATGATCCGTGTCCGATAACAACCAGCGCGTCTGCCAGAACGGCGCCTGCGCGTCGTCGAAGGCGTACGCCCGGCAGACGCCGCCCTCTTGCAGCATCAGGGCGCGCGCCGAGAACCGCGCGAGCACCGCGAGCGCCCGCCCGGGATCGGCATGCACGACCTTGGTCAGCGCATCGGCGGTGAGGCAATCCGGCGCCAGCACCGTCACGCTGCGCCCGCGCGGACACGCGGCGCGCGTGCCGGGATGGATCAGCGGCGAGACCCAATGCCCGCGCACGCGCCGGGCGCTGAAGTAATCGGCCGAGGTCGCCGCCGCGCCCGCGCTCATCTCGATCAGCGGCAGCAGCTCCGTCGGCGCGCCGGGCCGGCGCACATGAATTACCCGCGGCGCTGCTCCGAACAGCCGCAGGTCGCCGCCGGCGTTGACGCGCGCGGCGTGCACGCCGTGCGCTTCGAGTGCGTCGATCGCGCGATCCACCGCGTAGCCCTTGGCGATGCCGCCGAGGTCGATGCGTACGCGCCGAGTGAGTCGCACCCGTTCATCGGGCAGGAGTTCCACATGCCGCCAGTCGCCCTGGCCCGAAGCGCGCGGGAAACCCGCGTGCCGCGGCAGGAACCCGAGCGCGGCCAGCGTCGGCGCGACGGTGACGTCGAACAGGCCGCCGCTCGCCTGCGAGAACTCGCGCGCCGCCTGCAACACCCGGAACGTGTGCGGCGACACCGTCACCTCACGCCGCGCCGCCTCGCGGTTGATGCGCGAGACTTCCGAGTCCGGATCGTGATAGCTCATGAGGTGCTGCACTTCCTCCACCGCCCGGAACGCGCGCTCCACGGCGCCGCTTGCATCCGGGCCGCGCGCGGCGATCTCGACCACGGTGCCGAGCAGCGGCCGCGCCCGCGCGCAGTCCGCCGCGCCGACCATGAAGTGCCTGATGTCCAGAGGCGCGTTCATTGTTTGAGCAGCGCCGCGTGCATGGCGAGCAGGCGCTTCACGCCGTTGGTGACGTTGCGGCAGGAGAGCGTGGCGCCGGTGACGTTCTGGATGTCGCCCCCGAGCTTGAGCGCGTCGCCGTTGCGCTTGCCCGCGAACTGCCGGCGCCACTCGGCGTTGCGAATCTCGTAGCCGTAGGTCTCGCGGTAGTCCATCACCTCGATGCCGCGCACCGCGCCGTCCGGATCGAGCGCCAGAGCGTAAGTGATGAACTCATGCTTGCCGATCACCTGATCGACAAAGAACCAGCCGATAGCGCGCTCGCCGGCAAACGCGCGCCAGACCTGCGGTTTGCTGTCGCGTACACGCACCCCGGACGCCTGTTCGATGGCTTGCTTCTGTTCGGCGTTGAGCTCCAGCGGATGCGGCGCAAACCGCGTGCCGGACGGGAACAGCGCCTGCTGCGCCTGCTCCACGGTGAGATACTGCGCGGCATAGGCCGGCGCCGCCGCGACCAGCACCGGAACGGTAATCCATCGAATCCACGGTTCCATGTCGGCGGCGCCTCAAAAGTTGTAACCGACTTTCAGGCGCAGCTCGTTCTTGGTCTTCTCGACCAGATGCAGGTTCGGGTCGTTCTGGCCCGGGTAGGCTTGGCCGTCATAGCTGGCGGGCCCGAACTGCTCGCCGCCGCCCTGGAGCTGCTTGAGCCAGGTGAGTGTGGCCCACCATTTCCTGGCGCCGTAATGCAGCGTGGGGCCGGCCTGCCATGACCAGCGCTCGGTGCCGACCTCGGTCTCCATCTCGCGGTCGTGGAGAACTTCGGCGCCGAGGTACCAGTTGGGCGCGAAACGGTAGGAAACGCCGGTGCCGGCAACGAAGCCGAGCTCCATCTCCGGTATGTTGGGCCAGTCGAGCGGCTCGCCGCTGTCGTCGTTGATCGGCAGGTTGTCGATCGGTTTGCGGTGGGCGTAAGTGGACTCGAGACCGAGGTTGCCCACCCACACAAGCTGGCCATCGAGCGCGTATTTCTGGAGCAGCAGCTTGGCCTCGGCGGTGTACTGCTTCTTGTCCTGGCCCGAGTGCGGGTCGAGCCAGTCGTAGGTGAACGAGAAATAGGCGGCCAGCCCGATGTCGTCGAGCGCCGGCGTCAGGAAGGAGTACTTGAGCGCGGCTTCCACACCCGAGGGACGCATGCCGTACTGCTTGTCGGCGGGCATGTAAGCGTCAATGCGTATACCCGAGGTGTCGATCGCCTGACCATTGAGGTAGACTGCGGCCGCCAGACGGTCGGTGACGCCCTTCTCGTATTCCAGCTTGAGGTCATGGGCCGTATAGTCGCCGGCGCCCTTGTCCCAGCGCCGCGTCAACCACGCGTATACCTCGTTATGGCCCTTCGGCGTGGGCTCCGCGCCGAGGAGATATCCGAACAGGTTCTCGTCGGCCGCCGCCGGGACGACCGAGAGCAACGCGCCCACGAGCGCGGCGCCCGCGGCTGCGCATGGCGTGATGTTGCTGGTAAACAAGCGCAGTTTTTTTGGACTGATTCGGGTACAAAGTTGCATACGATTAGCCTCCAATGATGTGTCGTTGAAGCTGGCTGGCTAACCGTACGGCGGGTTTGCTGGCTGGCGGGTTTTTGAAATTGAGTTTACCTGGTCAGAATCGGTTTCTCCTTGCCGGCGACGGCGCATGGAAAGCGCTCATGCCGTCAGAATCAGCTTGCCGTTGCTGGTCACTCGCAGACGGTACTCGCGCCCGGCGTGCTCGATGATGAGCTGCCCGCCGTCACCGAGCAGATCGCGGCTTTGCGCGCGCGGCGCGGCGCGTGCGCGCGGCGGCCGCGCCGGCTTTATGCCGCCGCCCTCCGGTCCGGTCTTGTCTCTGTCGTTCATGGGCATGCCTTCTAACGAACCAAGCACCGACTCTACATCTGCGATTGCAGATAATTCTGCGCGCCGGTCTTTTCAATCAGGTCGAGCTGGGTCTCGAGCCAGTCGATGTGCTCCTCCTTGCCTTCGAGGATGTCCTCGATCAGGTCGCGCGAGACGTAATCGCCGGCGCGCTCGCAGTGGGCGACGGCCTCCTGAAGCTGGGCGCGCGCGTCGGTCTCAAGCTGCAGATCGAGCTTGAGCATCTCGTCGGGGCGCTCGCCGATCAGCAGCTTCAGCAGGTCTTGCAGGTTCGGCAGTCCTTCGAGAAACAGAATGCGCTCGATCAGCTTGTCGGCGTGCTTCATCTCCGCGATCGACTCCTTGTACACCCGCTCGTTGAGCTTGCTTAGGCCCCAGTTCTTGTACATGCGCGCATGCAGAAAAAACTGATCGATGGCCGTGAGCGCGTGCAGCAGCGCCTGGTTCAGGTGTTCGACGATCTTCGTGTCACCCTTCATGGCATGGCCTCACATCTGCGATTGCAGGTAGTTCTGCAATCCCGTTTTCTCGATCAGCCACAGCTGCTGCTCCAGCCAGTGAGCGTGATCCTCCTCGGTGTCCTCGAGCATCCGCTCCAGGATCTCGCGCGTCTGGAAGTCGCGCGCCGTCTCGCAATACGAGATCGCTTCCTTGAGCGCGGCGATGACGCCGAGTTCGAGCGTAAGGTCGCTCTTCAACATCGCCGGCGTATCCTTGCCGATCTTCAGCGGGTCGCGCACCGCAAGATTCGGCGTCCCGTCGAGAAACAGGATGCGCTTGATGAGCGCCTCGGCGTGCCCGACCTCGTCGGTCCGCTCGTGCTCGATGCGCTCGTACAGCTTGTTGAGTCCCCAGTTCTGGTACATCCGCGAGTGCGTAAAGTACTGGTCGATCGCCGTCAGCTCGCCGGCCAGGAGCTTGTTGAGATACTCGATCACCTTTGCATCGCCCTTCATGACACCCTCCGTACGTTCGGTTTGTTCTCAACCAGCTTGCGCCGCCTGGTGAAAAACTCAAGCGGCCTGGTCGTTTTCCTTGCCTGGCGCGGCATTCAGCGTTTCCTTGAGCACGAGTTGGGCGTGCCGTGCGCAGCGGCCGCACTGGGTCGCCACGCCCAGGCGCACGCGCAGCTCGCGCATCGTGCAGACCCCCTCGCACGCCGCCTCGCGGATCTGGCAGTCGGTCACGCATTTGCACAAGCACACGTACATGTTCCGTTCCTCCGCGGCGCGCGCTATTTGTAGCCCGCCCGGTCCATCAGCATCACCGCCTTGGCCTGGAGACTGCCGGCCTTCGAGACGTTGATGCTGTCCTGCTTGAACTTGCCCCAGGCGGCGACGCTGGCGTGCGGCTTGATCTTCGGGTTGGCCGGATATTCGAGATTCTCGTCCGCGAACAGGTTCTGCGCCTTTTTCGAGGACAGCCATTCGAGAAATTTGACGGCGGCGTCGCGGTGTGGGGCGTGGGCGGTGACGCCGGCGCCGGAAACGTTCACGTGCACGCCGCGATCCTTCTGGTTGGGCCAGAAGAGCGCGATCGGCGCTCCGGGCTGCTTCTGTTTGAGCCGGCCGTAATAATAAGTGTTGACGATGCCCGCGTCGCACTGCCCGGCGACGATCGCCTCCATCAGTTTGGTGTCGTCCGGAAACGGGTCGGTCGCGAGATTGGCCACCCACGATGTCACGATCTTTTCCGTTTTCGCCTCGCCCAGACGCGCGATCATCATCGCCACCAGCGACTGGTTGTAGACCTTCTTCGAAGTGCGCAGGCACAGACGGCCTTTCCATTTCGTATCGCCCAGCGCCTCGTAGGTCGAGAGCTGCGACGGTTTCACCCGCGCGGTGCTGTAAACGATGGTACGCGCGCGCACCGACAGACCGAACCAGCGGTTGTCCGGATCGCGCAGGTGCGCCGGGATGTTCGACTTCAGAAGCTTCGAATCGACCTGCGCCAGCACGCCCTCCTTTGCCGCGAGCCACAGATTGCCGGCGTCCACCGTGATCAGCATGTCCGCGGGCGTGTTCGATCCTTCGGCTTTCAGCTTTTCCAGCAACGGGCCTTCCTTGTCGGTGATGAATTTGATTTCAGTCCCGGTCTCCTTGGTGTAGGCGTCGAACAACGGCTTGATCAGCTGCTCGTTGCGCGCGGAGTAAACGACTATCTCGTCCGCCGCCACGACGGGAAACACGAACGTGACGATCAGCAACATCATGGCTTGTTTCAGGAAACGCATGTCACTCTCCGTGAAAAATAACAATCAACATATCGCCGGCCGTCTTTCGGCGTCACCATACAAAGAACTGGATAAACCACAGCCCGGCGGGCAACGCCATGCCGGCGAGCACGCCGGCGAACGCCAATCCGCGCCGCCAGCCGGAGGCGCCGGTTTTTGCCAGCGTGCGCCACGCGAGCCACGCACTCCAGCTCACCGCCGCGACCAGCAACGCCGCGCGCGCCGGGGAAACCCAGGCGAGCATCAGCCCTTCCGAGCGCAGCAACGTCACCGTGAGCATGCTCAGGCCGAGGAAAGCGCCGATCCCGGCGAGCGGAATGAGCGCATAGGCCAGACGCCAGCGCTCGCCCGGCCGGCCGAGAAATTTTTCCGCCGCCCACAGCGACATCAGCAACCAGCCGCCGGTGACCAGCGTCACCGCGCCGATATAAAACAGCACCAGCAGTCCGTCGAGCCAGGTGAACACATCGTTCGCCTCGGGGTAATGCGTCAGCAGCCACCACGGGGCGTTATCGGCCAGCAGCGCGTAGGAGTCGTGCGCCACCAGCCAGGCGGCGATGGCTTGCTTTAGCGCCACGAGCCAGGGACTCGCGCTCCATTGAAACGCGCCCTGCGCCACGCCAAGCACGCCGAACAGCAGCAGGATGACTTCCCAGCGCGAGACCGTTTCGGGCGCGAGCGCCAGCACCTCGGCGCCGGGCGTGCGTGCCGTGAGTTGCACCGCGTCGCGATGTCCGCTGCAACGGCCGCAGGCATGGCAGGCGGAAGCGCCGGTCATGCGCGGGATGTTGATGAGCGGCGCGCACGCGACCGCGGGCGTGCCGGCCGGTTTCGCTTTCCACGCCGCGCGGTCCACATGGAAATGCACCGGCGCCAGCCGCGCCAGCAGTCCGAACACGCCGTTGGCGGGACAGAGATAACGGCACCACACGCGCGCGCCGCGTCCGTACGCATAGCCCACCGCGAGCGCCATCAGCGTCGAGCCGCCGAGGATGAGCAGCGTGGCCTTGGGATATTCGTACACGCTCACCAGCTGGCCGAACACCGTGGTCATGACGAAGGCCACGAACGGCCAGCCGCCCCAGCGAATCCAGCGCGGAATGCGTCGATGCAGGCCGCGGCGGCTGACGAGTTCGGTGAGCGAGCCTTCGGGGCAGAACACGCCGCACCACACGCGCCCCATGAGCATCATCGACACCATCACGAACGGCCACCACACGCCCCAGAACGCGAATTGCGCCAGGCGCGTGAGATTGTCGTAAATGTGCGCCGATTCCGGCGGCAGCGGCAGGAACGCCGGAATCGCCACCAGCGCAAAGTAAACCGCGACCACCGTCCACTGGATCGCCTGGATGACGGAGCGATGCCGCTGCATGGCGTCGCCCAACGCCGGCAACCACCCGCCGTTGCGGCGCGCGAACGCGACCGGATTTACGACGACACTCTCGATCTGCGTATCCATGTTCGAATATCCGCCGCGCCTTTCAGATCACTTGACGACGATCCGGCCCTGCGCCGTGTCGGGATGAAATTCGCCGAAGAAACGGTACGTGCCCGGTTTCAAGGGAGCAAAAACCAGAAACGAGGTCACCCCCGCGGCGAGCACCTTTTCCTTGTTGAGTTCGCTGCTCTCGAATTCCTCCGGTCCGGGACCTTCGTTGGTAATGACGATCTTGAAACGCGTGCCGGCGGGCACTTCGATGGTCTCCGGATAAAAGCGGCCGTTCCTGGCCGTGAGCTTGAGCGTGAGCAGCTCTTCGCCCACCGCGAGCCCGGGGCCGGCGGCGAGCCACAGCGCGGTGGCGACGATGAACTGGGTGCGACGGGCGATCATGGCGCGCATCAGTTCGCCGCCCGGCGCGGCGCCGACGGCACGACCGCACCCTGAGTCGCGGCTTGCGCCGCTTCGAGCAAGGTGGCGCAGAGCGACAGGAACGCGGCCATGGTGAGGCGCAGACTGGCGTGACCGACGTGCAGATGCACGGTATCGCAGTCGGCGCAGCGTTCGACCTGGCACACGGCGCAGCGGGCCAGTATCCGTCTGTCTCCGGTTTCATTGTCGGCGTTCATGAGGCACCTCCCTTGTTTAAGTTCAGAACGTAAGTTGGGCGCGCAGGCCGAATACCTTGATCGCGCGCGCCGCGGTGTCGCCGCCCGGCCGCGCCAGGTATTGCAGGTCGGGCGACACTTCGAACTGCGGATTGAGCCGGTAGCGATAGTAAACCTCCGCCACCCGTTCGGCGCCGCTCGCGGCATAGCCGAAGTCGGGTACGCCGTCGGCGTCGGCGTCGAGCGTGGGCGCATCCCGCCGGAACTCGTCGCTGGTCCGAAGCCACCCGGCCGCCACGCCGAGCGCATCCGCGCCGCGCGCCCAGTAACTGCCGCCGATCTCCGTCCCCAACGTGAGCGCGCGGTCGAATCGCACCTTGCCGCGGCTCTGCTGACCGTAGCGGCCGAACAGCGTCACCGCATCGCCCACGCGCTGATCGGCGCTGACGCCCGCGCCGCGATGTTGCGTGACGGTCCCGTCGTAATCCGCGCCGCGGCCGTTGCTCCAGACATAGAGACGATAATTGCCGGCGAGCCCGCCGAAGAATCGCTGCCCGGTTTCCGCCTGCACGATCACGAACGGCGAGGACAGGGAATCGTCGAAGCTCGCTCCCTTCCCGGCGCCGAACAAGCCGACCGACAGACCGTAACTCTGCGGCTTGTAATAGTCGTTGACGTAGGCGAAGCGAAAACCCGGCGTGAAGCCGAACCCGTCCACGCCGATGTCGCCGCCGACGTCGAGCAGCGGGTTGTGCAGAAACGCCTGATTGACGAAGGCGCGTGTTTCATCGTCGGCGGCGCTGTTCTGGTCGAAGAACGCGAACGGATCCATCTTGCCGAAGTTGAATTCCAGGTGCCGGCGCGACAGTTGCGGATTGCCGCCGACGGGCAGCGGCATATTGAGCTGATACCACGCCTGCGCCAGCAGCGCGGTGCTGTCGGAAGGTTCGGCGCCGGGACGCTGGAAGCTCGTGGTGTTGGTGGCTGAAAACGCCGGTCCCGGCGATTGCAGTCCGCGCCCCTGGCCCATGCGAAAATGCGCGAACAGGAAACCCTCGGAGGAGTTGCCGAGCGTCCCCGCCGGCAGCCGCACGGTGGCGTCGGCGCGGTAATTGAGCTCGCTGTTGTTCGCGCCCGGCGCCGCTTCGGAGTTGAGGAGGCTCTGCGCGAACATCGTCAGGCCGGCGCCGGCCTGAATGCCCTCGATCGATTCGATCGTGCGCGCCGCCTTGCGGAAGCTGAAGACGTCCGATTCCGCCGCCTTCAGCCGCGCGGCGAGCGGCGGCTCGTCCGCGCTGATGCGCTGCTCCGACAACGCCTCGTCGAGCTTGCGATTCTGCTCTTCCAGGCGCTCCACGCGCTGCCGCAGCTCGCGCAATTCCGCGCCGGTTTCGGCCGCGTGCAGCGGCGCCGCGCCGCCGAACATGCCGGCCGCCAGCAACATGGACAGCCCGCCGATTTTTTTCCGTCCGGCAGTCATGTTTCAGTATCCACCCTTCTTGCCGATGCCGGCGTAGATGAACTCGTACTCCACCTCGAACGGCTTGAACCACGGGCGCACGCCGGTCAGGCGGTCGGTGTGCCGGCCGAAATGCCTGCCCTCGTCGTGCGACGTGGGCGGCGCGATGGTGTACTTGACGCGGTACTTGCCCGGCCCCATGAGCTTGACGTTATCGCCGTAATGCGGACCGTCGCTGGCGACCATGGGCATGAAATCGCCGCTGATCTTTTCCTTGGTGTCGAGCTTGACGACCTCGTACTTCACGAGCAGATAGGGAATCCACTCGCCCTCGCTGAAACCGTTGGGGTTGTTGGCGAGCCCGCGGATGTCCGCCTCCAGATGCACGTCGGATTGCTCCGCCGGGCGCATCATGCCCTCCGGCTCCATCCGGATCGGTTGCAGGTAAACGGCGGTGATCTCCATGCCGTAGCGCTGCTCCGGTACGCCGATGGGATACTCCACCGCCGCGGCGATGCCGGGCATGCCCAGTCCCACCAACGCGCAAACAGCGATCGTTCTACTAAATAACGTCATCGTTATGTCTCCTGAATTTTTGAAATTGGTAATGAGAATTGTTTACATTTATAGGGCGAAAAATATCGTTGGAGTTGAACCGGTGTCAGCCGGTTATGTTTCCATCGCGCGAATCGGCTGAACT
The DNA here is from genome assembly GCA_027449605.1 of Candidatus Muproteobacteria bacterium. Taxonomy (GTDB): domain Bacteria; phylum Pseudomonadota; class Gammaproteobacteria; order Acidiferrobacterales; family Sulfurifustaceae; genus Sulfuricaulis. The sequence goes on along the minus strand of DAIDLH010000100.1, from coordinate 20,469 downwards.
TTATGGGAGGACGACATGCTGCCGTACAGACGCATGAGCAGGACAATGCTGATGAGCGTGACGGCGTAAAACAGGACCTGTATGCCGCTGGGGTGGTCGACGTAACCGATCAGCGTCTGCAACACGCGCCCAAAAACGCTGTTCTGCGCCACGATGCCGGAGGTGTCCCACATGGACTGCACCAGCGGCGGCAACAGGTCCGCCTGCATCAGGAACCCCGCCGCCTGCGCGGCCATGCCGGACGCCAGCAGCGTGATCATCCACGTCGTGACGGCGAACAGGTGCCGACTCGAGATCCGCAGCAGACCGCGATACATGAGCAGGCCCACGATCGCGCCCGACAGCAGTCCGAGCAGACCGCCGGACAACATGAGTCCCGGCGAATCCGGCTGGGCGACAGCAACGCCGTAAAGGAACAACACGACCTCCGAACCTTCGCGCAACACCGCGAGGCCGATCACCACCGCCAGCATGGTCATCGAACGGCTGCCGAGCTTGACGGCTTGGCCCAGGTCGCGCATGTGTTGCGCCATTTCACGGCCGTGGCGTTTCATCCATACGTTATGCCAGCCGAGCATGACCACCGCGAACAGCATGATTCCCGCGTTGAACACTTCCTGCCCGATGCCGGCGAGCGCGGCGGAAATCGTGTCGGCGAACCAGGCCACCAGACCCGCTCCGGCCACGCCGGCGACGATGCCGGCACTGACCCAGTTGGCGCGCCGGGCGAGTCCTTGAGTGGCGGCGAGCACGATGCCGATGATGAGCGCTGCTTCCAGCACTTCACGGAAAACGATTATCGCGGTTGCCAGCATGATTGCTCCTGAAACTGAGTCCTACTTGGCGACGATGCGGCCCTGTGCCGTCTTGGGATGAAACTCGCCGATGAATTTGTACGTTCCCGGCTTCAGCGGGCCGATGGTGACTTCAGCGGACTTGCCGGCCTTGATGACTTTTTCCCGGTTGAGATCCGAGCTTTCGAATTCTTCCGGACCCGGTCCTTCGTTCTTGATGACCAGCTTGATCTTCCGGTCAGCCGGAATCTCCACCGTCTCCGGCGAATAACGCCCGTCCTTGATGGTGAGATTGAAAACCGGCAGATTCTCGGCGTGCAGCGGTTGCGCCATGCCGAGCAACAGCGCCAGCGCTGCCACGGAAGATTTGAAGTTCACGATCTGCACCCTTTGGGGTCTGGTTAAGACGCGCATTGTTCCATAATCTTAATCTAAATGCAAATCGTTCTCAATTAGATTAAGTATAAAATTCGCGCTCACGGCGCGCAACCGGTCGGATGACCAGGCAACTAATTGATATGGAATATTTATTTTGCTTGTGGAGACGAAACAGCCGCACGGAATTTGTCCATGCCGGGCGAAACCCACACGGTTCCATCGTGACCGACGATCAGGCCGGAGAGGCCCGGCGTTCGCGCCATCAGATCCCGGCCCCACTTCTCCCCCCGGACCATGATGGCCAGTGAATAGCCGTTGACCAGTGCGACATCGTCCGCTGCCAGCGTCACCTGCTGCGGGCCCTCGGTGGGATAACCGGTGCGCGGATCGAGGATGTGGTGATAGCGTTTTCCGTCCCGGAAAAAATAGCGTTCGTAATCGCCGGAGGTCACCACCCAGCCGTGAGTCAATTCAACCGCGCCGAGCAGCGTGTCGTCGCGCCGCGGATGTCGAATGCCGATGCGCCAGGGACGCCCGCGATGCTCGCCGATGACGACGACATCGCCGCCGCCGTTGATCATCGCGTGTGCGATGCCGTGTCGTTTCAACGTCCGCATTCCGGCGTCGAGAATATAGAGCTTGGCAATGCCGCCGAGGTCGATACGCATGCCGGACCGCGCGAGCATCGCGGTCCGGCCAGTTTCATCCAGAATCACGTGACGGAAGTTCACCAGCGGCAATGCGCGCCGGATCTGTTCCGGCGACGGGATGCCGGGTTGCTCCGGGTTGAAGCGCCAGCCTGTCAGCGAACCGACCGTGACATCGAAGGCGCCGTCGCTGCGCTCCGACACGCGCCGCGCCGCGAGCAGCACCTGCATCAATTCACGCGGAACCTCGACCGGCAGCTTGCCGGCCTGACGGTTGATCGCGCTGACCACGCTGTCCGGGTTGTAATGATTCATCATGTCCGACAGGCGCGCCATTTCGCGGTAAGCGTCGTTCACGCCCCGTTCCAGAACGTCGCGCCGCGACCCTTCGACCGCCACGCTCACCAGCGTGCCCATCAACGGGCGGGCGTCAGTGTATTCCGCCGGCTCCGCGCCCGCGTCAGCGGGATTAACCGACAGCATCGCCACCACCGCTAAAGCAAAGAGCAATACGAAGGGAGTGCGCTTAAGACACGGCATGGAATTGAGCAACGACCGGAGCGTGGTCGGAAGGGCGCTCGTGTTTCCGCGGCTCGATATCGATGCGGCACTCGCGACATTCCGCGCTCAGCCTGGCGCTGCACAGAATATGATCGATGCGCAGGCCGTGATTGCGATGAAAGGCGCCGGCACGATAATCCCACCAGCTGAAGCTCTTCTCCGGCTGATCGAATTTCCGGAACACATCCGCCAGCCCCAGCTTCGCCAGCTCCTGAAATGCCGCGCGCTCGCGGTCGCTGAACAACACATGCCCCGCCCAGCGTTTCGGGTCGTGCACGTCGCGTTCCTCCGGCGCGATATTGTAATCGCCCAGCAGCGCCAGTTTCGGATGGGTCTTCAGTTCTTTGGCGAGGAATTTTTCCAGCGCCGCGAGCCAGGACAGCTTGTAGGAGTATTTCTCCGAGCCGACCTCCTCGCCGTTGGGCACGTACACGTTGATCACGCGCAGCTTGCCGATCGTGGCCGCCAGCAGTCGCTTCTGCGCGCCGTCCGCGCCGGGCAATGAAACGACGATTTTTTCGGCTGGATGGCGGCTCAAGGTCGCCACGCCGTTGTAGGTTTTCTGGCCGGCGTAAACAGCCTGGTAACCGGCGTCGCGGAACGCCGCCACGGGAAATTCGCCGTCGGTAATCTTGGTTTCCTGCAAACACAGGATGTCAGGGGCTTCCCGTTGCAGCCATTCCAGAACCTGCGGCAGGCGCACGCGAATGGAATTCACATTCCACGTCGCGATTTTCATGTGATCATGGGCCGCTCAGCCGGTTGGGTCGTGACCGTATCTTACGGGAATGGTTGGAGGATTTCTCGCGCCGGAACGACCGGGAAGGTTTCCGGAATTGACGAATTTTTATTTTCCGCCGCCGATCATATCAGGGCGCTCATGTCCGCGCCGGTTTCCCATGAAAGCTTCCACAGCCTGTAACGATACAGGGGCGATTGCTCGGACCAGAGGCGCCGTTCCGATCGCAACCACCAGTGGGTCGACTGCTCCCTGTCTTTCGGAAAGCCGAACCGGCCGGACAGATAATAATCCGCCAGAAGTCTCGAGGCGGCACGATCCGCCGCGCGACCCGCCGTCAACAAAAGTCTGCGTCCGTATTCTTTGTCTTTATCCGTCTTGCCATCCTGCAAATACGTCAGCGCCAGCTGGCGCATCGCCGCCGCCGATCCTTCCGGCGACATCTTTCGAATCGGGGAAACAAGGAGAGGATCCGGATTTTTCTTTGAATTCATCTTTAGTTCCGCGGCTCGATTATTTTATGGCTTTCCCGGCGGCACTGTGTCGAATAACGTCACGGCTCGAATACCTCGATCTTCATCGTAAAATTTCCAGCCTCGCATTGAGTCCGGATCAGTAACGGCGCGTTGGACGGTAACCGGATTCGACCGGCGCCGGCGCATTTTCCTTCGCCGGACTCTCGCCCGCGGAAGTTCCGGGCGTCTCCATTTTCGGATAGCCGGCCGCATCCAGTTCTCCTTCCAGCAGGGATTCGATGTAACCCTTCATGACTTTCTCGCCGACCATGATGGTGGGCGCCGACAAGGATCCGATTTTCTTCTTGAGGGTCTGTTGCAGGTTCGGATCGGCGTTCAGGTTCTGCTCGGTGAACGGGACCTTGCGCTTCTGCAGATAGATGCGCACGAGGTCGCAGGAGCCGCAGTCGGGAACCGAGTAGAGGACTACCGGAAATTTTTCCGCGGCTTTGGCGAGCGTTTCGTCTTCTTTCTCCCCGGATTTCCCGCCGGCGCCGATATTCTTTTCCTCGACGCGATAACCGGCGCCTTCCGGCGGCGGCTGGTCGTGGTAGGAAACCTTGCCGTTACTGTCGACCCATTTGTACAGGGTGCCCGCTTGCGCCGCGGCGAATCCGATCGCCGCCAGCGCCATGACAAGCCATTGATTAATCCTTCCCATGATCAAACCCTCAAGTACATGCCGCCCGATCGTTTGCGTATGGACTCGCGCAGCCATCTGACGCCGGCGGCGAACCCAATTCCTAGCATAGCAAAGGAAATTCCGAGCCACGCATAGCTCAAGGTAAATCCGGCGTCCCGCGGGGTTTTGCCGACCGGTGGCGCCGGCGGCGGGGAAGGAACGGCCGCGGGCGGCGGCGCCGGCATGTCGGTCGTTTCCTTTTCCAATGCGGCAATCCTGGCCGTCTGCTCGGCCACGGTCGCCTGGGATTTCTTGAGTTGCGCCTGTGCGTCGCTCGCGGCCTTGCGGCTCTTGGCCAGCTCTTCCTCAAGCTTGCCCAGCCGCAAACGGGCGGGTACGTCGGCGCTGAGGTAACGCGCTTCGGCCCAGCCCTCGGTTCCCTGCGCATCGCGCACCTGCACGAAATTTTCCGTCCGCTGGATCGCCTCCAGGGGCGTGCCGGTTTCGACGGTTTTCACCACCGCGCCGGTTTCCGTGGCGTCGGCGCGCAGGCCGATGCGCAGGCGTTCGGCGACGTACAAGGTTTCCGCCCGGGCGCTGGAAAACAGGCCGAGCAGGATCAGGACCAGCAGAACGCGATGACTTCCTGTCATGATTCCTCCCTCAAACCGTCAAACCGGAATGCCGCAGCAGCGCCTCGATCCGGGGCGCGCGCCCGCGGAAGTTCACGAACAATTCCATCGGCTCGCGCGAACCGCCCTGCTCGAGAATATTTTGCAGAAATTCGAGTCCGGTGGCGCGATCGAAAACGCCGCGCTCCTCGAACTTGCTGAACGCGTCGGCCGACAGCACCTCGGCCCATTTGTAGCTGTAGTAACCGGCGGCATAACCGCCGGCGAAGATGTGCGAAAAACCGTTCTGGAAACGATTGAACGCCGGCGGCGTCATCACGGCAACCTCGGCGCGCACCTCGTCCAGCACCGCCTGCACGCTCCTGCTTCCGTCCGGGTCGAAACCGGCGTGCAGGCGCATGTCGAACAGGGAGAACTCCAGCTGCCGCACGAACTGCATTCCCGACTGGAAATTTTTCGCGGCGATCATTTTTTTATACAGCTCATCCGGAATCCGGTCGCCGCTCCGGTGATGCGCGGCGATGAGATCCAGCGCCTCGCGCTCCCAGCACCAGTTCTCCATGAACTGGCTCGGCAGCTCGACCGCGTCCCAGGCCACGCCGTTGATGCCGGCGACGCCGACGTAATCCACCCGCGTGAGCATGTGATGCAGGCCGTGGCCGAACTCGTGAAACAGCGTGGTCACCTCGTCGTGAGTGAACAGCGCCGGTTTGCCGCCCACCGGCGGGGTGAAATTGCACACCAGATACGCCACCGGCACCTGCACCCCGCCGGCGGTGCGCTTGCGGTTGATGCAATCGTCCATCCACGCGCCGCCGCGCTTGTGCGCCCGCGCGTACAGGTCCATGTAGAACCGTCCGCGCACTTCGTCCGCGGCGTCGCGGATTTCGTAGAAGCGCACGTCCGGATGCCACGCCTCGACGCCCTTGACCTCGGCGATCTTCAGGCCATACAGGCGCGCGACCACCTCGAACATCCCGGGCACGACCCGGGTTTCCGGAAAATACGGACGCAGGTCTTCCTGGGAAATTTTGTACTTCGCCTGTTGCAGTTTTTCCGAGTAATACGCGATGTCCCAGGCTTCGAGCTTTTCCACGCCATGCGCCTCGCGGGCGTAATGTTTAAGCTCCTCGAAATCCCGCCGCGCCGCCGGCCGGGCGCGCGCCGCGAGATCGTTCAGGAAGTCCATCACTTCGGGAACCGTTTTGGCCATGCGCGTCTGCAGCGCGTACTCGGCGAAATTGCCGAAGCCGAGCAGTCGCGCCGCTTCGCGCCGCCGCCGCAGCAGTTGCACGATCAGATCGCCGTTGTCCCACTGCCCCGCCGTCGGCCCCTGGTCGCTGGCGCGCGTGACGAAGGCCTCATACATTTGCCTCCGCAACTCGCGGCTGTCGGCATAGGTCATGAACGCGATGTACGACGGTCCCTCGAGGGTGAAACGCCAGCCGGGCAGATTTTTTTCCTGCGCGTCCTGTTGCGCCATGGCGCGCGCGGACTCGGGCAGGCCGGCCAGGTCGTTTTCGTCGGTGATGCGCAGGTCCCACGCCTGGGTGGCGTCGAGCACGTTTTCCGTGAACTTGCTGTGCAGCGCCGCCATTTCCTGCTGCAGCTGCTTGAAGCGCGCCTTTTCCTGCGGCGGCAGTTCCGCGCCGGCGAGGCGGAAATCGCGCAACGTGTTCTCGACGATTTTTTTCTGCGCCTGGGTCAGTTGCGCGAACCCGGGACTGGCGGCGATGGATCGATAGCCGGCGTACAGGCGTTCGTCCTGCGCCAGCTCGGTGAAATAGTCGGTGATCTTCGGCAGCCCGGCGTTATAGGCCGCGCGCAGCGGCTCGCTGTCCATGACCGCGTGCAGGTGCGACACCGGCGACCACAGGCGCGCCAGGCGTTCGCGCATGTCCTCGATCGGCTGGGCGAAGTCGTCCCAAGTGGCGATTCCGCCGGCGGCGACCAGGCGCTCGAGGGCGGCGCGGTTTTCCGTCAGCACCCGGTCCAGCGCCGGACCGACATGTTCCGGGCGGATCGCGCCGAAACGGGGCGGTTGCGAAACATCGAGCAGGGGGTTGGCGGCGGGAGAGGTGTTTTCCATGTGGAACTATTATAACGTGCCGCCGTGACGACCGAAGCCCCGCACCCATACGATAGGCTCACGCCCGAGATCATCCTCGAAGCGGTGGAAACCTACGGCCTGCGCTGCACCGGCGGCCTGCTCGCGCTCAACAGCTATGAAAACCGCGTCTACCGCGTGGATATCGAGGACGACGCCCCCTGTGTGGCCAAGTTCTACCGCCCCGGCCGCTGGGACGAGGCCGCGATCCTGGAAGAACACAGCTTCGCGCGGCAACTGGCCGAGCATGAAATCCCGGCGGTGGCGCCGCTCGCGCGCCGCGACGGCGCCACGCTCAACCACCACGGCGGTTTCCGCTTCGCGCTGTTTCCATGGCAACCGGGGCGCGCGCCGGAGTTGAACTCGCGTGACGACCGCGCCCTGCTCGGCCGTTATCTCGGACGCCTGCACCGGCTCGGCGCGGCCGAACCGTTCCGCCATCGCGCGCGTCTCGGTATCGAGGAATTCGGACATCGCTCGGTGCGCTACCTCAAGGAGCACGACATCGTGCCGGAGGAATTGCGTGCGTCGTTCTTCACGATCACGGAATATCTTTTTCCGCCCATCGAAGCCGCGTTCCGCGCCGCCGACGACGCCGCGTGGATACGGCTGCACGGCGACTGCCATCTCGGCAACATCCTCTGGACCGGCACCGGTCCGCATCTGGTGGATTTCGACGACTGCCTTACCGGCCCGGCGGCGCAGGATTTGTGGATGCTGCTTGCCGGCGAGCGCGAGGAAATGGAACTCCAGCTGGCCGACGTGCTGTCCGGCTACGGCGAGTTCATGGAATTCAATCCCGCCGAGCTGCGCCTGATCGAACCGTTGCGCACGCTGCGCATGCTGCGCTACATGGCTTGGCTCGCCGAGCGCTGGGACGATCCCGCGTTTCCGCGCAACTTCCCCTGGTTCAACACGCGGCGTTACTGGGAAGAGCAGGTGCTCGCGCTCAAGCAGCAGGCGGCGGCGCTCGACGAACCGCCGCTGACGTGGATGGCATAGCACGCCTTTTTCTTCCTATAATCGCGGCCATGGCTATCCGTCCTTACAAGAACATCCTGCCCACCATCGGGCCCCGGGTTTACATCGACGAGGCAGCGACCGTCATCGGCGACGTCGTCATCGGCGCGGACACCTCCATCTGGCCCATGTGCTCGGTGCGCGGCGACGTGAATGTCATCCGCATCGGCGCGCGCACCAACATCCAGGATGGCAGCATTCTCCACGGCACCCACGATTACGAAGCCGTGCCGGGCGGCTGGGCGGTGATCGTCGGCGACGACGTCACCATCGGCCACCAGTGCATCATCCACGGCTGCACCGTCGAGTCGCGCTGCCTCATCGGCATGGGATCGGCGATACTCGACGGCGCGGTGCTGCGCAGCGGCGTGTTCCTCGGCGCCGGCAGCCTGGTCACCGAAGGCAAGGAACTGGAAGGCGGTTATCTGTGGATGGGCCGGCCCGCGAAACGGGTGCGTGAACTGACCGAAGAGGAAAAAGCCTGGTTCGAATACTCGGCCCGGCATTACGTGAAACTGAAAGACGGTTATCTGAAGTAAACGCCGGTTTTTCAGCGCCTGGCGCGCGACTTGCGCCGTACCGTTTTGATGGCTTTCCCCGTTCCCGACGTCGACTCCAGCGTCGCCACGATCGCCTGCGCGTGGTGACGCTGCGGCGGTTTGAGCCGGCGGTATTTTTCCAGCAAGCGCCGCTCCTCCTTCGACAAGGCGTCCGCGGTCTTGTGTTCGACCCGGTAGTCCCCGGCCTCCTCGGCCACCCGATTCAGGTTCGCGGACGCCACGCCGGTGAGGATGTACTGCACGTCCATGCCCAGGCGCGCACAAGCGGACAGCAGGTCGGCCGGGATCGGCGTGCCGCGGCCGGCCGGCCGCTCATAGTTGATGACCGTCCATTTGGTCACCCCCAGCGCCTTGCCCAGCGCCACCTGGCTCAGGCCGAGCCGGGTGCGCTCTTGCTTCAATCGTCCCGGAGATGAATTTTTTTCACCCGTTGTATTGACAGGTGTATTTTTTCGCACCATGCTCTCTCGACTGGAACAGGGATGGGTAAAGCTGAATTTATTCAGTTAAATCGTAACACAGGGAAGAACAAGAATGGATTATCTCGATCTGAAATACGCGCTGGCCAAAAAAGGTTACACCCTCACCCGCGTGGCCGAGGAACTGGGGTTGTTCGGGCCGCAATCGGTACAGCAGGTGCTGACGCGCAAATACATCAGCGCCCGCGTCGAACGGCGCGTTTCCGAAATCACCGGCATTCCGCTGGACGCGCTGTTTCCGGACCGTTATCCGCCGCCGAAGCCGCGCCGGCGGGGAGACGGCTCCGGCATGCTGGAAAAAAACCGCAACAGCGGCCGGGCTTGATCCGCGTCCGAACCGGACCCGCAGGAAAAATTTCCATTGTCGGACAGATCAGGGGGTGATCGTGGCCAGAACGTTCCGCAAGCTCGACCCGATGAGGGTCGTCAAACTCAAACAGCAGGGATTATCGAATGCGCTGATCGCCCAGCGACTGGGCGTGACGCAGGGCGCGGTTTACCACGTATTGCGCAAGCTGGCTCCCGGAGAAGACGCCGCCGATGGCGGGATGAAATCGCCGCTGCTGGTGCGCGTGTGCAATAACTGACTATCCACCCTTCCGCAGCGCCGCGATCACGTGCTTCGTTTCCGGACGCACGCCGCGCCATAACAGATACGACTCCGCCGCCTGTTCCACCAGCATGCCGAGGCCGTCGGCGGCGGTTTCGGCGCCGTGCAGCATCGCCCATTCCAGGAACGGCGTCGGCTTGTCGCCGTACATCATATCGTAAGCCACCGCGTTGCTGGCGAACAGATTCACCGGCAGCGGCGGCACCTCGCCTTTCAGGCTCGCGCTGGTGCCGTTGATCACGACGTCGAAGCGCTTGCCCACGAGGTCGTCATAACCGACGGCTTCGACCTTGCCGGACGACGCGAATGTTTTGGCGAGTTCCTTCGCCTTGGATACGGTGCGGTTGGCGATGACGAGCGCGGCGGGATTCTGCTTGAGCAGCGGCCCGAGCACGCCGCGCACCGCGCCGCCCGCGCCCAGCACCAGGATTTTCCTGCCGCGCAGGTGCACGTCCAGGTTCTTGGTGAGATCGTGCACCAGGCCGGTGCCGTCGGTGTTGTCGCCGAAAATTTTTCCGTCGGGCTCGAAGCGGAGGGTGTTGACCGCGCCCGCCAGCCTGGCGCGGTCGCTGAGATTGTCGGCAAGCTCGAAGGCCTCGAGCTTGAACGGCACGGTGACGTTCAGGCCCTTGCCGCCCTCGGCGCGGAACTGCTCCACCGCCTCGGCAAACCCGTCGGTGTCGACCCACAACGCGGTGTATTCGAGGTTATGTCCGAACTGGTGCGCGAACTGCTTGTGGATCGCGGGCGACTTGCTGTGGGCGACGGGATTGCCCATCACCGCGTACCGCGCCGGAGCCGTGTCTTTGTCCGTTTTGGTCGCCACTTGTCCGCCCTGAAGATGCATGCGCGCCTATTCTAGGCGATTGCCCCGCGAACGGCACGGGTCAGACGAGCACGGTGATCAGGTAGGCGAGATAGCAGCCGCCGTTGAAGAAAAGATGCACCGGCCGCAGCGCCCCGCGGCGCAGCATCAGCAGCAGATAGGTGCTGGCGACGATGGTGAGAATCAGCCCCGCGATGACTTCGCGGCGCGGTTCCCACGGCGTCAGCAGGATGCCGAGCGCCGGCAGCAGCGCGCCCTGGAACACCATGGCGCCGGTGATGTTGCCGAAGGCGAGCGTGTCCTTGCGCTTGCGGATCCAGAGGATGCTGTTCACCTTCTCCGGCAGCTCGGTGGCGATCGGCACGATCAGCAGCGACAGCACCAGCGCGGTGATGCCGAGCCATTCGGACAACTGCTCCACGCCCTGCACGAATCCGTGCGCGCCGAAGATGATGAGCGCGAACCCCATGCCCAGCTGCGCCAGCACCGTGAACATGTTTTCCGGAACGTTGATGCGCCCCATCAGCCGCACCAGGAACAGCGGCTCGTCCGCCTTGGTGCCGTGCCCGTCGGCGACCAGTCGCGCCGAGGCGCGGATCGTGAGCAGAATGTAAATGAAATACACGAACACCAGCGACAGCGCGATCAGCACGCGTACCCAGGTCACGTGGTGCGGCACGAAAATCGCGGCCGTGCTCATGCCGAAGGCGAGCAGGAACCATTGCAGGTCGCGGGTCAGCCCGCTGCGCTCGGGATGGAACTCGTCCTGCCAGCCGCGCTTGTGAACCGCGAACACCGCCATCAGGAACAACGTGAGCGTCGACAGCATCAGCGGCGCGCCGAGGATCGCGCCCACGCCCACTTCCTCGCGCACCTCCTGCGTGCTGGCGGTGGACAGCACCGCCACCACCGGGACCATGGTCTCGGGCAGGGCCGTGCCGACGGCGGCGAAAATGGATCCGGTGACGCCTTCGGATATTTTGAGGCGCTGGCCGAGATGCTCCAGCGCGTTGGTGAAGATTTCCGCGCCGATCAGGATCACCAGCAACGCGATGAGCAGTATGCCGAGGGTCATGTGCCGAAGTCCTCTTTGATTCCTATTTCTTTTCCATGCCCGGCGGCCGGGTCTCGACCAGCGACGGGCGCGCGCTCACGCCGGCGAGCCACCGCGCCAGTCGCGCGTGGCGGCCGCGCCAGTCGTGCGGATAGCGGAAGTCGATGTATTCGAGCGCCACCGCCATGACGAGATCCGCGAGACTGAAGCGATCCGCCATGAACCACTGGCCCCGGCCCAGACGGCGCTCGGCGTATTCCAGCGAGCCCGCGACTTTTTCTTCCTGACGCCGGATGTTTTCCGTCGATTGCTGTTCCGCGGGCCGCCGCGATTCAAGCAAGCGGGTCACGGTGGCGTCGAGCATGCCGTCGGCCAGCGCCTGCCAGCGCAGCGTCTCCCAGCGCGCCGTGCCCGAAACGGGCAGCAGCGCCGGCGCCTGGAGCGCGTCGAGATACTCGACGATCACCGGCGAATCGAACAGCGCCTCGCCGTTGTCGAGCGCCAGCACCGGCACCTTGCCGAGCGGATTGAGCGCCGGGATCGGGCTGTCGGCGGCCCAGGCGTCGGCGACGACGAATTCGCAGGCGAGATTCTTTTCGCGGATCAGCGCGCGCGCCTTGCGCACGTAGGGCGAAGTGAGCGAACCGTAAAGTTTCATAACCTGTTATATGAATTTTTGCCGCAAAGGCGCAAAGGACGCAAAGAAAAGATGAATGCTTATTCTTGATTTCATTTTATTCACGATTCTCTTTGCGCTCTTTGCGGCAAATGATCTTATAAGTAGCTCATCATCAGGCCGGCGAACACCGCGGCGCCGAACCAGTTGTTGTTGAGAAACGCGCGGAAACAACCGTCACGCGTCCGGCCGCGCATCAGGCGCTGCTGATACAGCGCGAAACCGAACGCCGCGACCAAGCCGGCATGATACCGCAATCCGAGGCCGGCGAGCGCGCCGGTCCACGCCAGCAGCGCCAGCGTCAGGACGTGAAACAGGAAAATCATCAGCCGGTCGTAGCGGCCGAACAGGATCGCGGTGGATTTCACGCCGACCTTGAGGTCGTCGTCCCGGTCGACCATGGCGTAGGCGGTGTCGTAGGCCACCGCCCAGCATACGTTGGCGGCGAACAGCACCCAGCCCGCGGGCGGTACGGCGCCGGTCGCGGCGGCGAACGCCATCGGGATGCCCCAGCCGAACGCCGCGCCGAGGTAGAACTGCGGCAGATGCGTGAAGCGCTTGACGAACGGATAGGTCGCGGCGAGAAACGCGCCGGCGACGGAGAGCAGGATGGTGAAACGGTTCAGCGTCAGCACCAGCGCGAACGCGATCAGACACAGCGCCGCAAACAGCGCGAGCGCCTCGCGCGGCGTGACGCGCCCGGCGGCGATCGGGCGGTCGCGCGTGCGCTCCACGTGCGGGTCGAAATCGCGGTCGGCGTAATCGTTGATCACGCAACCGGCGGAACGCATCAGCACCACGCCCAGCACGAATACCGCGAACACGTGCAGTCCGGGCCGGCCCTGCGCGGCGATCCACAGCGCCCACAGCGTCGGCCACAACAACAGCAGGATGCCGATCGGCCGGTGCAGGCGCATCAGCCGCGCATAGTCCTTGAGCCGCTCCGTCATCGTCAGTCCATGAATTCGGGAATGTCCGGCAGAAAAAATTCGCACACCAGCAGCGGCTTGCCGCCGAGCCGGAACAGCGAGCGCCGGCCCCAGATCAGCGCGGGCTTGTCGCGCAGCCGACACGCCGCCAGGTCGTAAAGAAAATCCCCGGGAGTGAGGCAAGTGACTTCCACTTCGCCGCGCCGCATCGACGGATCGGCGAACAGCACCGCCCCGAGGGAACGCGCGCCGAGACGGGCGAAGCGGTGGAATTTGCGCGCCAGCGTCGGCGGCGGGATGATCGTGCGCGCGTAAACCCACGGCGTGTCGCCGCACATCAGCTGCACCTGGCGGACCACGGCGCGCGTGCCGTGCCGCATGCCGACCGCCCTGGCCTCGCTGTCCAGCGGACGCGCGCGCCGCTGGTCGAGCAACTGCACATGAAACTGCCGGGGACAATGGCCGATCAGGCGCTCGGTGAGCGAGGCTGGATCGAGCAGCCACGGCCGGTATTTTTCCGGAATCCCGGCGCGGTTGAGCCGCTGCACCGGCCGCCACAGCGGTTCCGTGCTTCGCGGCGATGCCGGGCGCACGCTGGTCATGTAATGGATCAGTGATTGATGGGTGCGGAATCGTAGCAGAAACGGCCCGGCCGGTCAGCGCAAACGACGGCTCTGTACATCGTACCGGCTTCTGGGAAATCATATAGGGGCCGCGCCACGCCCGGTCGCAGCGTTAAAAAAGCAAACGGTTCGGAGAGAATCAAACAAACATGCCGCCGCGTGCACGCGCCTTGACGCTCCTGATCGCCGGGATGCTGCCGTGCCCGCGTCTCGCCGACGCCGACATGCTGGCGGTCACGGCGGGACGCGGCAACATCTATTCGCAGGGATCGAACGCGGTGTTTTTCTCCTACCAGAAAAACGCGCCCGACCTGTTCAACCGGAAAAGCCTCTACGACCTCACGCTCGGCTACTGGAGCGGTTCGACCCGCAACAGCGCGCTCACCGTGGCGCGCGTCGTGCGCTGGAAACTTTCACCGGAAAATTATTTCGCCGGCACGCTCGGCGTCGGCGTGGTGGACCGGACCACGGATCACCTGGGCACCGCCGGGCAGTTCATGGTGCGCCTCGCGTTCGGGCGCCGGTTCGGGAAATACGACCTGTCCCTCGGCGAGACCCATTACTCGAACGGCAAAACCGCGCTGCGGCTCAACTGGCACGGCCCGAACACGGGCGAGGATTTCCTGACGCTGATGCTGGCGCGCGAATTCTAGCGCGCCGGCTTTCAGACGTTGCCATAAGTTTCGGCGCCGCTGAGCCAGCGGCGCACGATCGGATTCACGCTTCGGGGATGTTCCCGGAGCAGCAGCTCCGCCACCTGCTGCACGCGCGGCAGCAGGGCATGGTCGCGCAACAGATCGGCGATGTGAAACTGCGGCATGCCGGCCTGGCGCGTGCCGAGTATCTCGCCCGGACCGCGCATCTCCAGGTCGCGCCGCGCGATCTCGAAGCCGTCGCTGGTTTCGCGCAGCGCCGCCAGCCGCGCGCGCGCCATTTCCGACAACGGCGGCTGATACAGCAGCACGCAATGGCTTTCGGCGTCGCCGCGGCCGATGCGCCCGCGCAACTGGTGCAGTTGCGACAGCCCGAGGCGCTCGGCGTTCTCGATGACCATGAGCGAGGCGTTGGGCACGTCCACGCCGACTTCGATCACGGTCGTGGCCACCAGCAGCTGAATGTCGCCGCGCTTGAACGTCGTCATGATCTTTTCCTTTTCCGGCGGCTTCATGCGTCCGTGGATCAGCGCGATCCGAATCTCGGGCAGCGCTTCCTGCAACGCCTGGGCGGTATCGGTCGCCGTTTCCAGCTCTAACGTTTCCGATTCCTCGATCAGCGGGCAAACCCAGTAAGCCTGACGGCCGACGGTGCAGGCGTCGCGGATGCGGCGGACCACGTCGGCGCGGCGCGCCGACGGAATCGCCACCGTTTCGACCGGCTTGCGGCCCGGAGGAAGCTCGTCGATCACCGAGACGTCGAGATCGGCGTACAGGCTCTGCGCCAGCGTGCGCGGAATGGGCTTGGCGGTCATGATCAGCTGGTGCGGCCGGCGCGAACCCAGGCTGCCCTTCTCGCGCAAGGCGAGGCGCTGGTGCACGCCGAAGCGGTGCTGCTCGTCGACCACGATCAGGCCGAGCTCGGCGAATTCCACGCCTTCCTGGAACAATGCCTGGGTGCCGACCGCGATGTCGGCCCGGCCCGATCCGATTTTTTCCAGCGCGTCCTGGCGCGCGCGGCCGTTGAGCTTGCCGGAGAGTCCGACCACGACGACGCCGAGCGGTTCGAGCCAGCCGGAAAAGTTGCGCAGGTGCTGGTCGGCGAGCAGCTCGGTCGGCGCCATGATCGCCGCTTGATATCCGTTTTCGACCGCCACCAGCGCCGCCAGTGCGGCAACGATGGTTTTGCCGGAGCCGACGTCGCCCTGCACCAGGCGCTGCATGGGATGGGCGCGCGCCAGGTCCGCACGAATCTCGGCCAGCACGCCCTGTTGCGCGCCGGTCAATTTGAACGGCAGGGCCGCGATGAGTTGTGACATCAGCGGGTTGTCGTTCGCGTGCGCGCTCGCCAGCCGCGGAGCCGATTGTTGTTGCGAGTGCGCGCGCAGCCGCTTGAGGCTCAGGTGATGCGCCAGCAGTTCCTCGAAGGCGAGGCGCAGCACCGCCGGATGTTTTCCCTCCGCCAGCAACTCCACCGGCGTATGCGGCGGCGGTTGGTGCACCAGCGCCAGCGCCTCGGTCAGGGTCGGCAGTTGCAACTCCTGCAACACCGGGAGAGGCAGCCATTCCTCGATTTTGTCCAGATATTTTTCCAGCGCCTGGCGCGCGAGCTTGCGCAGGCTCAGCTGATGCACGCCGGTGGTCGCCGGATACACCGGCGTCAGGTTTTCCTCGGGCTTCGCGGGCGCGGCGCCGTCGGTGAATTCGTACTCGGGATGAATCATCTCGAGGCCCGCGGGACCGAAGCGCGCCTCGCCGAACAGCCGCAGGCGGCGGCCGCGCGCCAGGTTCGCCTGTTGTGCGGCGCTGAAATAGAAAAACCGCAGGTGCAGACGGCCGGTGCCGTCGCTCACGCGGCAGATCAGGCTGCGCCGTCCGCGAAACACGACGTCGGCGAGCTCGATCTCGCCCTCGACCACGGCCTCCATGCCGGGCCGCAGGCCGCCGATCGGCAGGAGACGGGTGCGATCCTGGTAGCGCAGGGGAAGATGGAACAGCACGTCCTGCACGGTGTACAGGCCGAGGCGCTTGAGTTTTTCCGCGAGCTTCGGCCCGACGCCATTCAGAACGGTGACCGGCAAAGACTCGCTGCCGCCCTCACCCGAAGCCAACACGTTTAATCTCATCGCCATTTTTTCTCATAAAGCGCTGACATGGGAATTCCTGTCACAATTCGCCTAGCGATATTTATCTCCGGGATCCCTCGTCTCGCGTTTGAACTTTAATTCCTCGTTCCTCATAATTTCCGCTTCATACCATTTCCGAAGTTTGTTGACGTCGTTACAGTCTCTTGTGCTGGGCCCTATCGACCCATTGAGGCACAGCTGCTGAAGGGCGTCCGCACTTATTCCCGATGCCGCTGTTTTCGAAGGCCCGTCTTGCGTCTTCTTCTTAACCGCTCTCTCGTTTTCAGCGCGCCTCCTCGCATACTCGCCCTCGCGCTTGAGCCGGTCCGTTTCCATTTCGTCAGCCATGCATTTGACGGTCAAACACTCGCCGTTCTTCCCGCGAATCGACTCGCCTTGCGGCAACTGCGCGCCATCGTCAGCGGGCGGCGCCGGGGTCGTTATCCGGGAAACCTCTCCCTCGCGAGGAGGAATCTGCGAATAATACACTCCGCCATTCTCGTCCACGTGTTTGTACACATTGCCGGCAACGAGCCCTCCCGGGCAGAGCGCAACGCAGAAAATCAAGCCACACAGAACATGCTTTGAAATTTTGTGCGCCACGATTTTTCCTTCGTTCGCTGAAATATTCGTTCGATGCGAACCGCCTACCGACGCGTTTTCTTTTTGCGTGCCGCGCGCAATCCTGACATTTTTGGCGATGGCGCGGATTTCCCCCTCGTTAATACAAGAATGGCATCCATCTCCACGCCCGCACCCTTGGGCAGCGCCGCTACGCCGACGGCGGCGCGCGCCGGATAGGGTTCGCGGAAGTACTGCGCCATCACTTCGTTCACCAGCGGAAAATTCGCGAGATCGGCGAGAAACACGTTCAGCTTCACGACGTCCTGCAGACTGCCGCCGGCGGCCTTGGCCACCGCGGCCAGGTTTTCGAACACGCGCCGGATCTGCGCGCGCATGTCGCCGCTCTCCAGCGCCATGGTCTCCGGCACCAGCGGAATCTGGCCGGCGAGATAAACCGTATCGCCGACCTTCACCGCCTGGGAATAGGCGCCGATAGCGGCGGGGGCTTCGTCGGTTCTGATAATTTCTTTTTTCATTTTTGGCTCCGCTATGTTCCAGTAGCAAGTAGCAAGTGACAAGTAGCAAGAAAGCCGTCGTTCCTTGTCACTTGCTACTTGAAACTTGCAACTATCCTTTCTTCCTGTTAATCCGCACCACCGTCTCGAGCCCGCGGATGCGTCGCATGATCCGGGCCAGATGCCCGCGGCCGCGCACCTCGAGCGTGAAGTCCATGGTGGTGTACTGGCCGTCGCGGTCGTCGAACGTGACGGTGTCGATGTTCGCCTCCTGCTCCGCGATCGCGGCCGCGATCGCGGCGAGCACGCCGCGCTGGTTCTTGACCTCGACGCGGATGCTCACCGGGAACACGGTCTGGATGTCCTTCTCCCACTGCACGTCGATCCATTGCTCCGGGTGCTTGCGGAACTTGGACACGTTCGGACAATCCTCGGTGTGCACCACGATGCCGCGTCCGGCGGACAGGAAGCCGAGAATCGGATCGCCCGGGATCGGCCGGCAACAGCGCGCGTACGTCACCACCACGCCCTCGGTGCCGCGGATCGCGAGCGTCGGCGCCTTGTCGCGCGCCGGGCGGCGCTTGAACAGGCCGAAGAACCGGCTTTCGACCTCGGCCTTGGACGCCGGCGCCGGCGGCGCCAGTTGCCGCGCGACCACGGCCGCGAGGCGGTTGCCGAGGCCGATTTCGCCGAGCAACTGGTCCCAACTTTTGAGCTTGAGCGACTTCAGCAGCGTCGCGCGACTCTCCTCGGTCAGTCGCGACGCCTCGGCGCCGATGTCCTTGAGCGCCTGATCCAGCAGCCGCCCGCCGAGCCCGGTGGATTCGTTGAACTTCTGGTTCTTGAGGAAGCTGCGGATGTTGGCGCGCGCCTTGCTGGTGACGACGTAGGTGAGCCACGCCGGATTGGGCTGGCCCCATTCGGCGGTGATGATCTCGACGTGATCGCCGTTGCGCAGCGTGGTGCGCAACGGCACCAGCTGGTGGTTGACCTTGGCGCCGACGCAGCGGTGGCCGACGCCGGTGTGCACGTCGTAGGCGAAGTCGATGACCGTCGCGCCGCGCGGCAGCTTCTTGATCTCGCCGTTGGGCGTGAACACGTACACCTCGTCCGGAAACAGGTCGACCTTGAGATGCTCGAGGAACTCGCGCGGATTGCCGGCCTTCTGCTGGGTGTCGAGCAGGTCCTTGAGCCACTGCAGCGCGCGCTGCTGCATCGGGTCGGCGGCCTCTTCGCCGCTCTTGTACAGCCAGTGCGAGGCGACGCCGGCCTCGGCCACGCGGTTCATGTCGCGCGTGCGTATCTGCACCTCGATCGACACGCCGAACGGGCCGAACACCACCGTGTGCAGCGACTGGTAGCCGTTGGCCTTGGGGATGGCGATGTAATCCTTGAACCGTCCCGGGATCGGCTTGTACAGGTTGTGGATCACGCCGAGCGCGCGGTAGCAGTTGTCCGCCTTGTCCACGACCACGCGGAAGCCGTAGATGTCGTAGACCTGATCGAAGGACAGGTGCTTCTGCTCCATCTTGGCGTAGATGCTGTAGAGCGTCTTCTCGCGCCCGACGACTTCCGCCGGCAGGCCTTCGCGTTCCAGCTGCGCGAGAATGGCGCTGCGGATTTTTTCGACGATCGCCTTGCGGTTGCCGTGGCGCTTGCGCACCGCCTCGTCGATGATGCGGTGGCGCAGCGGGTACAGCGCGGCGAACCCGAGGTTGCTCAGTTCCGCCGCCCACTGGCGCACGCCGAGGCGGTTGGCGATCGGCGCGTAGATGTCGAGGGTTTCGCGCGCGATGGCGCGGCGGCGCTCGGGCTTGAGCGCGGCGATGGTGCGCATGTTGTGCAGGCGGTCGGCGAGCTTGATCAGGATCACGCGGATGTCGCTCGCCATGGCGAGCAGCATCTTGCGGAAGTTCTCCGCCTGCGCCTCTTCCTGCGACTGGAACTCGATGCGGGTGATCTTGGAGACGCCGTCCACCAGCGCGGCGATGTCCTCGCCGAACTCCTCGGCGATGCGCTCCTTCGCCGTGGGCGTATCCTCGATGACGTCGTGCAGGATCGCCGCCGCGATGCTCTTGGCGTCGAGGTGCATTGCCGCGAGGATGCGGGCGACCTCTATCGGATGGTAGATGTAGGGCTCGCCGCTGACGCGGATCTGCCCTTCATGGGCCTCGGCGCCGAACAGGTAGGCGCGATAGACGTCGGCGACGTCCTTCGGTTCCAGGTAGGTTTCGAGGATCGCGCACAGGTCGGCGATCTGAAACCGCTGGCCGGGAGACGGCGTCGCGGGCGCGGACGGCTCCGACTCAGACTTCGGTTCCGCCCTCTTTGTCGGCGGCGGGGGTGACGTCGGTTCCGCCGGTCTGGGTTTGGTCGGTTGTGTCTTCATCGGCCTCAAGTCCGGCTTGCGGCGCTTCCTCGTCCAGCAGGATGGCATTGGTGACGAAACCGCCGGCGATCTCGCGCAGCGCCAGCACCGTGGGCTTGTCGTTCTCGCGCTCCACGCAGGCTTCCGCGCCCTGGATCAACTGGCGCGCGCGGCGCGTGGCCACCAGCACCAGCTGAAAGCGGTTATCGACGTTATCCAGACAATCTTCCACCGTAATACGGGCCATACCTATACCTCACCTCAGACAGGAAACGCGGCGCTGCCGCAGGGTTTAATACTATATAAGCACGCGCCCGAGCCAGCGATCGGGCGGGTCAGGACATGCATCTGGATGCATCTTACTGATATACGGCTGGTTTTTCCACTCGACAAGTTACTGAAATACCACTGACAAGGTTCCCTCTCCCCTTGCGGGGTGAGGCGGAAATAGGAAAAGGTCCAGTGGACCTT
>DAIDLH010000099.1 GCA_027449605.1 Candidatus Muproteobacteria bacterium | reverse complement strand
TCGAAGACCGTCAACTATGCGTTTTTCTCCTATGCTCCTCGCTGCAATAGTGCCTGTCACCGTCATGAACCGCCTCGGATTCAGGTATATGCACCCCGCAATGGGCGCAGGCCACCATTTTGGCCACGGCCGGTTTATCTGATGGTGACTTTCGGTGTGATGCCAGGGCGCGTTTAATGATTCTCAGGACCAGCCACAGGCCGATCAGGATGATGACGAGACGAAGAAACTGACCCATGATGTTTAGGGCGCGGGATGTGAAAGGCGCGATACGAGGGAAAGAGCGAGATATGGGGGGCGAAGAAGCAAGATGAAGTTTTTCGCTTTCATCCCGGATCCCGGGTCCTCGTGCCCTTCAAAATGGTCGGGGTGAGAGGATTTGAACCTCCGGCCCCTTGCTCCCGAAGCAAGTGCTCTACCAGGCTGAGCTACACCCCGTTGATTCCTAATAATTGCGATGGGCGGAAAAATGGGCCAGATCGAGAAGCGCTTGTTTGTAAGGCGAATCCGGTATGGCGGCCAGGGCGGCGATGGCTCGGGAAGCCTCGTCTTCAGCCCGGCGCGCAGTGTACGTGATGGAACCCGTTGATTCAATGGCGTCCATGACCTCCTCGATCTGCGCCAGACCGCCCTCTTCGATGGCGGTACGGATCAGCTCGCGCTGGCGGTTGTTGCCCTGGCGCAGGGTATAAATGAGCGGCAAGGTCGGTTTTCCTTCGGCCAGGTCATCACCGATGTTTTTGCCGAGTTCGTGATTGTTGCGTCCGTAATCCAGCGCGTCATCCACCAGCTGGAACGCCGTGCCGAGGTGCATGCCATAAGCCGCCATGGCTTCCTCGATTTCCCGGTTCTGTCCGCTGATCACGGCGGAAAGTTGCGCCGCCGCCTGGAACAGCTTGGCGGTCTTGTTGCGGATGACCTCGATATAGCTCTCTTCGGTGGTCTCGGGATCATGGCAATTGAGCAGTTGCATCACCTCGCCCTTGGCGATGGTGTTGGTGGTATGGGCCAGGATTTCCATCACGCGCATGCTGCCGACCTCGACCATCATCTCGAAGGCGCGCGAGTACAGAAAATCGCCGACCAGCACGCTGGCTTCGTTGCCCCAGATGCTGTTCGCGGTGGTATGGCCGCGGCGCATCTCCGAGGCATCCACTACGTCGTCATGCAGCAGGGTGGCGGTGTGGATGAATTCGACGATGGCGGCGAGCCGGATATGCGCTGTTCCTTCGTAGTCGAACGCCCGGCTGCCGAGCAGAACCAGTACCGGCCGCAGGCGTTTGCCGCCGCTGTGGACGATATAAGACCCCATCTGGTTGATCAGCACGACATCGGACTGCAACCGGGCTTCGATCTCGCGGTTCACCGCCTGCAGATCGTCCCGGGCAAGCGCCTTGATGGCTTCGTAATCCATGGAAAATGGGGGTTGGTCGAGGTCCGGGCCGGCATGCTAGGGGCACGGTTTGCGGTCGTCAAGCCGTTTGACCTTGCGCCCGCCAATCGTTAGAATTGCCGGCCTTTTAGCGGTGTTTCCCGTCTTTATCCGGCCCCACGGGGCGATTCAGGAGTCGAATTCATGTACGCGGTGATCGAAAGCGGCGGCAAGCAGTACCGGGTCTCCCCGGGCGACGTCATCCAGGTCGAAAAACTGGATATCACCGAAGGTCAAACCGTGGACCTCAACCAGGTGCTCATGGTGAGCGACGACCTGGGCGTGCGTGTCGGCAACCCGATGCTGTCGGGCGCGACGGTGACGGCCAAGGTGAAAAGCCACGGGCGCGACGACAAGATCAAGGTGTTCAAGTTTCGCCGGCGCAAGCACTATCGCAAGACGGCGGGTCATCGCCAGTACTACACTGAACTCGAGATCACCGGCATCAAGTAGCAGAGGGATTTTTCATGGCACATAAAAAAGCGGGCGGCAGTTCACGCAACGGCAGAGACTCCCAGGCGCAGCGGCTTGGCGTCAAGCGTTATGCCGGCGAGCAGGTTCTGGCCGGCAACATCATCGTGCGCCAGCGCGGTACCGAGTTCCATCCGGGCATGAACGTCGGCATCGGCAAGGACGACACGCTGTTCGCCAAAATCGACGGCCGGGTGAAGTTCGACATCAAGGGCCCGCGCAGCCGCAGAACGGTAAGCATCATCCCGGGCTGATCGGCACGTATGCATCGCAAAACCCCGCCCTGGCAACACGGCGGGGTTTTTTATTTTATGTAAGATTATTTGCCGCAAAGTCGCAAAGAGCGCAAAGAAAAACGGTAAAAAGGTATTTCTGATTTCATGAATGGTTGATAGAAGATATTTTTTCCTTTGCGTTCTTCGCGTCTTTGCGGCAGGTGTTAATTTATGAAATTCGTTGACGAAGCTACTATTCGCGTCGAAGCCGGAAACGGCGGCAACGGCGCGCTTTCCTTCCGCCGCGAAAAGTTCATCCCGCGCGGCGGGCCGGACGGCGGCGATGGCGGCGACGGCGGCAGCGTGTATCTCGTCGGACGCGAAGGGCTCAACACGCTCGCGGATTTCCGTCATACCCGCGTTTTTCGCGCGCAGCATGGCGCCAAAGGCGGCGGGAGCAATTGCACCGGCAAGTCAGCGGAGGATCTTTATATAGCGGTGCCGCTCGGCACGCGGGTGATGGATGCGGAAGCGGAGGATCTCATCGGCGAAATCACCCGCGACGGTGATTCATTGCTCGTGGCGCACGGCGGCAAGGGTGGTCTGGGCAACACGCGTTTCAAGTCGAGCACCAACCGTTCCCCGCAGCGCACCACGCCCGGCAAGCCCGGCGAGCGCCGCGAACTCGCGCTCGAACTCCAGGTGCTCGCGGATGTCGGCCTGCTCGGCCTGCCCAACGCGGGCAAGTCGACCTTCCTGCGCGCGGTGTCGGACGCGCGGCCCAAGGTCGCGGAGTATCCGTTCACCACGCTGCATCCGCATCTCGGCGTGGTGCGCATCGAAGAGCTGCGCAGTTTCGTGGTCGCCGACATTCCCGGTCTCATCGAGGGCGCGGCCGAGGGCGCGGGGCTCGGGCATCAGTTCCTGCGACACCTGTCGCGCACGCGCATCCTGCTGCACCTCGTCGACATGGCGCCGCTGGAGCCGGATGCCGATCCGGCGGCCGGAATCCGGGCCATCGAATCCGAGCTGAAAAAATTCAGCGCGGCGCTGGCCAAGCGGGAGCGCTGGCTGGTGCTGAATAAAATGGACCTCCTGCCCGAAGACGAACGCGAGAAGCGGGCCAAGCAGCTCATCAGGAAGCTGAAATGGAAAGGCCCGGTGTATAGAATCTCCGCGATCAACCGCGAAGGTTGTCGCGCGCTGGTCATGGACCTCATGCAGCGTCTGGAGCAACTAAACAAGAAAACGGGGAAAACCGCCCATGCCCGCAAACGCCAGTCATAGCCCGCGCGCCGCGCTGAAAAACCTGCGCCGCGTCGTGGTCAAGATCGGCAGCGCCTTGCTGACGCGCGACGGTCAGGGGTTGAACGACGACGGAATCCGCGATTGGGCCGCGCAATTGGCGCAGTTCCGCGCCCGCGGGGTGGAAACGGTGCTGGTCACTTCCGGCGCCGTGGCCGCCGGCATGCAACGGCTCGGCCGCCGCGAACGGCCGCATGCCCTGCACGAGTTGCAGGCGATGGCGGCGGTGGGCCAGATGAATCTGGTGCAAGTTTACGAATCCGCGTTTCAGCGTCACGGCTTGCACACGGCGCAGGTGCTGTTGACCCACGACGATCTCGCCGATCGCCAGCGTTATCTCAACAGCCGCAGCACGCTGCGCACGCTGTTGAGCCTGGGCGTCGTTCCCGTGGTCAATGAAAACGACACGGTCGCCACCGAGGAAATCCGTTTCGGCGACAACGACACTCTGGCCGCACTCGTGGCCAATCTGGTCGAGGCCGATCTGTTGCTCATTCTTACGGATCAGAAAGGTCTCTACGATTGTGATCCACGCCAGGATCCGGATGCGAAACTGGTGTCGGAGGGCATCGCCGGCGACAAGAAGTTGTTGTCCATGGCCGGCGGCTCGGGCGCGCTCGGGCGCGGCGGCATGCGCACCAAGCTGCTCGCGGCGGAAAAAGCGGCACGCTCGGGCGCGTCAACCGTGATTGTCTCGGGACGCGAAGAGAACGTGATCGTGCGCGTGTTGAGCGGCGAGCCGCTCGGCACATGTCTCGAGGCCGCGCAGGGGCGCGTCGCGGCGCGCAAACAGTGGCTGGCCGGCCAGGCGCATGCAGCGGGCAGGCTCAGGCTCGACGCCGGCGCGGTGCGGGTGATACGCGAGAGCGGGAAGAGCCTGCTGCCGGTCGGCGTGAAAGCCGTCGAGGGCAGCTTCACGCGCGGCGAAGTTGTTGCCTGTCTCGATCCGGAAGGCCGCGAGATCGCGCGCGGTCTGGTGAACTACAGTGCCGAGGAAGCGGCGCGCATCATCGGCCAGGCCAGCGACAGGATCGAATCCATCCTCGGTTACGTGGACGAACCGGAACTGATTCATCGGGACAATCTGATCGTGCTGTAACCCGACGCAGAAACAAAAAAGCCGGCTGATGCCGGCTTTTTTGTTTCCGATGCGGACGATGTCTTACGCCAGCGCGCGCAAGCCCTGATTGAGGCTGCTCTTGTAACGGGCGGCGGTGTTCTTGTGGATCAGCCCCTTGCCGGTCATGCGGTCGATGACGGAAGCGGCATCGCGGAACGCCAGTTGCGCCGCGGACTTGTCCTTGGCGGCGATCGCGGCGCGGACTTTCTTGATGCGGCTGCGCAGTTCGGTGCGCTGACCGGCGTTGCGGGCGCGGTGAACTTCCGCCTGACGCGCGCGTTTCTTTGCCTGTGCTGTGTTGGCCAAAACCGTTCTCCTGGGAATGCCCTGAAAAGCGCGCCACTATGCTGATTTCGGGCGTATTTGTCAATCCCGCCGATGGCGGGAGACAGCGCTTTTCCTGCGGATTCGCGGCGATTCAGCGGCTCGGGCACATCCTGTATGATCGCGCTCTCACTTCGAGCAGCTTACAAGCCATCCGTGGCGCGAGATCATGACTTCGATAGTATTCAGATTGGCCCGGCGGCGCTGCGCTTCCTGCTGCGCTTGCCGGTCCAGGGCAGGCCATCCATGGCCTGCCCGTTCGGCGGCACGAACGTTCGCAGAACGTTCGTGACACCTCCGCCTCACCCATGGCCGGGCGCTCAGCGGCGCAGAGACACGCTTAAAATGACAAGACGAGCGAAGCAGGGCTACCTTAATGTCTCTGCGACAGCTCCGCTTCGCCCGTGAGCCGCAAGCTCCTCAAGTCGACGGCGGTCACCGGCGGCATGACCCTGTTGTCACGGATCAGCGGGCTCATCCGCGACATGCTGTTCGCGAGCCTGATCGGCGCCGGCACCGGCGTCGCCGCCGACGCCTTCTACGTCGCCTTTCGCATTCCCAATTTCCTGCGCCGCATTTTCGGCGAGGGTGCGTTCTCCCAGAGCTTCGTGCCGGTGTTCGCCGAATACAAGGCCAAATACACGGCCGCGGAAACGCGCGCGTTCGCGGATCACATGACCGGCATACTCGGCGCGATCCTGTTCGTCATCACGCTGATCGGCGTCGCCGCCGCGCCGATTCTGGTCATGATTCTGGCGCCGGGATTTCTCGACGAGCCGCACAAGTACGGACTCACGGTGCAAATGCTGCGCATCACATTCCCGTATCTCTTCTTCATTTCGCTGGTGGCGATGGCGGCGGGCATCCTCAATACCTACGGCCGTTTCGGCGCCGCCGCGTTCACGCCGGTGCTGCTCAATTTCTCGCTCATCGGCGCCGCCGTGTGGCTCGCCCCGCGCCTGGACGAGCCGGTGCTGGCGCTCGCCTGGGGCGTGTTCATCGCCGGCGTCGTGCAACTGCTGTTCCAGATACCGTTCCTGCGCGGCATTAAAATGCTGCCGCGTCCGCGGCTGCACGTGCGCGAGCGCCATCACGGTGTGATGCGCGTTTTCAAGCTGATGCTGCCGGCGATCTTCGGCGTCTCGGTGGCGCAGATCAACATGCTGGTCAACACGCTGCTGGCCTCGTTCCTGGTTACCGGCAGTGTCTCGTGGCTCTATTATTCCGACCGGCTGATGGAATTCCCGCTCGGCGTGTTCGGGATCGCGCTGGCCACGGTGATCCTGCCCAGCCTGGCGCGACGCCACGCGCGCAATTCGCATGACGAGTATTCGCATCTGCTCGACTGGGGGCTGCGCTGGGTATTCGTGATCGCGGTGCCGGCATCGGTGGCGCTGATGATTCTCTCGGAGCCGCTGCTGGCCACTTTCTTCCATTTCGGCGCCTTCGGCGCCAACGACGTGCGCATGAGCGCCAATGCCCTGATGGCATTCTCGTTCGGATTGCTCGGATTCATCTTGATCAAGGTGCTGGCGCCGGGTTTTTACGCGCGTCAGGACACGAAGACGCCGATGCGCATCGGTGTCATTGCCCTGGTGGTGAATATCCTGCTGAGTCTGTTGCTGGTCGTTCCGCTCAAGCACGTGGGGCTGGCGTTGGCGATATCGCTGTCGGCATTTGTCAATGCGGGGCTGCTGTTCATGACATTGCGGCGTCACGATGTATACCGTCCGCTGCCCGGCTGGGGATTGTTTCTGACGCGTATCGTGTTTGCCAGCGCCGTCATGGGCGCGGTGCTGTACTGGGGTGTGGGCGACGTCGATGCCTGGTTGCGGGCTTCCGCCCTGCAACGCGTTTATCGTTTGTCAATATGGGTCGTCGCCGGCGCGGCGGCGTATTTATTGACCGTCATGGCATTCGGTGTACGATTGGCGCAGTTACTGCTCAAGAAGGGGGAGGGAGCGCACACCGATGACTAGCGCAGCTCAGATTTACCAGATTTCGGCTTGCAACAATCCGCGCGTGTTCACGCTGACGGAGGCCGAGGAGCTGTTCCCGCTGGTGTGGAAAATCACCGAGGAGGCCTACCGCGAGCTTGAACCGGTGCGCCGCACGTTGGAGGCGATGCTGCCGAGCAATCCCCAGACCCGGAAAGTGGAAAAGGACTACGAACTCATCGTGCGCCGCTGGATGGGCAAGATGGAGCGCCTCGGCCTGGTGGTCAAGGGGCTGTGGCTGGCGGATTTCGACACCGGCGACGGTTATCTGTGCTGGAAATTTCCCGAATTGCGCATCGGTCATTATCACAGCTATCACGAGGGCTTCGGCGCGCGCCGTCCGCTGCACGACATTATCGAGGAACTCGACCCGGACTGGGCTCATCTGTAGTTTCTCCTCCCGTCGCGGCTTGTTCTCGCCGGTCCGAGACGGTAACCTTCAGCGTTTCTCCACGTTAAAAACCTGAGCGGTCCCATGGAGTTCATACGCGGGTGGCATAACCTGAAGCCGCGACATCGCGGGTGTGTCGCCACTATCGGCAATTTCGACGGCGTGCATCTCGGCCATCAGGCGGTCATCGGCCAGCTGGCGGAAAAAGCCGAAAAGCTCGGACTGCCGACCCTGGTCATCCTGTTCGAACCGCAGCCGCAGGAATTTTTCCAGCCGGACGCCGCCGTTCCGCGGCTGACCCGGCTGCGCGAGAAGCTCCAGGCGCTGCGGCGCTATTCCGTGGATCGCGTGCTGTGCCTGCGCTTCAACGCGGAATTCGCCGCCATGGAACCGGAAGAATTCATCCAGCGCCTGCTGGTGGACGGGCTCGGCGTGCGCTATCTCGTCGTCGGCGACGATTTTCATTTCGGCCGGAAGCGGCGTGGAAATTTTTCCATGCTCGCGGACGCGGGCCGGCGGCACGGCTTCCAGGTGGTGAACATGCACACCGTGGCGATCGACGACGAACGTGTTTCGAGCACGCGCATCCGCGCGGCGCTGGCGGCCGGCAACCTGGTGCTGGCGGAGAAGCTGCTGGGGCGGCCGTATCGCATGTGCGGACGAGTCGCGCACGGCGACAAGCTGGGCCGCACTCTCGGCTTTCCGACTGCCAACATTTACCTGCACCGCAAGGCGACGCCGATCAAGGGTATTTTCGCCGTGGAGGTGTTCGGCCTCAAGACCGAGCCGCTCGCCGGCGCGGCCAATATCGGCACACGCCCGACCGTGGGCGGCACGCGTACCTTGCTGGAGGTGCATCTGCTCGATTTCAGCGAGAATATTTACGGCGCTTACGTGCAGGTGAATTTTCTGCACAAGTTCCGCGACGAGAAGCGGTTCGAGTCGCTGGAGGAACTGCGTCGCTGGATCGAAAAGGATATCGTGGACGTGCGCACTTTTTTCCGCGACTATCATCCCGCGCGCCGGGAGAACGGCTGCCGCGAGAAGACCGCCTGAATTTCCTCCATGGGTGATCCGGTGAACGACTACAAGAGTACGCTTAATCTGCCGCAGACGGATTTTCCGATGAAGGCCAATCTCGCCGCGCGCGAACCGGAAACCCTCAAGCGCTGGCAGGAAATCAGGCTGACCGAAAAACTGCGCGAGCGCGGACGCGACCGCCCAAAATACATTCTGCACGACGGACCGCCCTACGCCAACGGCGACATCCACATCGGACACGCGGTCAACAAGATTCTCAAGGACATCATCGTCAAGTCGCGCCTGCTCGGCGGATTCGACGCGCCTTATGTTCCGGGCTGGGATTGTCACGGATTACCCATTGAACACGCGGTCGAAAAGAAAATCGGCAAGGCCGGGGTTCAGGTGGAGCCCGCCAAATTTCGCCAGGCCTGCCGGGAATACGCACGCGCACAGGTGGAGCGACAACGCGAGGACTTCATCCGTCTCGGCGTGATCGGCGACTGGGAGCATCCTTATTTGACCATGGATTTCGCGTTCGAGGCCGGCATCATCCGCGCGCTCGGACGCATCGTCGCCAACGGCCACGTGGCGCGCGGCCACAAGCCGGTGCACTGGTGCAGCGACTGCGGTTCGGCGCTGGCCGAGGCCGAAGTCGAGTACCTGGACAAGACCTCGCCGGCTGTCGACGTGCGGTTTGCCGTCGTGGAACCGGAAGCGTTTCTGGCGCGCTGCGAACATGTGCCGGGGCACGCGGGCGACGGCCCGGTGAGCATTGTGATCTGGACCACGACGCCGTGGACGCTGCCGGCGAACCAGGCGGTGGCGCTGCATCCGGAACTTGAATATGTCCTGCTGCAATGCACCGGCCCGCGCGGCAACGAACGCCTGCTCGTCGCCGAACCGCTGGTCAAGGAAGTGATGGCCCGGTATGGCGTCGAAAATTACCGGGTGCTGGCTAACTGTCGCGGCCGGGAACTGGAAGGCGTCAAGCTCAAGCATCCGTTCTATGCGCGCGAAGTGCCGGTCATTCTCGGCGAGCATGTCACGACCGACGCCGGTACCGGCGCGGTGCATACCGCGCCGGGACACGGTCTCGAGGACTACGTGGTCGGCGAACGCTATGGGCTCGCGGTGGACAATCCCGTGGGCGAGGACGGCAAGTTTCTCCCCGGCACCGAACTGTTCGCCGGCGAGCACGTGTTCAAGGCCAACGATCACGTTATCGAGGTGCTCAAGTCGCGCGGCGCGCTGGTGCACGTGTCGGCGCTGAACCACAGTTATCCGCATTGCTGGCGCCACAAGACGCCGATCATTTTCCGCGCCACTTCGCAGTGGTTCATCACCATGGAGCGCCTGCGCGAGCCGGCGTTGCGCGCCATCGCCGGCACGAAATGGATTCCCGACTGGGGCGCGGCGCGCATCCAGGGCATGGTGGAAAACCGTCCCGACTGGTGCATTTCCCGCCAGCGCGCATGGGGCGTCCCGATTCCGCTGTTCGTGCATCGCCAGACCGGCGAGGCGCATCCCGACACCGAGCGGCTGATCGAAGCGGTGGCCGGGCGCGTCGAGCAGCGCGGCATCGACGCCTGGTTTGACCTCAAGCCGGAAGAGCTTTTGGGTGCGGAGGCCGCCAACTACGACAAGGTCAGCGACACGCTCGACGTGTGGTTCGATTCCGGCGTGACGCACGCCTGCGTGCTGGAACGCCGGCCGGAATTGCAGTTTCCCGCCGATCTGTACCTCGAAGGTTCGGACCAGCACCGCGGCTGGTTCCAGTCATCGCTGCTGACTTCGGTGGCGATGCGCGGGGACGCGCCGTACAAGACCGTGTTGACGCACGGTTTCACCGTGGATGCCAAGGGGCGCAAGATGTCCAAGTCGCTCGGCAACGTGATCGTGCCGCAGAAAGTCATCAAGGTCATGGGCGCGGACATTCTGCGGCTGTGGGTGGCGGCGACCGACTATCGCGCGGAGATGAGTATCTCCGACGAGATTCTCACGCGCATGGCCGATTCCTATCGGCGCATCCGCAATACCGCGCGTTATCTGCTGGCCAATATTTCCGGCTTCAACGCCGCGTCGTCATTGCCCGTGTCCGACATGCTGGCCCTGGATCAATGGGCGCTACGGCGAGCGCATGATCTGCAAAAGGAAGTCCTGCAGGCTTACGAGGAGTTTCAATTCCATCTTATTTATCAGAAGCTGCACCAGTTCTGCGTGGTGGACATGGGCGGCCTCTATCTCGACGTGCTCAAGGACCGGATGTACACGATGCCCACGCACAGCCGCGGACGCCGCTCGGCGCAGACGGCGATGTTCCATATCCTCGAGGCGCTGGTGCGCTGGCTGGCGCCGGTGCTGTCCTTCACCGCCGAGGAAATCTGGCGCCACATGCCGGGGCCGCGAGGCGAGTCCGTGTTTTTGGAAAAATGGCACGCATTGCCGTCGCTCTCGGATGTCCAGGTGGATTCGGCCTTCTGGAGCGAGGTGATCGCGGTACGCCAGGCGGTGGCCAAGGAGATGGAGAAGCTGCGCGTGGCCGGCGATATCGGTTCGGGTCTCGATGCCGAAGTCGATCTTTATGGCGATGACTCGTGGCAGGAACGGTTGCGCCGGTTCGGAGACGAGCTGCGATTCGTGTTCATCACTTCCTATGTCCGGGTTCACTCGCTGGACGAGAAACCGTCCGACGCCGCGGAAACGGAGATCAAGGGACTGCATGTCCGCGTCGCGCCCTCGACTTACGCCAAATGCATCCGTTGCTGGCATCACCGCGAGGATGTCGGAACGCACGCACAGCATCCGCAAATCTGTGGACGTTGCGTGCAGAACGTCACCGGCGCCGGTGAATCCCGGAGTTACGCCTGATGCGGCGGTTATTGTGGATCGCCGTCGTGGTATTTATCGCCGATCAGGCGACCAAATATCTGGCCTCATCATACTTGATGCGTCATGGCGACGTGCCGCTCACGGCCTTCATGAATTTCGCGCTGGTGCATAACACGGGGGCGGCCTTCGGTTTTCTCAGTTCGGCCTCCGGCTGGCAGAATATTTTTTTTATCGTTGTTGCATCGGTGGCCTGCGTCGCGATTTTATGGATGAGTTGGCGTCTGAAGGCGGACGATCTCGTTCTTGGCGCAGGCCTCATGCTGATTCTCGGCGGCGCGGCGGGCAATCTGGCCGACCGGATCATTCATGGTTATGTTATCGATTTCATCGACGTTTACTACGATACCTGGCACTGGCCGGCATTCAATGTCGCGGATTCTGCCATCACCGTCGGCGCGGTGCTCCTGGCGCTCGATGCTTTGGGCTGGAATCCACGGGGAAAGCACCGGGTGTCGTGAATACGCCGACGAACGCCTGTGGCAAGTCAGCCGGGCGCGGCTAAACTGATTTATGATAGAAACGCAGTACGGTGCCGCAGGAGTTCTCGTCATTTTTCCACGTAAGGAGTTTCCGTCATGTCCATGAAGATTTTTCAGTTGTTGATCGCCGTCGGAATGCTGTTGAATTCATTGTGGGTCGGTGCGGTGGATCGGCCCAACAACAAAAAGGTCAATCTGGATGACCCGGTTGTGGTATGCCAGAAAAAATGCCAAGGCGTGAAGGGTAACGACGCCTATGAGGCATGCATGCTGAAATGCAAGGATGAGGCCCGGAACAACGCACCGCCGCTGGCCCTGCCGCTGAAAAAGTAACCTCTTCTCATGGCTGTTTGATGTTCAACGCCCGGTCTGTCCGGGCGTTGTTTTTACAGCGTTGTGTTGACCTCCTGTCATTCACCTGGAAATTCCGGGAATCCTGATCGCCAAGGCAAAACAATGTATTATTGGCAGTATGCAGGTATATCTCGCCAACCCCCGTGGTTTCTGCGCCGGTGTGGACCGCGCCATTGAGATCGTGGAACGCGCGATCGAGATCTTCGGTGCACCGATCTACGTGCGTCACGAAGTCGTGCACAACCGGTTCGTGGTCGATGATCTGCGCAACAAGGGCGCGGTATTCGTCGACGAGCTCGACCAGGTTCCCGCCGGTGCGACGGTCATCTTCAGTGCGCATGGCGTGTCACGCGCAGTGCGGGACGAAGCCGCGCGACGCGGCTTGAACATGTTCGACGCAACCTGTCCGCTGGTCACGAAAGTGCACATGGAAGTGGTGCGCCACCGTAACAACGGTACCGAATGCATCCTGATCGGTCATGCGGGACATCCGGAAGTGGAGGGCACGATGGGACAGGCCGATAGCGGCATGCATCTGATCGAGTTGGTCGAGGACGTCAGTCGACTGAAGATCAGGGATGAATCGAATCTGGCGTATGTCACCCAGACCACGTTGTCCATGGACGACACGACGCGGATCGTTGCCGCGCTGCGCGCACGTTTCCCGGACATCAAAGGACCGAAGAAGGACGACATCTGCTATGCCACGCAGAATCGCCAGGATGCGGTGAAGGCGCTGGCGAAATACGTCGACGTCATGCTGGTGGTCGGTTCGCCGAACAGCTCCAATTCCAACCGCTTGCGCGAAGTGGCGGAAGGTCTGGGCGTGCGCGCCTACATGATCGACACGCCGGAGGATATCCGGCGCGAATGGTTCGCCGGTGTGCAGAAAATCGGGTTGACCGCTGGTGCGTCGGCGCCGGAGGTTCTGGTGCAGAAAATCGTCGCACGCCTGCAGGAATGGGGTGCGCAACTGGTCCAGGAAAATCCCGGTAATCCTGAGAGCGTCAGCTTTCCGATACCGAGGGCGTTAAGGTCGCATTCGGTGCGCTAAAAAAATCATTCGTTCGATGGCGCCGACGTCAGTATTATTTGGCAGTCCAAGCGACCCACGCTCCTAGGTTTTGCCGGTTCCATTGCCGTACTCCGGCGGAATCAATTCTTAGACTGCCGTTGTTGCTTTGCAGGCCTGATACGCCAGCGCCGTTGGGATTGGCGGTAGCGGTGTAGCCGCAGGTCAATCCGGCTGCGCCGCAGGTGGCATTGATATTATCCGTCGCGCTGATAGTTAGCGCGTAATGTCCGCCCGGAGAGAGGGTAATGTAGTTAAGTCCGGTGCAGCCGGCTATCGTCCCACCAACAAGCTGGGCATTGCTGGCATAAGTGGCACATTGCGCGAAAAACTTTTCCTGCCTCGCGGCGATTTCCGTGAGCGCAATCTGCGCGTCGGAACGTCGTGACTGTTGCGTGTATCGGGTATAGCTGGGATAGGCAATGGCAGCGAGAATGCCGATGATCACCACCGTGATCATGACCTCGATCAGGGTAAAGCCGTAAGACCGTGCCTTATTCATCCGTGCTCTCTCCGTAGCATGTTCATTATCAAAAACATAACCCCTTCTCCCGTCCGGGAGAAGGGGTTAACCTGCAAGCAACCAAGCTCCTGTCAGTCTTATTCCTCGTACCAGTAGGTCTTGAAGATGGTGACCTTGTCCTTTACTTTCGTCTGCGTCGCGCCACCGCTGACGCCCACGAGGCCGGTTACACCGCTGTCGCGGATGACGACGATGACTTCGGACGGGATGCCGCCGCCGACCACGGTCGATCTTTCGATGGCGCCGTCGTTGTTCAGGTCATACACCGGCGTGGCGTTCAGGTAGTTGAGGGCGTAATACCTTCCCTCGCCTTCATTGGCCTGGCAGGTGTTCTGCGCGGTGCTGTCATTGGCCGGCACGAACGTGGTGACGTAGATCACCCCGGCATAGATGACCGTTCTGGCCAGACTCTTCTCGCCCACCCAGCTCGTGGTCAAACCGTTGGTGAGCGTGATGCTGCTGGCTTCCTTGAGGTCGATGAACCACCCCTGGCTGCTCTTGACCTTGTTGTTGATCTCGTCCGTGAGGCTCGATCCGGTCAAGGTGCCGAGCTGGTTCGCAGATGCATCGTACATTTCCGTTTCAGTCGTCGCGGAGGGCGTGACCGCCGGCGGCCCGGGCTTGTAGTTGTAATCCCGGAAGGCGTAGATGCGGTTGTGCACCGCCTCCTCTACCGGAGTCATGTTGGACGTCAGCAGGTCCAGCGGATCCTCGCGGTCGCCGGTCGCTATCGTCACCATGTCGTAATAGGCGGTGGTTGAATAGCTCGGATCGTCCACTTGGGTCACGTCCGGCGGATAGAAGAACTTGCGCCGGCCCTGGAGCGTGGTGCCGGTCGGACAGGCGCCGGCACTATCATGGATGCGTCGTGTTGTGGAGGTGCTGTCGCATCCGACATCGGCGAAGACATAGGCATCGGTGGCGCCGTTGCTGGTATCCGACATGTCCGCCGCCAGATCGATGCGCCACAGTTGTCCGCCGGTATCGCCGATGTAGATCCGGTCGATGTATTTGTCGCCGTTAGAATCCATCAGAGTCAGTTCCGAAGGAATGCTGTATTGCATCTTGGCCAGAACCTTTGAGGCACCCGTGTCGCTGCTGGCCCACCAGAGGCGCGTGCCGGTTTTCGGATCCACGATGTAAATCGCATTGCCCATGACGTCGGTTCCCGCCGGGATACCATTATCCTGGTTGGTGTCGTAACCACCGCCGAAGATCAGCACCATCCTGGAACTACTGTCGTTGGTGTTGGGGTTGCCATCGTCACATTCACTCCCTGAACAGGTGAACCGGATGCGTGCCACCTTGGGTCGCGACCAGGTCTGACCGAGCTGGGCGAAATTGCCAGTGCCCCCCTTGATGACCCACATAAGCTTGGGCTTGATCTTATCGGGATCCGCCTGGGTTTGCGTCGTCAGCTTGGCGGGCGGCGTGACATCGAAGGCGTAGATATTGCGGCCGCCGCGACGCATGCCGATGTACATGTACACGAAATCCCCGGCCGCCGGGTCGATGACACCGTCGCTATTGATGTCATTGATCCAGAATGACGCCGTGTCGTCGATTCCGTAGATATGATCGCCGTCGGCATTCTGGGCCAGCGGGTACTGCGAGCTCAGCATCTCGCTGGGGACGAAAGCCCATTCTTCAGCGCCGGAGTCGGCGTTGAGAATGCGTATCGTGCCGTCGTTGTTGCCGACAAACAGCTTGACGATGGGCGTGGAAGAGGAATTACAGGGGCCGCTGCCTACGCAACCGTAGGTAATCGCGACCGGTCGGCTGTGCAGCGGATCGGAGAAATTCCAGGATCTGGCCTCCGTCGTATTGCCGGTGTGGCCGGTGTCGGAGCCACTGTCCACTCGCACATCAAAGGCATCCTGCCCGCGCATCCAGTTGATCAACTGGGTAACCGCATCGGTATCCGCGGTGTTGGTCGTGGTCGCGCTGCCGCTGGTATCCGGAAGTCCAAGGATGGTCGGGTCGTTGATGGCGGTGTCATACAGAGTGTTCCCCGATGTTGCCTCAACAGCCACCGGGATCGCCGGTGCCGACACAGATAAACCGGTATAACTGCCGCGGTAGGTATACAGCGTGCGCGGTACGACGCTGTTCTGCGAGATGATCGCTCCCGCACCGCCCTTGGTTACGTCCGGACCGTCGGGAACAGAAGTGTCAAGACTCCAATAACTCACCGCTGAGTTCGTGATCTTGCTCGTGGTGGTATCGATGGCCGAATCACCATTGAAGTCGATGATTTCTCCGAATGTGCAACCGGGATCAGTGGTATTGCAGAGCTTGTATCGTTTGATATTGCCATTCCAGCCTACCGAGCTGGAGGGCTTGAACAGGGCGAAATAAACGTCGTCGCGGTCGTAGAGCTTGTTGAACGCGTTAATGGACAAGCTGGGCGCGACGAAGGAAGAGGTGACAGAAAGGATGTCAGTTAATGCCCCTTGCAATGCCGTTGCCAGCTGTGCAGTGTTGTCGGCGGTGTAGTACTTCCCACCGCCATCAGTTTCAGCCGCCTCTTTCAGCAAGGCCAGACCGGCTGGTGAAATACCTCCGCCAAAGCCGATGGTGTAGGTATTGACCGCCTGCTTTCCAGGCAAGCCGAGATACACGTCATTGTTGTGCATATAGCCGGCGAGGTCATCGAGACAGCTGCTGCCGTCGCAGCTGGTTCCGATCTTGGACGTGATGCTGGTGTTAGCGCTCGAGTCGTTCGTCGGATCGCCGTCCGTGACATAAATGATGTAGGCTGTCTGGCAGCCGTACTTGAACGGCGAGATATATGTGCCGGTGTTATAGGCCGAATTGCCCGCAGCAATCGCGTCATAGACGCCGCCCTTGTTACAGGCGCTATTGGTCACGTTCTGTGCGCAGGAATCCTGATGCGGCGTTTGGTCTGGCGAGGGATTGCCGTAGGTGACGGTCGTACCGCTGAAATATTTGTAGACTTCCCACATGGTTTCAGCCAACGGTGTCCATGTGCTCGCAGTCAGGCTATCCACGATATTTTTCATGGCGGTACGGCGCGCGTCGTCCATGGTGTCGATGCGCATTACCACCCGGCCGCCGTCTGGCGTTAAATTGTTGTAGTTAAACACTGTTAAACCAAAGCGGATGGATGGGTTGGCATCAATAACCGATTTGACTGTACTTTTTG
The DNA here is from genome assembly GCA_027449605.1 of Candidatus Muproteobacteria bacterium. Classification (GTDB taxonomy): domain Bacteria; phylum Pseudomonadota; class Gammaproteobacteria; order Acidiferrobacterales; family Sulfurifustaceae; genus Sulfuricaulis. Next base: position 12,314 of record DAIDLH010000099.1, on the reverse strand, counting down.
CGACATCCAAGCGTGATAATTCGTCTACCAGATTGGGGTTATTCCAGTAGTTCATGTAATTCGCGTTGTATAGGGTTGGGGTGGCATCGGTGTTGAAGTTCCCCCAGACGAATGCCGATCCCGAGGTGGCATATGCCGTGGATGTGGAGCTGCGGGGGTATTTGTTATCGGCCGCAGCCTGACCGTCGATTGTGCCGGTTGAGTCGTTATCTCTTTCACAATCCACATAGGTGATAGTACTATTGCTTTTATTCTTCAGCGTTCTCCAGCCATAACCACTTCTCCATTGCGCTATCCTTGTCGCTCCATAGTAACCGGCACTGTTAAATGCAGAAGTTGAATCCAGGCAGTAGTTTTTGCTGGATGAGAACCAATCGTTCGAATTCATGTCCGGGGGGGTGAGCAGCTTGCCGGGGACGTTAAAGGCCCAATATATCCGCCCGCTGATGCTGGCACAGTTGCTGGGTTTGCCAGCATTGGCGCCAACTATACCGGTCCTAACATCGAGATCATCGGTACAGTAGTTGATAGATGGGTCGTACCCTATTTGGGTGGCGGAGATAATGGTGTCCATACTTCCTGAGTTGTCGAGAACGATCATCACGTTCGGCGCGTCGTCGCGCGCCACCGTGGGCGACATGAGATACACATCGGTGTCCTTGGCGGCCACCAGCGGAATGCCTTGCAGGGCGATCAGCGCGCCGGCAAAAAGGGCATACAAAGAACGTTTAAGGAGTCGATTGTCTCTGGCATTCATGGTAGATCACCTATGTGTATCAAAATATGACTAATTGCCCGCGCTTCCAATCTGGGCCAATCCCTGATGGACCGTGGCCCGACCACCCAGTACGGCGGCGGTTTTTCCCTCGCTGACTTCGTCGAAATTCGCGACTTGAGAATTCGTCGCGCTGTATCCGCTGCCGCGCACGGGACTCGAATACTCGATAAAATTCACGGAAACCGAGGCCGTGACGGCGTTCATGGTGCCGTAGGTGTAGGGAACGGCCTTCGGCAGGTTCGATGTATTGAAACTCGTGGTGTCGTTGTACAGCCTGTTCAATCCGGATTCCGCGGCTTCCAGCGCGCGCGTCGTTTCCTGGGCGTTGCCGGACATTTTTATTTCCAGCGAAGAAGTGCTCATGGCCGCCATGCCGAGGATGGTCAGAATCATCAAAATGACGAGGCTGACGACAAGCACGATACCCTGTTGACGACGAGGCGCGCTGCTGAGGACATGGCGGTGACGATCGGCATTGCCGGCCTGAACGCCGGGTACTATCGGCGCGCTGCGTCCGGTTCTTGAGTAATGATTTATCTCTGACATGGCGTGTCTCATGTTCAACTCTTTTGGCACGTCGCCGGTGATGGATCCTGCTTGCAGCGCAGATTCCGCAACTGGACGGTGGAGCGAAAGACGCGGCGTATATTGTGGTCGCCGGGATTAACCACGTCATACGGCGGCCCATCGACGGCTATGCCATATGATCCGGTATCAATATCCATGTCTTTATCGTTGACCGTGCGCGCCAATATTCCGATTCTGGCGCTGGTTACCATGCGCATATTGCCGACGGCGCTGGCTTTTCTGTAGGTATTGGGCACGCCGTCTGTGGGCGTTCCTGGGGGCACGGCATCGGTATCTTCGCCATACAAAATCTTCAGACTTTCAATACCGTCCACGAGCTCGGCTCCGGCGCCGCCGTTATCCGAGCGGAACAACGCTGGATTTCCGCTAGCGCCCGTGGCGATGTAATAACGCCGGGTGGAAAATTTGATGAACTTGGCTGTGGTTTTATATGCTTTTGACAAATCATTCGAAATATTTCCCGGGCTCGGATTGCTTGTGCCCTGCAGATGTCTGATGGTTGTGATATTGCTGGTTGTGTCCGTGCTGATGTCGCTGACTTGAAACAGATCGGCCGTCGAACAATCAGCGATGATTAGCATATCGCCCTTGGAAATACCGGTGACATTCATGGCGGTGATATCACTGGAAGGAGAAGCCATTTCTGCGTTGAGCGTGAATGAACTGACGGGATCGACAAAGCTGATGGTTACCGAATCAGTTGTTCCATCGGTAGCGACGAGCGGAATGTCCGGCGTGGTCGACGTGGCATTGTTCAGCCGGTTAAAATAGGTTGTGTCCGGTATCAACTTGTTGATGCAGCCTGTATATCCCGCGTGCCGCAGGTCCGTGGTAAGGAAGTGCATCGCAAAGCGGGCGTTTTCCTGAAGCCGGCCAAGGCGATCCTGGGTGGAATAGGTTCTCTTGCTGCTGACAAAAAGCGTCGAGACGGCGGCCAGAACGATCAGGCTTATGGTGATCGCCACCATGAGCTCCACCAGGCTGAAGCCCGACATTTTTTTGTCGATGAATGATGTGGTTTTCATGTTGGCAGTTGCACCACCCAGGTTTGGGTTTGCATAGTGTCCCGTTCCATCCAGTTGATGGTGATGATGACTTGGTTTGCGGCGTCTCTTTTTATCGTTGCGTAATTGGCTACTGGATTGGTTGAGCCGGGAAGGATCTGGTTCATTCGGATGTACCATTGCCCAAGATCGTATTGAGCCAGGTCGCTGGTGCTGCAACTCGCGCTTCCACAGGATGCGGTCGAGGACATAGCGGTCGCAGCGGTACCGGAATCCGGAACATCGTAGTTGCCGGCCGCTACGCCCAAAGCGTTGGCCCGCATGCGGTCGATGATGTCGTAGGCGAGATAGGTTGCCTGGGTCCGGAAATACGACTCGGTGTTGTATTTCAGGGACGTGGTCTGCAGGGCAGCGAGCCCCAACAGTCCGATGGAAAGAACGAGCAAGGCGACCAATACCTCCACCAGGGAGAAGCCGTTGTGATAACTCTGCCGGTATGAATGTTTTTTCATTGGGGCTCTTAATCGCTAACAGGCATCCGCTGCCAGGGTGACCAACGCCGGACGTCCGGTGGCTGAAACACTGATGCGTCGAAAGCGGCGTAATTGCGTATCGCAGAGATCGTAAAAACCCGTTCCGCTCGTCACGATTCCGTCCTTGCCATACACGATGTCAAATGCCCCTGGATTCGGAGTCAGAGTGCTGTTGCCGATCAACTGCTGATGGAGCCTTAAGGTGACGGTGGCATTCGTGGCTGGGTCTATGTAGTAACTCATCCAGCCGTTCGCCCAGTTCCCTCCAGCACAGGCCGTTCCATTGACGGCCGTGGCGCATATTCCTGCTGTCGTGCTGCGTTTAACGGCCTCGGATCTCGCCAGATTGATATCTGCTATTAACTCATTGATTTGACTGGTAAGACGATTCTGTCCGAAAAACCGCCACATATTCGGTCCAGCCATGGCTGCCAGAATTCCAACAATTGTTATGACGACAATCATTTCAACCAATGTAAAACCACGAATACCGACAAACGGTATTTTTTTTTCGATTAACGGTCTTATGAAAGGACTTTTAAAGCAGACTAACGGTATTTTAAGGCAGACAAAAGGGCATGTCTGTTTTACCGCATGATTCAGCTTTGTGTACCAGTTACGCATCACACATTCTTGTAGAGCCTAAAAAATAGCATGATTGCTATGTTTTGGTCCTAGTACTCACTTAAGTCTAATGGGTCGTATGCCCTTGGCAATTGACGCAAAATGTCAGATCCATTGTTTTCGATCGCCACAAAATTATGGAAGCATTGTTGGCCAGCGGTATCTTTTTACCGATGAACGGTATTATTTTTAGCTTGAGTGGCATAATTTAGGAATTTGGGACGTTCAGTTTCAATCAGTTTTAGATCGATTATGAGGGCCAGATTGTGTCGACTCAGAGCATGTCTGGATTTATAATAATTCTAAATGCAGCAAACCCAAATCAAGCAAGTTACCGAGCCTGATGTCATAGAGCTACTTCGGCAGCACGGCATATCCCCTACGTCGCAAAGGGTGCTGATAACTCGCGTCTTGATATCGCGTTGTACCCACCTTTCGGCTGAAGATGTATTTCAGTTGGTGAATGCCGATAACCAAAGTGTTTCCAAAGCCACGGTTTACAATACTCTGGGATTGCTGGCGGAAAAGGGCGTGGTAAGAGAAGTTATCGCCGATCCAAGCCGGGTCTTCTACGACCCTAACATCGAGCCCCACCACCATTTCTTCGATGTCACGACTGGCCAGTTGACTGACATCAGCGCGGACCAGATAAATGTTTCCGGCCTCCCGCCATTACCGGAAGGGGCGCAACTCGAGGGCGTGGAAGTGATCGTGCGCCTGCGTCCGGCCAAGTAGTCGCCCAAGTCATTTTAATCGCAGGAGTATTGGTTCACCGGAAGGAACAGCTTATACTCCCGGCCCGCTGACGTGGCACGTAGCCGGTGTAGCTCAGTTGGTAGAGCAACTGATTCGTAATCAGTAGGTCATCGGTTCGATTCCGGTCACCGGCACCATTAACTTCAAGTGGTTATGGCGTCTTTTTACGACGCCGTCAGTTCCGCAATTCCGGCCGAGTTCCGCAATTCTTTTGCACAGGGACACACGCGGGCCATACGGCCAGCCGTGTTCAGGCTTTCGTCACACCCCGAATCGCGACGAGCAGTTGCACGTACCCGTCCTTGCTCACCGGTGCTGGCAGATCGATCGACGCCAGCGTTTTGAGATCGCGTGCCGTGACCTTCATCGCCTTGATGAGGCTATCGTCGCCAGCCAGGTCACGCAGCCCCTTGGGCATCTTGCGGTCGGAGGCGATGGCCTCGCGTGAGGGGCGCACCGCGTGGTTGGCGGTGTCCTCGCCGAGGAGGTGGGACACAGTGACCTTGAGTTCTTTGCCGATGGCGCGCAGCAGTTCGGGCGTGCCCATGCTCTCGCCACGCTCGATTCGCGAAATGAAGGTCTGCTCCGTGTCGACGCGCTTGGCGAGTTCGACTTGGGTCATGCCCGCAGCCTGTCGGGCCACCCGCAGACGGACGGCGAGAACGGAGTCGTGGCTGGTGGCATTCATTTCGTCGTGTGGCGTCAGCATCCGGAGTCGAGGTTCGGACATTGTAGTGCGACATATGACTGAATGTCATTGTCTGGTATTGAAATAGAACTCAAAGTTCTACACAATGCAGCACAGTTATGGAGGTTAAAGAGATGAAGGCCATCCGAATCGCCCGCACCCGCGCCGGGCTCACGCAGAAGAAGCTCGCCGAGCTGGTGGACCGGGACCAGTCGGAAATCAGCCGCATCGAGGCGGGCAAGACCGCACTCACCGTGCCGCTTTTGCTGCGCATGGCCAAGGTGCTGAAGGTCCCGCCCGGGAAGCTGCTGGATGAGACCCGTGACAAGGCGGCCTGAGCGTGGCCGGCCCGCGCTTCAGCATCCTCCCGATCGAGGCGCTGAGGGACACGAGGCTCACGCCGCGGGATCTGCGGGTGCTGATCGCGCTGCACGCCTTCAAGGACCAGGACGGCCGCTGCTGGCCGTCCCGCGGGCTGCTCGCGGCGCTGACTGGCCTGCCGGAGGCGCGCATCTCGGTGGCGACCTCGCGCCTCGTGGCGCTCGGGTGGGTTGCGAAGGAGGGCCGAGGCGGGCGTTCACAGGCATGCCGTTACCGGCTGGGCATGCCGGAAACGGTGACCGAATCAGTAATCGTTACCGATTCGGTAACGGTTACCAAACCGGTAACCAAAACGGTTACTGATTCGGTAACTAAAACGGTTACCGAAACGGTAAGGGGCATAGAACAGACCATGAACATACCAGAGAACAAACCACTCTCCTGTGCAGAGCCGGAGGTGGGTGAGTACCGGGCGAGTGAATCCGGGCAAGGAGGCGAGCACGTGATACCCAGCGCCAAGGCCCTGGCCGTTTCGTTCGAAAGCTTCTGGTCCGCGTACCCCAAGAAGCGCAATAAGGGCGATGCGTTGAAGGCTTGGCGTGCGCTCAAGCCGAGCGAGGAGCTTGTTGCTGCCATCCTCGCAGCCGTCGAGCGCGCCCGCGAGTCCGTACAGTGGCGCAAGGACGAAGGGCAGTTCATCCCGTACCCCGCGAGCTGGTTGCGCGCGCGGGGCTGGGAAGACGAGGAGCATGTGGACGTCGTGCCGTTGCCACAAACCCGCGGCGAGAAGGGGCGCATCGCCTCCAGCGTCGCCGCATTGCAAACGTTGTTCGGAGCCAACGATGGAAAAGCAGACCTTCCAGCAGGGAATGGCCTACCTCGCCGCCGCCTACGCGGTTGAGCTGTCGGTCGAGCGGGCCGGCGTGTACTGGGACCAGTTGCAGAACTTCCCGGACGCGGCGTTTCTGCGCGCGGTGAAGTCGGTGGTCGGCACCGACGAACGCTTCCCGATGGCCGCGAAGCTGCGCGAGGCGGTGAGCGCCGAGGTGCGCAAGGACGAGTTCAAGCACCGCAAGATCGAGCCGCCGCGCGAGATCGACCGCGCCAAGGTGCTGTCGTTCGTGCAGGCGCTGCGCGAGAAGATGCGGCCGAGGTACTGAGTGCAGAACGAAACCCACATCGCACCGCTTCGCCGCATAACCCGGCGCCCGCATTTGACCGGCGTGCGGCGCGGCCCAATGTGCGTTAGCGAACACGCCGAGCAGGCGGCATTGTTCCGCTGGGCGGAGTTCGCGCGTGCGCGCCTTCCAGAGCTTGCGCTGCTGTACGCGGTGCCGAACGGCGGTCACCGTCACAAGGCCACGGGCGCGCGCCTCAAGGCCGAAGGTGTGAAGCGCGGTGTGCCGGACGTGTGCCTGCCGGTGGCGCGCAACGGCGCGCACGGGCTCTACATCGAGCTCAAGACCGAGCGCGGCAAGACCACGTCCGAACAGATCGGCTGGATTCGGGCGCTGCGCCGCCATGGCTACGCGGCCGAGGTCTGCCACGGCTGGGAGAGTGCGCGCAGCATGATCGAGCATTACCTGACGGCAGGACCGCACCGCGGGCCGGCGCTTGCCGCTTCAACCCCAACCCCACACGGAGCCAGCCATGACCAAGCCGCCTGAAGCTGCGAAGACCAGTGTCGTCGCCACGCTCAACCGCGCGCCGGCACCGGTTGAGAAATCGCGCCCGGTCTTCAACGTCGAGGACCTGGCCGCGCACGTGCGCCGCATCACAACCACGGACGAGGGCAAACTCCAGATCGTACTCGAAGGCGAAGGGATCGATGACCCGACCATCGCCAAGGTGCGCGACCTCCTGCAGCTCCAGCAGGACCTGGTGCTCGTCACCATCCGTCCCGCCCAGGGAGACCTGTTCACCTGAACCGCCTCGCCGCCGGCGTCGTCGCGCTCCTGTGGTCACTCCCGGCACTGAGTAGCGCACTCGACGACGCCATTGCCCTCGTTCTGCAATCCCACTCAGTGCTCGTTACCCAGGAGGCGAGCGTCGCCGAGACCGCGCGCCAGCGAAGCTGGTCCAGCGCAGCCATGCTGGGCTGGACCGAGCGCGGTACCGAGTATGGCGGCGCAGCTGGTCCGAACGCCGGCATCAGCGTGCGTATCCCGCTCTTCGACCGCTCGCCGGAACTGAAGCTTGCCCAGGCGCAGGCCGAAACCGCGCGGCAACGCGACGCGGTGCTCACAGCCTTCCTCGTCGACGTGCGCATGCTCAAGGAACTCGCCGGCAAGGTCACCGAGGCCGACGACCTGCGCCGCCTGCACCGCGACCGTGCCGCGTACTGGAAACAAGCGGTAAAGGAGGGCAGGGCGGAACAGGACAAGCTCTGGCCCGAGGCTGAGGCCTGGAAGCGTGCGGAACACGCCTACCGGCAACTGCGCGCGAACCTTGATACGGCGATCGAGACAACAGCCAGGCGATTCGGAGGCGAGGAGTGGTTGAGATTACGGGATTTGTTGGTCGCGATCACGAGATGAAGCTCGCGGGAGCCGCGCTTGCCAAGGGCAACAACCTGCTCGTGACCGGCCGTGCCGGTATTGGCAAGAGCGCGTTTCTGCGCGAGTTGCACGCGCGGCTCAGTTCCGAGCGTGTCTGCCTGTGGGTGCCGGAGGGCAACGTCAAAGCTATTGCCTACGACCTTGCGCGCCAAGTGCACGAACGGCTGGGGCTCACCGTTCCCGAGTCGCTGGTGCCGCAGCGCCATCGGTTGCGCGCTCGGCGCATGGGTCAGGTGCGCTGGGAGTGGATCGGCCGCACGCTTGGCCGTTTGCCGGTGCGCGAAAGCATAGAGCTGGTCGCGCGCTCGCTCGCCGGCAAGGGCGCGCTCGTCTTCATCGAGTCGCTTGAGGTGGCACCGACCCAGGCCGAGTTCTTTGCGCTGCTGCTTGAACAAACGCAGGTCGCCGCGGCGATGGACGACACCAACCGACGCGTGCGGATTGATCGCCTTCTGTGGCGTTTCCGTGAGCGGGTGGAACTCAAGCCCCTGCCTGCGGCCCAGTGCCGCGCCATTGCCGAGCAGTGGCTCGCGACCCGACCGGTGCGCTTTGAGAGTGACCGCGTGCGTGAGGCGTTTCTGCGGGCGGTCGAGCAGGACTCAGGCGGTGTCCCAGCCGCGATCCGCGGCATGTTGGAAGCGGCAACCGCGGAGTCCGAAGTCACGCGCGCCACGGTGCGCGCCTTCACGCACAAGGCCGGCGTGCGCTACCTCGACATGACGCCGACGCTCGTACTTGGGCTCATGGCCGTGGTCGCGGGCCGTTATATCGCGAGCGGCACCAACAGCAACGAGCTGTATATCCTTTCCGGCATCGGCATCGCGCTGTTCATCGGCATCCGGCTATTGATGTTCAGGCTCAAATGATCGCCCCGTCCCACATCGTGGTCGGCCAGTTTGCTTACTTCTTTGCAGCGGCAGTCGCGGGTCACAAGCCGCACCTGGGCGAGGCGCTGGTTGCCGCCGCGGCTGCGCTACTACCCGATCTCGACAAGCGCGACGGCATGGTGGGGCGCTGGTTCCCCTGGATCTCCGGTCCCGTCGAGTACTGGGTCGGTCACCGCACCACGACGCACTCGCTGCTCGCTACTGTGCTTCTGGTGCTCGTGACCTGGCCGCTGCCGGACGGTTACCGTCTTGCCTTGATCGCAGGCTTCGCCTCGCATCCAATCGCAGACATGATAACACCTGCCGGTGTGGCGTGGCTGTGGCCGTCGCGCGTGCGTTGCGTGCTGCCGGGCAACGAGAAGTACCGCATGCCGCCGATGAGCCTGGGCGAACTGTGGTTCGTGATCGTCATTGCGGCGCTCACCATCCCGGTCGCGGCCGTCGCCCAACATGGCGCCGGGCCGCTCGGAACGGTGCGCGACATGCTGGGCTGGTTCACCGACGCGCGCACCCACTACGACGCCCACAAGTCCGAGGCCGACTGGTGGCTCGATGTCGCCGGCCAGGACAACCGCGCCTTCAAACCCGTGCAGGGAAAGTACCGTGTGATCGGACCATGGCAGAACGGTGGACTGATCCTCGAGACGCCGGCCGGTCCTGTGACAGTCTGCCGCGAAGGTACGTGCGACTGGTACGCTGAGCGCGCGGTGCTGGTGCGAGGCGACGACGAGCAGACCACCGTCCGCACACTCAAGGCCAAGGCCACGACTACCGAGGCACTGCTTGCGGCGCTTACACCGCTCGAACGAGTAGGGCAGGTCTACCTCATCGGCCGATTGCGCGCTCGCGTTCCACCCGCGCCGCCGACGATCACAGCAACCGGAACGGAGCGCGAGATTGTCACGCTCACCTATGCGAGCCCGAGCGCGCTGCGCAACTGGCCGGCCACAGGTGTGTTCGATCTCGATGTAACCGTGCAGGTGCGCCTCGCACCGGGCGAGGTCGTCCCGGACGTGAGCATCGCGGCGTCCGGCGGTGATCTGGACGCGGAGCTGCGCCGGCATTTACCATGAGCCGCAAAGTGACACGATTTCTCGTGTACGGGAATAGAGAGAAGCGAAAACAAACGCATGAACCGACTGCCAGCCTTCTTCAAAAACCGTGAGCTGTTTGCTCACCAGCGCCTCTTGGTGTTCTGGCTCGTCGCGCTGATCGCGCTCGCACTTCCATGGCTGTGGATTGCGTTCTCCGATCAGATGTCAGTTGCCATTGTAGCGAGCACGTCAACGCCGATACCGTCTTTCCCTTCAACTGATTATTGATCGATAATGAAGCGCTCAGTCCCGGCAGTTGCCTCGCACCCACGAACGCCACGGCAGTAGTAGCAGTCAGGGACCGGATTATCGGTGTTGGCTGCAACAATCCCAAGGTGTCCACGGTATGTCAGCAGCCGGCGTGGCTCTCGAACACCAGTTACCATCAGCATGAATTCCGTCACTCCGAGTGATGCGATCACGCCGTTAATCGAAACGACTGACGGTCCCTTACTGTCTAGATCCTCCGCGACCACGCCGTAGATCGCGCGTACGTCACGCCTAGCCGCCGAGTTTGCCAGATCATGTTGTGCTTCGTGGAGATCGATCTCGTCGAGGCAAACTAGGCAACCGTTTCCGTCCCAGGCTACACACACTCGGCCGCCATAGATTGGTTCATCACCCGGGATTATCTCTGTCGCCAAATCAAAGTACGGGCGGGTGTAGGCCGAGCAGAGCTCGGTGAGGACCAGCCGTGACCCTTCGTTGTCGAGGCAACCGAAAACGTAGTCCGCCGTCTGGATGGCCTCAAACGCTTCAGCGCTTCGCAGGGGTGCGTGGACCTTTCGGACCTCAATGGTCGGGTCAATGCGCTGAATCAGCCGCTCGCACAGGTCAACCTTTCTGCTTCCTGGTGCCGGATCGTCGGCATACGCGGTCACGTAGCGGTTAAGGTTGGTGATGTCGAGTTCTTCGTAGTCGATGGGCCGAATCTCTCCCACACCAAGATAGGCAAGTTGTTGGCAAACATGGCTACCGAGACCGCCAGCACCGACAATTGTTACCTTGGCGGCGCGCAGTCGGTCTTGGCCGTCCTTGCCGAAGAAACGGACATTTCGATCAGTACGATCCATTGAACGGTTTCTCCTTCTTGATATTGCGCAACGTCAGGCCAGTCGGTGCCAGGCCCTCACTATCGACCACGATGCTGGTCAGCGCCGCCGGTTCTTGCGGAGAGGCAAGCCATGCGAGCGCATCGAATCCCGAGGGCGCAACAACAACGGCAGCGTACGGTTTGCCGCGAAGCCGCCACCACACATGTGGGACAAATTCGCGGAAGCCGGCGAGATCGCTCGGCGAGAACTGCGCGGGGTAGGGTCCCGGGTGAGAATGAAATTCGACGAGCGAGGCGTTTAGATCGTGCGCACGCTTGATGAGTGACCCACGCATCTCATCGCGCAACTCAAGATAGACCTCATGCTGCGCAGCGAAGTTGTCGGCTTTAAGTGGCAACCAGTCGAGGAACCGGAATACAGTACCGTTTCCGGCAGATGTTTCCGCTCGGGCGTACACAAAGGCCGCTTGCTCGATCTTTGAGTGCGGCGGCAGCAGGTGTTTCTGCAGGTCTCGGTACACCGCGGAAGGCAGTTCAAGCAGAATGTCAGCCATCAGGCACCCTCGCGGAAGCGGTCGTTGAAACCCAGAACGAAATTGAGAAGGTTCGTGCCGGCGGCGACATTCGCAGTCGGTCGCCACTGTCCGTCACCCGGCGCCCAAGAGAAAATGCCCCACGTACCACCGAACGGTGGCTGGTTGGCAGCTGGCTCTTGATAGTTGGTGGGCATGTTGCCGAGGTATCGCATGCCTGCGGGCGCGTAGATGCCATAAGGCTGCGTGCCGGGATAGCCGATGGGAATCTGAAAGACCACATCCGTGACGCCCGATGACCAACCATCCGGCAGGACGCGGTAATTCTTCACGCGTACCCAGTGCCCGGCAGCAACATACTCAACGTCACGAAACCGCGTACGGAGCAGCGCGAGTTCCTGCTCAATGCGAGCCTCGAAGGCGTTGTCGCCACGCTTCCAGCGCACCTTCTTCGAGAAACCATGCCCAGGCTTGAGTTCGATGACCTGTCCGGTACGGAGCGTGTGCTCGTTGTTGTCCTTGTCGATCTCGATCACACCCTGCGACAGGTCCCACCCGCCGAGCGCGGCAATCTCTTCGGTAGTGATCGTGCCCTTGGGCCAAGGGTGCTCAGTCCCTTCGATATTCACGAAGTATTTCGGCCCCTCGCGATGCCCGTTGTTGGTCTTCTCTTCGACCTCAGTGGTAGTATTTGACATTGATGGTTTGCCTCAGAAAGTTTGGTTTGACAGCCAGGGATCGATGGCCTCGTCTGCCTAGAACCTATCTCAAAATCATTAACAGCATGAACATGTACCTCTATAATCGTGTTCATGCTGCGCATGCGCGACGAGCACTGGGAACGGATCCGGGAACACTTTCCCGAGGAACACATTCCGGAAGGACGTGCCGGTCGC
>DAIDLH010000098.1 GCA_027449605.1 Candidatus Muproteobacteria bacterium | reverse complement strand
AATGGGCCCAGGGTGCAGGGGCGGAGCCACCCGCACATAGCTTTTCAAATCGTGCGCGGAGCGCACGCACATATAATCTCCACGGGTCAGCCACCCACAAGTAGGTTTTGAAATCGCGCGCAAGGCGCGCGATACCCTTTAAAACCCGGACCCCGGTTTTCGCCGGGGTGACGACATTATGGCCACGTTGCCTGAACATCACTTCCGCAACCTCGGATCGAACGCATCCCGCACCGCGTCGGAGAACAGATTGGCCGCCAGCACCAAACCGAACATGAACACGAACGCCGACGCCAGGCTCCACCACACCACCGGCTCGCGCGCCATTTCCAGCCGCGCACTGTTGATCATGTTGCCCCAGCTGTCCATGGTCGGGTCCACGCCCACGCCGACGTAGGACAGCACCGCCTCGGCCAGCACCAGTCCGCTGAAATCCAGCACCACGGTGATGAGAATGATGTGCATGACATTGGGCAGAACATGGCGCGCCATGACCGAGACGTGACTTGAACCCAGGGCGCGCGCGGCCTGGATATAGTCCACCTCGCGCAGCTTGAGCGTCTCGCCGCGCAGCAGCCGGCACAGGCTGGTCCAGCTGGTCACGCCGAGAATCAGGCACAGGAACAGCAGCCGGATGTCGGCCCGTTCGGTCGCGCTGTGGAACGATTCGGGATGATTGCCCACGTAAACTTGCAGACTCAGGATCGCGGCGGCGATCAGCAGCACGCCGGGAATCGAACTGAGCGTCGTGTAGGTGTACTGGATGACGTCATCCACCCAGCCGCGGAAATAACCGGCCATGATGCCGAACACGGCGGCAAATGGCAGCATCACCAGCGTGGTGAGCGTGCCGATCACGAGACCGGTGCGGATGCTTTTCAAAGATTTGTAAAAGACGTCCTGGCCCACCTGATCGGTGCCGAAAATATGATAGAGCGGCGAGAGGCTTGCGGCATTTGCCGCGAGCACGATCACGACGCCAATCGTCACCCAGATCGCGCGCCATGGTATTTGGCTCTCACCGCGCCACAAACGCCGCGCCGCTCCGTTCCAGGATTCCGCGCTTCCGCGCCACCACCACAGAAAACCCGCGACCGACACCAGCCACAACCCGATCCCCGTCAGCGCGGCGAATCCTGTCCGCCGCGCGATGTCGGTCGCGCGATCCTGCGGATTCCGCAGATGCGCGCCGCCGTACGTCAAGCGCGGATACTCACGCGCATGGCGGCCGTCGGGATATTCCACGGTTTCCTTGCTGTACGCCTGCACCGCGAACGGCGCGGAATAGGTTTTCTCCACCCGCGTGCGCAAGGTTGTCGTCAGTTTGTCGAGCAGGCTCAGCACCTCGTTCGAGTAGACCCGCTCGGCCTGATTCCGGATTTCAAGCAGCGGCCGGTAATGCACCGAGTCCATGAGTCCCACGACCACGTAGACCGCCAACACAACCAGGGATGCCATGGCCATGGGCCGGCGCGCGACCTGCCGCCACGGCACGCGCAGGTGTTCATGACGCAGGGTATAAAACGTGAACGCCAGCGTCGACGCGAGCAGCAGGTAGATCAGGATATCGGTCCAAAGAAATTCAAGTTGAAAGGGCATGGCGTCAGCTCAGCCTCACGCGCGGATCGACCAGAGTATAAGTAATGTCGGTCAGGATCAGTCCCAGGATGTACAACACCGAGCCGAGGAACACCATGGCGCGCACGATGGCGAAATCCTGCGAGTTGATGGCGTCGATGGTGTAACTGCCGAGGCCGGGAATCCCGAAGAACGACTCCATGATCAGGCTGCCGGTGAACAGCAGCGGGATCACCACCACCACCCCGGTCAGGATCGGAATCATGGCGTTCTTGAGCACGTGGCGAAACAGCACGCGCAATTCCGACAGGCCCTTGGCGCGCGCGGTGCGCACATAATCCTTGCCGATTTCCTCGAGAAACAGCGTGCGGTACAGGCGCGTGCTCGCGCCGATGCCGCTGACCACGCCGACCAATACCGGCAGCGCCAGGAACTTGACCGCATCCACGCCGACGTCATAACCCGAAACCGGCACCAGCCGCAGCAGCATGCTGACCAGGTATTGCCCGCCGATGACGTAAAACAACGTGGAAACCGACATCATGACGACGCACAGCACCACGCCCGCCGTGTCGAGATAACTTCCTCGGAAAAACGCAAGTAGCATGGCGAAAGTGATGTGCGCCAGGATGCCGACGATGAAAATCGGCAGCGCGATCGCCAGACTCGGCCACATGCGCTGGCGGATGTCGTAACCGATGTTGCGGCCGTTGTCGGAGCGGCCGAATTCGAGCACGAACAGTCGCAGCGAATGCCTGTAAAAGATGGTGTCGGTGAGCTTCCCCGCGCCGGCGCCGGCGGGGTTGTACAGCAGCGGCTTGTCGTAGCCGCGGTCTTGCTTCCATTTTTCGATCGCCTCGGGCGTGACGCGCTTGCCGCCGAGGTGCACGCGCGCCATGTCGTCGGGGCTGTTGACGAAAAAGAACAGCGCGAAGGTAAGCAGGTTCACGCCGATCAGGATCGGAATCGCGTACAGCAGGCGGCGGATGATGTAAGCAATCATCAGCGTCTGCCTGTCTCACGTCGGCGGTAGTTCACGACGGCCGGCGCCGCGCCGGCCACGAACACCGCCAGCGCCACGGCGAGCGGCCAGACCACCGGACGGTTCCACGCCGCGCGCTGCACCGCGCGCTTCTTCGGATCGAGCCTGGCGTACTTGAGGGTGTTGTTCGCCATCTGCCCGGGCTTGGTGTTGAACAGCCAGTCGTGCTGCAGGATGAACTGCTTGGGATGCACGCCCCAGACCCAGGGCGCGTCGCGGCGCGCGATGTCGACCATCTGGTCGATGATGGCCTGGCGCTCCGGCGTGTTGTCCATGTTCTTCATGCGCTCGAACAGGCGGTTGAATTCCGGGTTGTCGTAGTTCGACGCGTTTTCGCCGTCGTGGCCGACCTTCTTGTTCGGTCCGTAGAGCAGGAACAGGAAATTCTCCGGATCGGGATAATCCGCGTTCCAGCCCCAGTCGTAGAGCTGCGCGTCGCCCTTGCGCATCTTTTCCTGGAAACGGTTGTAGTCGGTGGCGCGTATCACCAGTTGGATGTCGAGCTTCTGCAACTGTTTGCGCATCCAGTCGAGCTGCGCCTTGCGCTCGGGGCCGGTCGCCGGCGTCTCGAAATTGATCATGAGCGGCCGGCCGGTGGCGGGATCGACGCCGCCCGGATAACCGGCCTCGGCCAGCAGCCGGCGCGCGTATTCAACCGGCTTGCGTTGCGGCTTGCCGTCCACCCAGTCGTATACGTACGGATTGACCCCCGCCCGGCCGTCGCGGAAACCGAAGATGCCCGGCGCCAGCGGGCCCTGCGCGGCGATGCCGCGGCCGTTGTCGAAAATGGAAATCTGCTCCTCGAAGTCGATGGCGATGGAAATCGCCTGGCGCAGCTTGCGGGCGCGTTCCGTGTATCCGCCCACCAGCGGATCGAGCATGTTGAAACCAAGATAATAAGTCGAGGTCTGCACGCTGGTCAGCAGCTGTATGCCCTTCTGTTTCATGGCGTCGCTCACCTCGGTATCGCCCTCGCCGGTGAAGCGGATCGCCTGATCGAAACTCTCGGCCAGCACCGCGGAACGGTCGTAGTATCCCTGGAGAAATTTGTTCCAGTACGGAATGCTTTCCTTTTCGAGGCTGAACACCACCTTGTCGATGAAGGGCAGGGGCTTGCCGGCGTCGGCCAGCAGCCCGGCCGGCGCATCGCCGGGTTCGCCCTCGGCGGGATAAAGTTCCTCGTGATAGTTCGGATTGCGCTCCAGCACCATCTGGCGGTTGGGATTGTTGATCGTCAGCATGTACGCGCCGCTGCCGACCGGGTACCAGTCGAGCGTGAGATTTTTTTCCGCCATGCCCGGCTGCGAGAAGAAGTGATCGGCCTCGGGCGCCATCGGCGCAAAAAACGGCATCGCCATCCAGTAGAGAAACTGCGGATACTTGCCCTTGATCTTCACGCGATAGGTGTAACGATCAACTTCCTCGACGCCGGCGAGCGGATATTGCGCGAGATCGAGATAAACGCCCTCTTCGCGGCCGCCGGCGATGGTGTCGTAGGCCTTCTTGAGCGTGTCGGCATATTCGCGCAGTCCCACGATGTAATCGTTCATGAGGCTCTGGATCGGCGAATGCAGTTTGGGATGCGCCAGACGCTTGATCTGGTAAACGTAGTCGGCGGCGGTCAGCTCGCGCGTGCCGGTCTGCGGAAAGTCACCGATGGCGTTGATGTTTGTCAGGTCGCTGGAGCCGAGCGCGTGATACTGCAACTTCCCGTCAGCGTCGCGCGCGAACGCCGGATGCGGCTGGAAATAAATCCCCGGACGGATGTGGATTTCATACACGCTGTAGGCGATCCGCGCGACCGGCGCGTTGTGCGGCAAACGGCGTCCCTGCTTGTCGAGATAGATGGGCGCGGGAACGGCGCTGGCGGTGAGCGGCACCAGCGTGTACGGCCGCTTGAGGTAATGATACTGAAACGGCGGCTCGTAAATCTGGGCGATGAACTGGTATTCGTTGGAGCTGTAGGCGCGCGCCGGGTCGAAGGTTTTCGGGCGCTCCCGAAACGCCGAATAGAGAATGTTCTTCTCCGCGTCCGCGTCCGGATAGGGATTGTTCCAGGAAGCCGCCGCGGCGGCGGAGAAAAGGATCAAAACCGTCAACAAGACAGTCCGCGTCGCGCCGGGGCAATTCATGCTGCCTGAGTCCGTTCTCCTGTGTTCCGTCTTGCCGGTTATGGCGCCAATATATCAAATTCCGTTCGTTCGTCCCTCTTCCCGCGAGCGCGGATTTTCGTTACTGTAGCGCCTGATTTCATCCCGGACGCCCGGTGAAAACAATGGGCGTCGGCTCTCAATACGAATAACTGGTGGAGACTGTTTTATGGGATTTCTGGCAGGCAAGCGGGCGCTGATCGTGGGCGTGGCCGGGGACCGGTCGATCGCCTGGGGAATCGCCAAGGCCATGCACCGGGAAGGCGCCGAGCTGGCCTACACCTACCAGAACGACAAGCTCAAGGAACGGGTCGAGAAACTCGCGGCCCAGACCAAGTCCGACATCCTGATTCCCTGCGACGTCTCCAGCGACGAACAGATCGAGGCGGTGTTCTCGCACCTCGACGACTACTGGGACGGGCTCGACATCATCGTCCATTCGGTCGCGTATGCGTTGCGCGAGCAGCTGTCCGGCAACTTCGCGGAAGTCACGACGCGCGAGGGCTTCCGCATCGCGCACGAGATCAGTTCCTACAGCCTGACGGCGCTGGCCAAGGCCGGCAAGGCCATGATGCAGGGTCGCCAGGGCGCGATGCTGACGCTGTCCTACATCGGCGCCGAACGTTCGGTGCCCAACTACAACATCATGGGACTGGCCAAGGCGAGTCTCGAAGCCAACGTACGTTATCTGGCGCAGGCGCTGGGGCCCGAGGGCATCCGCGTCAACGCCATTTCCGCCGGACCGATCCGCACGCTCGCGGCCGCGGGCATCACCGACTTCAAAAAGCTGCTCGACTACAACGACAAGATGGCGCCGCTGGGACGCGGCGTGACGATCGACGAAGTGGGCAACGTGGGCGCTTTCCTGTGCTCCGATCTCGCCTCCGGCGTGACCGGCGAAATCACCTACGTGGACGGCGGATTCAACACCGTCGCCATCGGTCTCAACTACGGAAAGCTGCTGGAATAAAACGGCCTAGAGCTGGTCCGGGAAAATCTTGATCTTGGTCTTCTGTTTCAGGCCCGCACGATAATTGGCATAGTAATCCGGCCCGCGACGTGTGTTCAACAGCGAGCGGGCTTTCTCCAGCGCGGCGTTGTCCGGCTTGCCGGACGTGTCACGCACTTGCCGCAGCGCCAGCACGGCATAGCCTTGGGCGCCCAAATCCACCATGTCATACACCGGTTTCCCGCCCTCCGGCCGCGGCATCCGGAACACGGCCTCGGCGACACGCGCGTCGACGCTTCCCGGCGCCAGGCGTGACACGTCTTTCGGCGGCTGATATTTGAATCCGCGTTTTCTGGCGAGCGATTCGAGCGACTCGCCGGCGCGCAACTCGCGCAACCATTCCTCCGCCAGCCTGATGGCGTCCTGTTTGGCCTGTTCCTGCTTCAGGACGCGCTCGATTTCGGTGCGCACCTCCGCGAGCGGTTTGCGTCCCGCCGGCTTCTTGTCGGTGACGCGGATGGCCGCCAGGGCATCGCCGCTGATTTCGATGGCGTCGCTGTTGCGAACCTGCGCCAGCACATCCGGCTCGAACGCGGCCTGCGCCACCTTCGGGTTGGCGGCGATACCGGAACCGCCGGCGCGCGTGAACCAGTCGCTTTTCTGTATCGTGAGCCCCAGCGCCTTGGCCGCCGGCGCGAGACTGTCAGGTTGCTCGTAAACCAGGTTGCGGAATTTCTCCGACAACTCGAAATACTTTTCCTCGCCCTTGCGCCGGCGCACGAGCTCGACCAGTTCCTTGCGCACGTCCGCAAACGGCTTGCGTTTCTCCGCCACCAGTCCGGTCAGCTTGACCAGATGGTAGCCGTAGGTGCTGCGAATCGGCTGGCTGATTTCACCCGACTTGAGTGAATAGACGGCGGCTTCGATCTCCTTCGGCAGGGCTCCGCCGCGCCGCACTTCACCGAGATCGCCGCCCTGACCGGCTGTCGCGCTGTCGGCGGAATATTTTCTGGCCAGCGTCGCAAAGTCGGTTCCGGCGCGCGCCTGTTTGGCGACTTCCTCGATTTTTGCCAGCGCCTGCCTGGTCTGGTCGTCCGTCGCCCGGGCCGAAAGCGCAATCAGGATGTGACTGGCGCGGCGCTTTTCGGGCACGACATAACGCGCCGCTTCGTCGGAATAGGCCTTTTTAAGCTCTTCCTCGGTCGGCTGGCCGCCCGTGTTCAGATCCGCGGCGGAGAAGCGCAGATACTCGACCCGGACCTGTTCGGGTATCTGGAAAAGCTCGGTATGCGATGAATAATATTGTTCGATCTCCGGCCCGGTGACGGACGTTTTGGGCATGAACGTCTCCGGGCTCAATACGACATAAGCGGTTTCACGCTGCTGCGACAGCAACCGCGCCAGTTCCGCCGCGTCGCTCGACGTTACCAAGATGCTCTCGGTCAGTCCGGCCTGAACCTGGACCATGAGACCCTGTTCGCGGACCCGGGCCTCGAAGTCACGCGGATTCATGCCCTCGCGACGCAACGTGGCTTCGTACAGCGTGGAATCGAATTTTCCTTCGCGCTGGAAATACGGCAGCGTGCGGATGGTCTGCGCCAACCGCGCGTCGCTGATGCGATAACCCTGCTTCTCGGCGTCATGCGCGAGCAAGGCCTCGTCGATCAGACTGTCGAGCACCCGCTGCTTGAACTGGGGATTGTCGAGCACCGCCGGTTCCACGCGCCCGCGCAGCCGGTCCATCTCGCGCCGGTATTTTATCTGGCTGATGTCGATGTCACCGGCCCTGGCGACGTTGATCTTGGAACCGCTGTCGAAATAGGAATTGATCCCCCACAGCGCGAACGGAACGACGACGAGGATCAGAATGAAGGTGGCGAAGATGCCCTGGGTTTTGTCGCGAATCGTGGAAAGCATTGGGCGGCTACTCTACAGAGGGTTGGCGGGCACATCAATTCCCTGAATTCGTTCCGAATCAAAAAAACAAAGGGCGAGGATTACTCCTCGCCCTGCGCGTTTTAGTGGCGGAGCGGACGGGACTCGAACCCGCGACCCCCGGCGTGACAGGCCGGTATTCTAACCGACTGAACTACCGCTCCCGGTCTTTGGTGGGTGCTGAGGGGCTCGAACCCCCGACATTCGCCTTGTAAGGGCGACGCTCTACCAACTGAGCTAAGCACCCGGAGGCGAAAGAGACCCTCCCCCAAAAGGCCGGCTAGTTTAAGGCATCCTTCAGGCCTTTGCCAGACTTGAATTTGGGCGCCTTGGAGGCCGGGATCGTGATCAGCTCGCCGGTGCGCGGGTTGCGTCCGGTGCGCGCCGACCGGTTACTGACCGAGAAGGTACCGAAACCCGAGAGCGTGACGGTATTACCCTCGCGCAGGGTGCCCGCGATGATCTCGAGCACGGCTTCCACGGCGCGCGTGGCGGAGGCTTTGTTCATTTCGGTGGTTACAGCAACTTTGTCTATCAGATCGGTTTTATTCACGTTGGCGTCCTCATGCTGGAAGAAGTGGTGAACAGGATTCCCGAACAACATTGCTGCCGGAACAGAAACGACGCGTCGTGAAAAAACACAGACGCGACGCAGGTTATATACAGAGGCGGGAAATTCTTGTCAAGAAAAAACAATGCGCCACGCGCCGCCGGAAGCGGAGCGTGGCGCGCAGGGGGACAAAAGGAACACCGCCCTCGAACGAGGGCAAGCAACGTCGTTCCGATCAGTGCGTCGTGATCGGGTTGACGGTATCGTGCGGCTCGGGCGGCTTGGCCGCTTCGGCCAGCTTCGATTCGTCCAACGGCTCGGGCACGCGCTCAAGCGCCGCTTCCAGCACCTGATCGACCCACCGCACCGGACGGATGTCGAGACTGTCGCGGATGTTCTTCGGGATATCGGCGAGGTCCTTGCGGTTCTCCTCCGGTATCAGCACCACCTTGAGATTGCCGCGATGCGCCGCGAGCAGTTTCTCCTTGAGCCCGCCGATCGGCAGCACCTCGCCGCGCAGCGTGATCTCGCCGGTCATGGCGACCTCGGCGCGCACCGGGATTTTGGTCAGGGCCGAAACCATGGCCGTGCACATGGCGATGCCGGCGCTGGGGCCGTCCTTCGGCGTGGCGCCCTCCGGCACGTGCAGGTGGAAATCATGCTTCTGGTAGAAATCCGGCATGATGCCGAGCTTGGCGGCGCGGGCGCGCACCACGCTCATCGCCGCCTGGATGGATTCCTGCATGACGTCGCCGAGCTTGCCGGTGATGGTCAGCTTGCCCTTGCCGGGCACGATGACGGCTTCGATTGTGAGCAGTTCGCCGCCGACCTCGGTCCATGCCAGACCGGTGACCTGGCCGACCTGGTTGCTTTGCTCGGCGGTGCCGTAGCGGAAACGCTGCACGCCGAGATACTTCTCCAGGCTTTTCGGCGTGACGGTGACCGACTTTTCCTTCTTGTCCTTGCCGAGCAGGAGTTCCTTGGTGACCTTGCGGCAGATCTTGGCGATCTCGCGCTCCAGGTTGCGCACGCCCGCCTCGCGCGTGTAATAACGGATCACGTCGCGGACGGTTTCCTCGGACAGGTGCAGTTCGTTCTCCTTCAGCCCGTTGTTCTTGAGCTGCTTGGGAACGAGATAACGCATGGCGATGTTCACCTTCTCATCTTCGGTGTAACCCGAGAGACGGATCACTTCCATGCGGTCCAGCAGCGGCGGCGGAATATTCAGCGTGTTCGCCGTGGCCACGAACATGACGTCCGACAGGTCGTAATCGACCTCGAGATAATGATCGTTGAACGCGTGGTTCTGCTCCGGATCGAGCACTTCCAGCAGCGCCGAGGACGGATCGCCGCGGAAATCCATGGCCATCTTGTCCACTTCGTCGAGCATGAACAGCGGATTGCGCACCTTCACCTTGGACAGGTTCTGGATGATCTTGCCCGGCAGCGAGCCGATATAAGTGCGGCGATGTCCGCGGATCTCGGCCTCGTCACGCACGCCGCCCAGCGACATGCGCACGAACTTGCGGTTCGTGGCGCGCGCGATCGACTGCCCCAGCGAGGTCTTGCCCACGCCCGGCGGTCCGACCAGGCACAGGATCGGCCCCTTGAGTTTGTTCACCCGCTGCTGCACGGCAAGATATTCGAGAATGCGCTCCTTGACCTTTTCCAGGCCGTAGTGATCCTTCTCCAGGATTTCCTCGGCCTTGGAGAGATCCTTCTGGATCTTGTTGCGCTTCTTCCACGGCACGTTCACCAGCCAGTCGATGTAGTTGCGCACGACGGTGGCCTCGGCCGACATCGGTGACATCATTTTCAGCTTCTTCAGTTCCGACTCGGCTTTTTCGCGGGCTTCCTTGCTCATGCCCGCCTTCTCGATCTTCTTCGCCAGTTCCTCGGCCTCGTTCGGGCCTTCCTCGAGCTCGCCCAGTTCCTTCTGGATCGCCTTCATCTGCTCGTTGAGATAATACTCGCGCTGGCTTTTCTCCATCTGGCGCTTGACGCGGCCGCGGATGCGCTTCTCGACCTGCAACAGGTCGATTTCGCTTTCGAGCACGGTGAGAATTTTTTCCAGGCGCTCGCGCACGTCCTGCACCATGAGGATCTGCTGCTTGTCCTCGATCTTGAGCGAGAGGTGCGCGGCCACGGTGTCCGCCAGCCGGCCCGGGTCGTCGATGCCCGCGAGCGAGGTGAGAATCTCCGGCGGGATCTTCATGTTGAGCTTGACGTACTGGTCGAACTCGTTGAGGACGGAACGCATCAGCGCCTCACCCTCCTTGTCGGTGAGCGGCATGGCCTCGAGCAGCGCCACCTGCGCGGAAAAATAATCTTCCGTGTCGAGATACTTCTGGATCACGGCGCGGCGCTCGCCTTCGACCAGCACCTTCACGGTGCCGTCCGGCAGCTTCAGCAATTGCAGGATGCTGGCGATGGTGCCGATGACGTGTATGCTGTCCGGCGTCGGATCGTCGTCGGAGGCGCTCTTCTGCGCCGCCAGCATGATCTGCTTGCCGGATTCCATGGCCTGTTCGAGCGCGCGAATCGATTTGCGCCGGCCCACGAACAGGGGAATGACCATGTGCGGAAACACCACGACATCGCGCAACGGCAGCACGGGCATGTTCGCTTCCGATCCTGGAACGACCACGGGGGGCTTGGTTTCTTGCATTTCCGCCTGAAATTCCTGTGTCAGTGAATGTGGATGGGTTGATTCAAGTTTGGGGCCTAAATGACCCGATTTCAATCATCTGAAAAAGATTTTTTCCGGCGACCCCCGATTTGACCGAAGCGACGACGAAAGGTGCACATGGCCGTATAAACTGCACTGGCTCTGAAAAAAAGAAACCCCGCTCGCGGCGGGGTTCCTGATTCGGCTGCCAGCGGATCATTTACTGGCTGACTGAAGCCCGTCGCTTGTCCTGCTCGTCGTTCTCGGCGTAAATCACTATCGGCTTGGTGCCATCGGTAATCACGCCCGATTCGATGACGACCTTCTTCACGTTTTCCGCGGATGGCAGGTCGAACATCACGTCGAGCAGGGCGCGCTCGAGAATGGACCGCAGGCCGCGTGCGCCGGTCTTGCGCTCCATGGCACGCTTGGCGACCGCCAGCAGCGCGTCCTCGCGAATTTCAAGCTCCACCCCTTCCAGCTTGAGCAGCTTCTGGTACTGCTTGGCCAAGGCGTTCTTGGGTTCCGTCAGAATCTGGATCAGCGCCCGCTCGTCGAGCTCGTCGAGGATCGCCACGACCGGCAGGCGGCCGACGAATTCCGGAATCAGTCCGTATTTGATCAGGTCTTCCGGTTCGACCATGCGCAACACCTCGCCCGTTTTCCTGGCGTTGGCCTTGCTGCGGATTTCCGCATGGAAGCCGATGCCGGCCCTTTCGCTGCGGCCCTGAATCACCTTCTCGAGCCCGGAGAACGCGCCACCGCAGATGAACAGGATGTTGCGCGTGTCCACCTGCAGGAATTCCTGCTGCGGATGCTTGCGGCCGCCTTGGGGCGGCACCGAGGCGATGGTGCCCTCGATGAGCTTGAGCAGCGCCTGCTGCACGCCCTCGCCCGACACGTCGCGGGTGATCGAGGGGTTTTCGGACTTGCGCGAGATCTTGTCGATCTCGTCGATGTAGACGATGCCCTTCTGCGCCTTCTCGACGTCGTAGTCGCACTTCTGAAGGAGCTTCTGGATGATGTTCTCGACGTCCTCGCCGACGTAACCCGCTTCGGTCAGCGTGGTCGCGTCGGCGATCGTGAACGGCACGTTGAGCAGTCGCGCCAGCGTCTCGGCCAGCAGCGTCTTGCCGGAGCCGGTCGGGCCGATCAGCAGGATATTGCTCTTGGAAAGCTCGACCTCGCCGATCTTGCCTTCGTGCTCGATGCGCTTGTAATGGTTGTAAACCGCGACCGACAACACCTTCTTGGCGTCGGACTGGCCGATCACATACTCGTCGAGTATCTGGTGAATCTCGCGCGGGGTCGGGAATTTTTTCTTGGCGCTGGCGGCGTTTTTCTCTTCCTGGACTTCCTCGCGGATGATGTCGTTGCACAACTCGACGCATTCGTCGCAGACGAACACGGACGGACCGGCAATCAGCTTGCGCACCTCGTGCTGGCTTTTGCCGCAGAAAGAACAGTACAGGAGCTTTTCGCCCTTTCCGTCGCCCCTGCCTGTGTGGTTGTTGTCAGCCATCCTTAAACCTCATGATCGATTAAGGATCTTTGTAATGTCTGCAAGGATGCGGGTTTCCGCCATCGTTTGCAAGCTTTGGGACACCATTGCCAATATTCTACCTTAAATCTATAGCATATCCTGCGGAAAGTTCACCTATTTTTCTCGACGCTTTCTTCGCTTCGCGTCCTGCTGCGCTTGAAAGCCAGGGCTTGCCATCCCAGGCAAGTCCGTTCGGCGATCCTCATTAGGCGCGCCTTTCGATGACCGCGTCAATCAGGCCGAAACTCCTGGCTTCCTCTCCATCCATGAAATAGTCGCGGTCGGTGTCGTCCTTGATCTGATCCATGGTACGGCCGGTGTGGTTGACCATGATCTGATTCAGGCGTTCGCGCACGCGCAGGATTTCCCGCGCATGGATGTCGATATCCGTCGCCTGGCCCTGAAAACCGCCCATGGGCTGGTGCACCATCATGCGCGCGTGCGGCAGCGCGAAACGCTTGCCCTTGGCGCCGCCGGTCAGAATCAGTGCGCCCATGCTGGCCGCCTGTCCGATGCACACCGTGCTCACGTCCGGCTTGATGAACTGCATGGTGTCGTAAATCGCCAGACCTGCGTTGACCGCCCCGCCCGGCGAATTGATATAAAGGTGTATGTCCTTGTCCGGGTTTTCCGATTCGAGAAACAGCAGCTGCGCCACGACCAGATTCGCCATGTGGTCTTCCACCGGCCCGACCAGGAATACCACGCGCTCCTTGAGCATGCGCGAATAAATGTCGTAAGCCCGCTCGCCGCGACCGGTGGTCTCGATCACCATGGGAACCAGGCCCAGGGCCTGGGGATTTACCGCGCCACGTTGTCCACTGTCTGTCATTATCGGTTCCTTCGTTACGCCAAGATCGGCTGGCTTACAATTATAGATAATTAGAGTATTCCTACTGAACGACAATATCCACCTTCAATAATTCCTGGAAGGCCATGGATTTGTCGGCCACCTCGGCTGAAACCAGAAGATCTTCCACAACCCTCTCCTCCATGACCAGACTCTCAACCTCGCTCAGACGTTCCGGTTTTTCATAGTGCCACTTGATAAACTCCTGGGGCGACTCGTAATCCGCGGCCATTTCCTCGAGACGGGCGCGAACCCGCGACGGATCCGGGACAAGTCCCCGGGTGCGGATGATTTCACCCAATATCAACCCCAGCGCCACGCGGCTGCGCGCACGTTTTCCATAGGTATCTTCATCGGTCAACGTCAGGCCGCTGGAAATATCGGCCGACTTCAGGCGCTGAATCTCGGCCTCGAGCAGGCTCTGCGGGACTTCGATTGGATTGGTCTCAAGAAGCAACTTGAGCACCCGCGTACGCACCACGGCACGGGCGCGGCTGGCCGCCTCGCGTTCGAGATTCGTTTTCACGTCAGCGCGGAGTTTTTCGACGTTCCCGTCAGCGACACCCAGCTCGCGGGCGAAGGCTTCGTTCACTTCGGGTAAAACCGCTTCGGCAACTTCATTGACCTTGACGTCAAAATCCGCCGCCTGCCCGGCCAGCAAAGCATGCCGGTAGTCCGCCGGGAACCGCGCCGTGATACTACGCGCCTCTCCGCCTTTCACGCCCAGCAGTCCCTGCTCCATGCTCTCGATCAACGTGCCGCTTCCGAGCACCACCGGCAAGGCATTGGCTTTGCCGCCTTCGAATTCCTTGCCGTTCAGCCGCCCCACGAAATCGATGGTCACGCGATCGCCCAGGCGCGCTTCACGTTCAATCGGCTTCCAGGCGGCGCGCTGTTTGCGGATGGTTTCCAGCGTGCGGTCCACGTCCGCCTCGCTCACCGTCACCACCGGCCGTTCGATGCGGGTCCCCGCCAGATCGAAGCGCTTGACCTCCGGGTAAATCTCGAACTCCACGGTGTACTCGAGCTGTTCGCCGCGAGCCACGGCCTTGCGTTGCACGCGCGGGTCGCCGGCCGGACGCAAACCCTGGCTGCCGATGGCTTCATGCATCGTGGTCTGAATCAAGTCGCCGGCGATCTCATCCATCAGCCGTCCGCCGTACTGCGCTTCGACCATCTTGAGCGGCACCTTGCCCGGACGAAAACCGGGCAGCTTCACCTGCTTCGACAAACGCTGAAGCCGGGTATTGAATTCTTTCTCCACCTGATCCGCCGGCACGGCCACCTTCAGGCGACGCCCCAGCGTGCCGATGGTTTCAACTGAAACTTGCATTGGAAAACCTCGTTCTAATAAATAAAGCTTGAAACAACCGGGAAGATCATACCGAATTTGCCTCGGGCTGGCCAAGAATTTGCGGCGCAGGGAAACCTGGTGCGAATGGGGAGACTCGAACTCCCACGGGTTCCCCCACTGGAACCTAAATCCAGCGCGTCTACCAGTTCCGCCACATTCGCAGCAAATGCGTTGCACAGTATAGCGCCATCCGGCGCGATTCATGCCGGATGGGCCGCGTGCGGAAGACGGAAAGCGGCTGGAAGGTTATACGGCGAAGCGAGGCGCCTTCAGCCATATCAAGCCGGGGAAATGGTGGGCCGTGTAGGGGTTGAACCTACGACCCGCTGATTAAGAGTCAGCTGCTCTACCAACTGAGCTAACGGCCCGGGTCAAAAACTGGGGTGAGCGATGGGATTCGAACCCACGACAACCGGAATCACAATCCGGGACTCTGACCAGCTGAGCTACGCTCACCATAAACGGATGATCACGTCGCCGGATATTATAACCTGCGATGACTTTGACTGCTCTACTCTGAAAAATTGGCGCGCCCGGCAGGAGTCGAACCTGCGACCACCAGCTTAGAAGGCTGGTGCTCTATCCAACTGAGCTACGGGCGCCGGCGAAACGCCCGTCATTACATCCCAAGCGCTCCCGTCGCGCAATTGGCAAAATGGTCGGGGTAGAGGGATTTGAACCCCCGACACCCTGCTCCCAAAGCAGGTGCGCTACCAGGCTGCGCTATACCCCGATCGGTACATCACGCCAGGCGCCGCGTCACCGCATCCACCTCCGGGACCCTGTGCGACCGGCCCGGGCGGCGCGAGGGCGGAACTATACGCACCACCCCCGGGACCGTCAATCTGGCTCAAGCACGATTATAAGCCATTTATGCGGGTCCGCGCTTGGCGCGTTGCCGCGGCGCGTGCGATGATTCGTCCGCGCATTGGGCGCGCCGGACCCGATATTGACCCGGCATGATGGCCTTAAATAGCGATAGGAAAAAATATTTCCACGGAAATTTTCAAGTTGAATCATGCCGCCTCAATAATCAAAGATGAGCGCACGCCTCCTCGACGGAAAAAAAATCGCACAAGACCTGCGCGCCGAAATCAAACAGCGGGTGAGCCGGCGTCTGCGCGACGGCCGGCGTCCGCCGGGCCTCGCGGTGCTCAAGGTCGGCCATGACCCTGCCTCCGAGGTTTACGTGCGCAACAAGCGCGAGGCCTGCGGCGAGGCCGGTTTCTGCTCCTTCGACTACGACCTGCCGGTCGAGACCGCCCAGGACAAGCTCCTGTCCCTGATCGACCAGATGAACGACCACCCCGAGGTGGACGGCATTCTGGTGCAGCTGCCGCTGCCGAAGCAGATCGACCAGACCACGGTCATCGAACGCATCAGTCCCGCCAAGGACGTGGACGGATTTCATCCGTATAACATCGGGCGGCTGGCGCAACGCATTCCGCGGCTGCGCCCGTGCACGCCCTACGGCATCATGCGCCTGCTCGCGGCCACCGGCGAGTCGCTGGAAGGCAAGGAGGCGGTGGTGGTCGGCGCATCCAATATCGTGGGACGGCCGATGTCGCTCGAGCTGCTGCTCGGCGGCTGCACCGTCACCATCTGTCACCGGTTCACGCAGAACCTGCCGGCGCATGTCGCGCGCGCCGACGTGCTCGTGGTCGCAGTGGGAAAGCCCGGCATGGTCAAGGGCGAATGGATCAAGCCCGGCGCCATCGTGATCGACGTCGGCATCAACCGGCTGCCGGACGGCAAGCTGACCGGCGACGTGGAATTCGACGCCGCCCGGCGGCGCGCCGGCTGGATCACGCCGGTCCCCGGCGGCGTCGGCCCCATGACCGTCGCCACGTTATTGTTGAACACGCTCGAAGCGGCCAAGTTCCGGGAAGGCAAACAGTGATAACATTTTCCTGTCCGGCAATTTCGACATAAATCTGGAATATCTGCTGTGAACCCGCCTCGTCATTCCTCCGCGCCAAACGCCTCATCGCGGAAACTGCTGCAAATCGATACCGCTCGTCTTTACCGCGACGGCGTCGGCGCCGAAGGCGTGACCACGAATGAACTGGACGAACTGGCTCCGGAACTCAGGCGCATCCACCAGACCGTCCTAGAGAAGTCACGGGGCGGAATCGATGCGGAGTTTGCCAGCCTCAACCTGCACGCCGTCATGCCCGATTCGCTGGCTTCCATCGAGGCGATGGCGGCGCAGCTGCGCCGTTTCGAAGACGTCATCGTCATCGGCATCGGCGGCTCCAGTCTCGGCGCCAAGGCGGTGCATCACGCCATGATGGCGGTGCGTCCGGACCCAGCTGCCCCCACGCTGCATTTTCTGGAAAACATAGATTCCTATCGTTTGCACGCCCTCCTGCAAAACCGACAGGCCGAAAAAACCGGGGTCATCTGCATCAGCAAGTCGGGCGGGACCGTCGAGACCGCCATTCAGTACCTGATCCTGCGCGACTGGCTCGAAAAAGAACTCGGCAAGGACAAGGCGCGCGCGCACCAGTGGCTCGTCACCGACCCGGCGCACGGCTGGTTGCGTGAACTGGCCGGCCGCGAGAATCTTCCGTCGCTGCCGGTGCCGCCCATGGTCGGCGGACGTTTCTCCGTGCTCACCGCCGTGGGACTGCTGCCGCTGGCCGCCGCCGGCGTGGATGTCCGTACCCTGCTCGCCGGCGCCGCGGACAGCGCTGCGCGCTGCGTCACGGAGGATATCCACGCCAACCCGGCGCTGGAAATCGCCGCGTTGTTCTATCTGCTCGACGTGCACAAGAACAAACGCGTGTCGATCATGATGCCCTACGCCGATCCGCTGGAACTGATGGGGGACTGGTACCGGCAGCTGTGGGCCGAGTCGCTGGGCAAGCGGATGGAGGCCCGGCCGGGCCGACCGCCCGCCGGCACGCTGCCGGTGCGCGCCATGGGCGCGGTGGACCAGCACAGCCAGTTGCAGATGTATCTCGAATCGCGCCTCGACAAGATCTTCACTTTCCTTACGCTGGATTCGTGGGAACGGGATTTTTCGATCCCGCTGCCGGAAGAAAGCCGGAAACAATTTCCGTATCTGGCGGGAAAAAAGATGAGCCAGGTGCTCGAGGCCGAATTCCAGGCGACACGCCAGGTGATTACCGAAACCGGCCATCCCAACATGACGCTGCGCCTGCCCGCGCTCGATGAGCATGTCATCGGCCAGCTGATCGATCTTTACCAGCGCGTCACGGTCTACGCCGGCCTGCTCTACGGCATCAACCCGCTCGATCAGCCGGCCGTGGAGAAAGGCAAGAAACTTGCGATTCAGCTGCTCAGCGGTGACCGTCCCGCGTAAATCCTCGCCCCGACGCACCGGCCGCGCCGCCGGCGGTCTGAAACGCCTGCTGCACCTGCGGCGGTCCCGGTGCGACGGAATCGCCGATGCTCTGTGGTCCCGCATCCTGCGTACTTCGCGCTATGCGCAATCCTTGAATGCATCGGATCGGCAACGGCTGCGCGAGCTCGCCAACCGTCTGCTGCGCGAAAAATCTTTCTCTGGTGCGGCGGGCCTGGTCGTGACGAACGCCATGCGGGCGCGCGTCGCGCTGCATGCCTGCCTGCCGGTACTCAACCTCGGTCCCGATTATTACGCCGGCTGGGATTCGATCGTGATCTATCCCGGCGATTTCCGGGTGCACGACGAATACACCGACGAGCATGGCATCGTGCATCGCGAGATCATGGATCTCTGCGGCCAGTCGCTGTCCCACGGCCCGATGGTGTTGTCCTGGGAAGCCATGCGTGACGAAGACGAAGCGCCGGCCGATCACGATCTCGTCATCCACGAATGCGCGCACAAGCTGGACGTGCTCAACGGCGACGCCAACGGCTTCCCGCCGCTGCATCCCGACATGGACGTGCGTGAATGGTCGCGCGATTTTCAGGCCGCCTACGACTGGTTTCGCGCCGCGCTGGAGGCAGGCGGCGATCCGGGCGTTGATCCTTACGCATCCGAAGATCCCGCGGAGTTTTTTGCCGTGCTGAGCGAAACTTTTTTTACCGCACCGCATCGGGTCAACGATACGTTCCCGGCGGTATATAAACATCTGCAACATTTCTACCGTCAGGACCCCTGCCGGTACCTGCCGCGGGAGTCGTCATGATTCCGTTGCGCGACGACAATCCGACCGCGATCCAGCCGCTGATGACGATAGCGTTCATCGTTCTGTGTGTTCTCGTTTTCCTGTGGCAGATTTCGCTCGGCGGCCGGGGTTTCGAGGCGGCGGTGCTGAGCCTGGGCGTGACCCCGGCGACGCTGTTGGGCGGCAAAACCCTGCCGCCGGAACTGGCGCTGCTGCCGCCGACACTGACGGTCTTCACCTCGATGTTCCTGCACGGCAGTTGGATGCACCTGATCGGCAACATGCTGTACCTCTGGATCTTCGGCAACAACGTCGAGGATGCGATGGGGCATGCGCGTTTCGTGATTTTCTATCTGCTGGCCGGCGTGGCGGCCGTGCTCGCCCAATCGCTGCCCAATCCGGATTCCACCGTCCCCATGATCGGCGCCAGCGGCGCCATCTCCGGCGTGCTCGGCGCGTACCTGCTGCTGTATCCCCACGCCCGCGTGCTGGTGCTGATTCCGCTCGGCTTCTATTCCCGCCTCGTGCACCTGCCGGCGATGGCGGTGCTCGGCTTCTGGTTCTTGCTGCAACTGGTCAGCACGGCGCTCGCCGATCCGCGCGGCGGCGGCGTCGCCTTCGGCGCACATATCGGCGGCTTCGTCGCAGGCATGGCGCTGCTGCCGATTTTCAAACGCCGTGGCGTGCGCCTGTTCGCGCCGTCGCGACATTAGTAACGTAGGGCGGGTTAGGCGGTTTTTGCCGTAACCCGCCGGATGGCTTTCTGTCATTCCCGCGTGAAGTCGAGCGGCCTTCGGCCGCGTGTACTTGTGGGTGGCTGACCCACGGCAGGTGACTTTTTCTTGCTTGTCCAAGAAAAAGTCACCAAAAAGAAGACACCCCGGAGCGCGCGAAATCTTCCTTGCGTTCCTCGCCCCACCGGGCGCTCGACCAACTCGCCGGGCGCAAACTACGCGCCTCGGGCTCGAACACGGTCTCGCTTGAATACTCCCGGTGGGGCTGCGGTACTAGGCGCGCGCTACGGGGGGGGGTTAGCAAAACCTACCCGTGGTTTGGCTTGACTCAAAGACTCAGAAGCACAAACATGTCATTACTTTTCGTAATTCCGCACATTGGCGGCCAGACAAACCTTTAAGAGTTCAATGGTAAAAGATCCTTGGAAGGTTTTAGGAATCCAGCCAACTACTGATATGGATGAGATCAAAAAGGCATATCGTGCTTTGGCTCAAAAATATCATCCAGATAAAGCAAGGACGCCAGACAAAAAAAGAAAATACACGATACTCTTTGTTGAAATCAAAGAAGCTTATGAAACTGCATTGCAGCTCGCACGGCATCATGTAGGTACGCCAAAAGAAACAAGGGTTTCGTCAGCGTCAAGTTCGCTGAGAGATACGGTTCCTTGGCAAGAATGGGTTAAAGCAGCATTTCTTTTAGTCGGTGCTTCGGTAGGGATTTTGCTATTTATACAAGCAGGCTTGTACGCCAGAAGTTTTCCGGAAACTCATTTATTCCCAATCGCATTTATTTCAGTTTTAAGTATCCTCACTGGTTGTTTCGCAGGCTGGTTCCTTTCATATCTTCTACTGTTGCTTTATATGCCTATTCGATTCGGTATTCTGGAAAAAATTGGCCTTGAAAAATACGCTGACAAATTAGGTTGGTTGTTTGCCGTCACGTTATGGCTAATAGTTACTTCGCAGATTGGCATACCTGAACCAAATGTCCGACAAATTGGCAATGCAGTAACATGGTTCATTGCTTTTGGTTTTGGTCCAGTTCTTATGCTTGGAATATGGATCGCCGATTACCTCAAATATAAAAAAATAAAAGGCAAGTATTTGAGCATGACTACTAATGAAAGCACTCAGGCGACGATCAGAAATGGTAGCTGACGTATGGAATGATAGATGCTGCGCCCAACAAGGCGAGCAGTTATAATTGGCTCGTCTGGCGTCAAGCAACATCGTAGCAACGGAGAACTCGACATGCGGCAGTATCTCGACCTGATGCGCCACGTCATGCACCACGGCGTGCGCAAGGACGACCGCACCGGCACCGGCACGCTCAGCGTGTTCGGCCACCAGACGCGCTTCGACCTGGCCCAGGGATTTCCCCTGCTCACCACCAAGAAGGTCCACACCAAGTCCATCATCTACGAGTTGCTGTGGTTTCTGCGCGGCGACACCAATACCCGCTATCTCAAGGAACACGGCGTCAGCATCTGGGACGAGTGGGCGAACGAGAATGGCGACCTCGGCCCGGTCTACGGCGCCCAGTGGCGTTCCTGGCCGACGCCGGACGGCCGGCACATCGACCAGATCGCCCAGGTGACCCGCGCCATCCGCGAGAACCCGGATTCGCGCCGCCTGATCGTCAGCGCCTGGAACGTCTCCGAGATCGAGCGCATGGCGCTCCCGCCGTGCCATCTGCTGTTCCAGTTCTACGTCGCCCAGGGACGCCTGTCCTGTCAGCTGTACCAGCGCAGCGCCGATATCTTCCTCGGCGTGCCGTTCAACATCGCTTCCTACGCGCTGCTCACGCTGATGATGGCGCAGGCGACCGGACTCCGGCCGGGCGAATTCGTGCACACGCTCGGCGATGCGCATCTTTATCTCAACCACCTGGAACAGGCGCGCACGCAACTCGCCCGCGAGCCCCGGCCCTTGCCGAGCATGCGGCTCAACCCGCAGAAAACCTCGCTGCTCGATTTCGACTTCGACGATTTCGAGCTGTTGAACTACGACCCGCATCCTTCCATCAAGGCGCCGGTGGCGGTGTAGTTCCGGTGACCCGCGCCGTGCGCGTCTCCCTCATCGCGGCCATGGCGGAAAACCGCGTGATCGGCGTCAACAACACGCTGCCGTGGCGGCTGCCGGCGGATCTGAAACATTTCCGCCGCGTCACCACCGGGCATCACGTCATCATGGGACGACGCAACTACGAATCCATCGGCAAACCGCTGCCGGATCGCACCAACATTGTCGTCACGCGCAACCCGGATTATCGTGCGCCGGGCTGTCTCGTGAAACATTCCCTCGAAGACGCGCTCGCGGTGGCCCAGGACGATCCGGAAATCTTCGTGATCGGCGGCGCGGAAATTTACCGTCAGGCGCTCGACCGCGCCAACCGCTTGTATCTGACGCTGGTTCACGCCCGGATTCAGGGCGACACGTATTTCCCGCCGTTCGACGAAAAACACTGGCGCGAGACCGCCCGCGAGCGGCACGAGCCAGATGAAAGGAATCCTTATGCGTGCACGTTCCTGGTTTACGACAGGATAAAGCCTGCATGATGCGGCGCGTCCTCCTGGGCTTGCTGATGCTGGCGCCGGTTCTGGCGCAAGCGACGGGGCCGCTGGTGCCGAATGATCGGGACGCAGGTCCGGATCTGTCGTTGCGTTTCGCGCGCGCCAAGATGCCGCTGGATTACGACGGCCGCGCCTACGACACCAACAGCCGCTGGATCGGCCTCTCGTTGCGCGAGAAAGCCGGCCGCTACGTGACGCTCGGCATGTACGGCGGTTACGCCTACGTCACCCAGACGGGCAATCCGGTCACCGCCGGCATCGAGCTCGACGGTTTCCACGCGGGGTTCTCGCTGCACGGCGTGCTGTTCGAGAACCGGCGCGCGACGCTGTTCTACGCTTTCGATTACACCTATCAGAAAGTCGACCACAAGAACGACACCCAAACCGTGGTCATCGACTGGTCGCAGCCGCAGGCGCTATTCGGCGCGATTATTCCGCTGGCGCCGAATTTCCGGTTTTATGGCGGGGGAAGCTACGGTCGAATTGATGGCGAGGAACGCGCCAGCGGAACGATCAATCGCACCACGGACATCGGTCGTGCCGCGCGTGGCGGCGGTTTTCTCGGTCTGGATCTGGCAACCGACCCCGACGGTTACGTCGGGGTCGAGCTACGGCATGGGGTAACCCGGGGCGGGGAGATTTATTTCAAGCGACGCTATTGAATGCGGAGCGTGGAATTCCACAATCCGCGTTCGCCATCCTGCGTTTGACTAGGCGATCTGGGCCGACAGTTCCTGGGCCTGCTTCTTTTGTGTATCGTTGCCTTCGGCCATCACTTCCTGCAGGATGCTGCGCGCGCCTTCGGCATCGCCCATGTCGATGTAGGCCTTGGCCAGGTCCAGCTTGGTCGCGGTTTCGTCCCACTGTCCCGACGCCTGGGCTTCACCGCCCGCGGGCGCCTCGAGCGACACTTCCGCCGCGGGTCCGGCCCCCGGCTGCGGCTCCCACTGGATTTCGTTGCCCGCAGGCGCGGCTTCCGGAGCGCCGACGTCTATTTTCGCTTCGGCTTCTTCCTTGCCGCCGATATCGAAATCAATTGCGTTGTCCGCCGGTGTGCCCAGATCGAGCGAATCGAGACTCATCTCAGCGTCCGCCCTGGCCGCTGGCTGCGCCAGCGTGGCTGACAAATCATCCGCGGCCGGAGACGACGCCATGTCAAAATCGAAGTCTCCGGCCGGTTCCGCCTTGGGGGCGGCGCGCATAGCTGCCTTAACCGCGGGCGCGGCTGTCGCCGGCGCCGCCGAAGCCCTGGCCGGCGCACCACCGCGAAACATCGGGTTTTCCGGATTGAGCTTGCGGCCCATTTCCTCGACCTTGTCCCATATCTTGCCGCCG
Source organism: Candidatus Muproteobacteria bacterium (assembly GCA_027449605.1). Classification (GTDB taxonomy): domain Bacteria; phylum Pseudomonadota; class Gammaproteobacteria; order Acidiferrobacterales; family Sulfurifustaceae; genus Sulfuricaulis. The sequence goes on along the minus strand of DAIDLH010000098.1, from coordinate 29,390 downwards.
CGTCCGCCGAGCCCGGCATAAAGTTCCTCGGCCAGGGTTTCGAACGCCGCCACGTCGTTGCGCTGATGATATATCTCGAGCAGCTTGAGCTTGAGTTCCTGACGGTCCGGATTCTTGACCATCGCTTCCTTGAGAATCTCCTCGGCGGTTTCGTCGCGCCCGTAGGCGAGATAAACCTCGGCTTCGGCGATCGGATCGACCTCGTCGGTATGGATGTTGCCCATGCCTCCCTGACTGAAGTCGCTGAGGAACGACGTATCGCCGCCGGTGGTCGCAGGCGCGGCCGGCTGACCGGGCACGGTACCGGTGGTGGCCGGCTGCTCGGTGCTGATGGCGTCGGCGGAAAGTATGCTTTCCTCGAACTCGGCGATGGATTTCTGGCGTCGGCGGAAATACACGAGCGCAATGCCGCCGCTCAACAACACGACGACACCGATCACCGCCGGTATCAGCAGATCGCTCTGCACGGCCTCCAGCACGGCGGCCATGAAGCCCTTCTCTTCCTTGGGAGGCGCCGGCGGAGGCGGCACGCGCTTTGGCGGCGCGGTCTTGGCCACGGGCGGCAGCGGCTCGGGTTTGATCTTTTCCTCCGGCTTGACGGCGGCCGGCTTCTCGGCCGGCTTCTCCGCCGGCTTGACCACGGGTTCGGCGGGCTTGGCCTCCGCGACCTTCTGCTCGGCGGCCTTTTTCTGCTGGGCCAGGCTCTGGCTTTCGAGTTCGATCAGGCGCGATTCTTTCTTCAGCTGCGAACGCACCAGCCCGATCTTCTCGCTGAGGTCCTTGTTCTCGAGCCGCTTGGATTCGAGCGACTCTTCCAGCGTGGCGGCACGCTCGGCCAGCGCCTGTTGCTCGCGCACCGAGGCTTCCCTGGCGGATTCTTTTTCCGAAACTTTCTTGTCCGGTGTGCTCTTCTCCTGCTGCAGCGTGCTGCGCACGATCTTGAGCAGTTCATCCTGCTTGCCCTTGTCGGCTGCCGCCGGGGGCGGTGTCGCCGGCTTGGCTTCGGCCTGCTTGGTCGGCGCCGGCGCGGCGGGTTTCTCCGCGGGCTTCGCGGCCGGCGTCTCAGCCGCCGGGGCTGCTTCCGGCGCTTCCGTCACCTTGACCGCGCTGCTGGCCGCGGCCAGCTTGAGCTTGTATTCCTGCCAGGTGTTGTACTGGGCGCGGAATTCGCGCCGCGCCTGGGGCACGGCAACGGCATTCACTTCCTCGCTCTCGGGCATCTTCAAAATCTTGCCCGCCTTCAGATTGTTGACGTTGTTCCCGAAGAACGCGTCCTTGTTGGTGCGGTAGATCGCCAGCATGACCTGTTCGACGCTGACATCCTTGTTGTCCGCGCGCGCGCCTTCGGCAATCTTCCAGAGCGTGTCGCCCTTCTTGACGTTATATTCCGCCATCGCCGCCACCGCGGGCGCAGCGGCCGGCGCGGTCTCCGGCGCAACCGGGGCCGGGGCTTCGGGCGCGGCCTCCGCCTTCGGCGCCGCTTCCAGGGGTTCTACGGTGGGCGCGGCGGGTTCCTGCGGAGCGGCGCCCTGCGCGACTTCCGGCGGTCCGAGTTTCGTCTCATCCGGCTTCGCCTCCATTGGCGGCGCTTCCTTCGCGACTTCTTCCTTGGGCGCAATCTGCTCCGGTTTGGGTTCTTCCGGAGCCTTGGGTTCTTCCATCTTCGCCACCGGCGGCGTTTCTTCCTTCGGTGCTTCGACGGCTTTGGGCGCTTCAGCCGGCGCTGCTTGCGGCGCTTCGGCGGGCGGAACCTCGGCGACGGGCGCCGACGGTGCGGGCGCGGCTTCCGGCGCGGGCGGAGTGATCACGGGCGTTTCAACCGGAGCAGCCTTGCCGGCGATCTTGTAGGGCGGATCGATCAGCGCGGTGTATTCGCGCACCAGACGTCCGCCGGGCCACTCGACTTGCAGGAGCAAATGCAGGAACGGTTCGCCCAGCTGCTCTTCAGTACGCAGTTCGAGAAAATACCGGCCATCGGCACGCTTGGTGACGACGAACTTGATCTGGGAAAGCATCGGCAGGCGATCCACGCCCGCGGCGTCGAAATCGGCGCGCGAAGCGAGCGTGACGCTGAGGCCTTTCAGTTCCTTCTCGGTGGCGGAGGTGAAATCGATCTCGGCGTTGAGCGGTTCATTGAGCGCGGACAGAACCTTCAGCTTGCCAAGCGCCAGCGCATGACTGGTGACGGGGACAAGCGCGATCATGCAGACGATCATCCAGTGCCGCGCTCGTGCCATGACCCTCCTGTTCCGAGACATCCTTTTCACCCCTCTGGTATTCAACGAGTTTCCCTGTGCAAAGCCTTATAAGACCGGGAGTTATGTAAGTAAATAGCAATAGTCTTTATAAATCTCAACTAACTATAGCGTACAGAGGGTTTTTTACCAGACATTCCCTGTCAGGACTATCGTCATTTCGTCCCTGAATCAGGCCGGGATACGCGGGTTTTCGAGCAGGCGGACTGCCCTGTCGCACGAGACCCCCGATTCAAATCCGGCGTGATTTGACCCCCTATTTTTTTATAGTCGCTGCCACCGCCGACATCAATATGGACATGCCGGCGCGGCAGGTACGGCAGGATAGCGGGGAATTACCTGAATTCCAGCAGAATCCGCAGCATCCGGCGCAGCGGTTCCGCGGCGCCCCACAAGAGCTGGTCGCCGACGGTAAAGGCCCCGAGATACTGGCTGCCCATGTTGAGCTTGCGCAGCCGCCCCACCGGCACGGTCAGGGTGCCCGTGACCGCCGCCGGCGTGAGTTCTTTCATGGAAATCTCGCGATGGTTCGGGACCACTTTGACCCAGGCGTTCGACGACTTGATCATCCCCTCGATTTCATTCAGCGGGATGTCCTTCGTCAGCTTGATGGTCAGCGCCTGGCTGTGACAGCGCATGGCGCCGATGCGCACGCAGATGCCATCGATGGGGATCGGCTTGTCGCCGCGGCCGAGAATCTTGTTGGTCTCCGCCTGCCCTTTCCATTCCTCTTTCGACTGTCCGCTCTCGAGTTCCTTGTCGATCCACGGGATCAGCGAACCCGCGAGCGGCACGCCGAAGAATTCGGTCGGATACTGCGAGCCGCGAATCGTTTCCGCCACCTGGCGATCGATGTCGAGGATCGCCGACGAGGGATTGTCGAGCAACGACTTCACCGAGGCATGGGCCGCGCCCATCTGCTTCAGCAGCTCGCGCATGTTGTTCGCGCCGGCGCCGGAAGCGGCCTGGTAGGTCATCGCGCTCATCCATTCGACGTAACCCTTCTGGAACAGCGCGCCGAGCGCCATGAGCATGAGCGACACCGTGCAGTTGCCGCCGATGTAATTCTTCGTGCCGCCGGCGATCGCGTCCTTGATCACGTTCATGTTCACCGGATCGAGAATGATCACGGCGTCGTCGTTCATGCGCAGCGTCGAGGCGGCGTCGATCCAGTAACCCTTCCAGCCGGCGGCGCGCAGCTGGGGGAAAATTTCGCCGGTGTAGTCGCCGCCTTGGCAGGTGATGACGATGTCCATCGACTTCAGTTCGTCGATGTTCTTCGCGTCCTTGAGCGGCGGCACGTCCTTGCCGATCGCGGGACCCTTGCCGCCCACGTTCGACGTGGTGAAGAACACCGGCTCGATATGATCGAAGTCGCGTTCTTCCTTCATGCGGCCCATGAGCACCGAGCCCACCATGCCGCGCCAACCCACCAGACCTACCCGCTTCATTGCTTCACCTCTTTAAAAAACCTATGAGCTCTTACCGCCCAATTTTGTCAGGAACAAAATTAGGCGCATTTTAGTGCGCCCGCAGGATGCGCGCCATGAATGGCGCGCATCAAAGGCGCAAAGGGCGCAAAGATTTAAAGAAATTTAAAACGGATTTTCTTTGCGTTCTCTGCGTCTTTGCGGTGAATAATCTTATAACGCCGCAACCACGGCGTCGCCCATCTCGGCGGTGCCGACCTTTTTCGTGCCTTCGGTGTGAATATCGCCGGTACGCAATCCCTGATCGAGTACCTTCGATACCGCGCGCTCGATTCTGTCCGCCAGCGCCGGCTCGTTGAGCGTGTAACGCAGCATCATCGCTGCCGAAAGAATCGTGGCCAGCGGATTGGCGACCCCCTTGCCGGCGATGTCCGGAGCGGAGCCATGGATCGGTTCGTACATGCCCTTGTTGGCACTGTCCAGCGAGGCCGAGGGCAGCATGCCGATCGAACCGGTCAGCATCGCCGCCTCGTCCGAGAGGATATCGCCGAAAATGTTTCCGGTCACGATCACGTCGAACTGCTTGGGGGCACGCACCAGCTGCATGGCGGCGTTGTCCACGTACATGTGGCTCAACTCGACATCAGGATAATCCCTGGCGACCCGGATGACCACCTCGCGCCACAGGCCCGAGGTTTCGAGCACGTTGGCCTTCTCGACCGAGCACAGCCTCTTGCGGCGTTTGCGTGCGGCGTCGAAGGCCACCCGCGCCACGCGCTCGACCTCGTGCTCCGCGTACACCATGGTGTTGAAACCCTGGCGCTCGCCGTTCGCGAGCGTGCGCACGCCGCGCGGCTCGCCGAAATAGATGTCGCCGGTCAGTTCGCGCACGATCAGCAGATCGAGCCCGGCGACCACTTCCGGCCTGAGTGTCGAGGCCGAGGCCAGCTGCGGATAGAGTATCGCCGGACGCAGGTTGGCGAACAGCTTGAGCTCGGAACGCAGGCCGAGCAGCGCCTTTTCCGGGCGCAGCTCGCGCGGCAGCATGTCCCATTTCACGCCGCCGACCGCGCCCAGCAGCACGGCGTCGACGGCCTGGGCCAGCCTCAGCGTCGCCACCGGCAACGGATGGTGGTGCAGATCGTAGGCGGTGCCGCCGACCGTCTCGGTTTCCATTTCGATCCTGAGGCCGAAATCGCGGCGCAGGCGTTCGAGCACCTTGACCGCTTCGGCGATCACTTCGGGTCCGATGCCGTCGCCGGGTAATATCGCAATCTTTTTGGTCATGTTCATTCCTCTACTTCGCGAAAAGCCACGGCGCTTCCCGGCGACGCCGTGCTTCGTAGGCCTTGATCTCGTCCACGTGTTGCAGCGTGAGTCCGATGTCGTCGAGACCGTTCAACAGGCAGTGCCTGCGGAAGGCGTCGATCTCGAACTTGAACACCCTGCCCGAAGGCGTCGCCACGGTCTGCGCGGCGAGGTCCACGGTCAAACGGTAGTCTGGCGTCGCTTCGGTTTCACGAAACAGCAGATCCACGGCGTCACGCTCGAGCACGATCGGCAGCAAGCCGTTCTTGAAACTGTTGTTGTAGAAAATATCGGCGTAGCTCGGCGCGATGATGACGCGAAAGCCGTAGTCCAGGAGCGCCCACGGCGCATGCTCGCGCGAGGAGCCGCAGCCGAAATTGTCGCGCGCGAGCAGCACCTGCGCGCCGCGGTAACGCGGCTGGTTCAGCACGAAGTCCGGATTGATCCGGCGCTTGCCATGATCCATCCCCGGCTCGCCCGGATCGAGATAACGCCAGTCGTCGAACAGACTCGGTCCGAAGCCGGTGCGCTTGATCGATTTCAGGTACTGCTTGGGAATGATCGCGTCTGTGTCGACGTTGGCACGATCCAGCGGCGCGACTAACCCGGTTAGTTTTTCAAATTTTTTCATAGAAAAGGCCTATATGAGTTTTCGCCGCAAAGACGCGAAGGACGCAGAGAAAAAATAAAAAAATATTGATTATTTGATTCTCTTTGCGTCTTTGCGGCAAACAATCTTACAGCTCTCTTACATCGACAAAATGTCCGGCAATTGCCGCGGCCGCGGCCATGGCAGGGCTCACGAGATGCGTGCGTCCGCCGGCGCCCTGGCGACCTTCGAAATTGCGATTTGACGTCGAGGCGCAACGTTCGCCCGGCCCGAGCCGGTCGGCGTTCATGGCGAGACACATCGAACAACCTGGCGCGCGCCACTCGAAGCCGGCGTCGAGAAAAATTTTGTCGAGCCCTTCTTTTTCCGCCTGCACTTTCACCAAGCCGGAACCCGGCACGACCATCGCCAGCTTGATGTTCTTCGCCACGCGCTTGCCTTGCACCACCTTGGCCGCGGCGCGCAAATCCTCGATGCGCGAGTTGGTGCACGAGCCGATGAAAATCTTGTCGAGCGCGATATCGCGTATCGGCGTGCCGGGCTTGAGGTCCATATACTTGAGCGCCTGCTGCATGCCGGTGCGCCTCACGGCATCGGTTTCCTTTTCCGGATCGGGCACCGCGCCGTCCACCGGCACCACCATCTCCGGCGACGTGCCCCAGCTCACCTGCGGCTTGAGGTCGGCGGCGTTGAGCACGACTTCCTCGTCGAACCTGGCATCGGCGTCGCTCTTCAGATCGCGCCATGTCTTCACGGCCATGTCCCACATCCCGTCCTTGGGCGCATAGGGACGGCCGCGGAAATATTCGATCGTTTTGTCGTCCACCGCGATCATGCCGGCGCGCGCGCCGGCCTCGATGGCCATGTTGCACACGGTCATGCGCCCCTCGACCGAGAGCTGTTCGATCGCCGCGCCGGCGAACTCGATCGCATGTCCCGTGCCGCCGGCGGTGCCGATCCTGCCGATGATCGCGAGCACGATGTCCTTGGCGGTCACGCCCGCCGGGAGCGCGCCGTCCACGCGCACGCGCATGTTCTTCGCCTTCTTCAGGATCAAACATTGCGTCGCGAGCACGTGCTCCACCTCGGAAGTGCCGATGCCGAAGGCGAGCGCGCCAAACGCGCCGTGGGTCGAGGTGTGCGAATCGCCGCACACCACGGTCATGCCCGGCAGGGTCGCACCCTGCTCCGGCCCGATCACGTGCACGATGCCCTGGCGCGCGTCGTTCATGCCGAATTCGGTGATGCCGAAGTCATGGCAGTTGGCATCGAGCGTCTCGACCTGCAACCGCGACACCGGGTCGGCGATGCCTTGGGCGCGGCCGGTGGTCGGCACGTTGTGGTCGGCGGTGGCGAGGTTGGCGTCCACGCGCCACAACGGGCGGCCGGCGAGCCGCAGCCCTTCGAAGGCCTGCGGGCTGGTCACCTCGTGCACCAGATGGCGGTCGATATAAAGGAGGCAGGTGCCGTCGTCGTTGCGACGCACCACATGTGCATCCCAGAGTTTGTCATACAGGGTTTTTCCGGACATGGCAGCGTGAACCGTACTGGAATGCGCAAATCCTAGGCAGAATCTATAAATAACACAAATTCATATTTATCATGTGATATATTCTTTAAGGTTATGGATATATCCGCCCTGCAAGCCTTCCTGGCCGTGGCCGAATCCGGCTCGTTCTCGCGCGCCGCGGAAAAGATTTACCTGACCCAGCCGGCCATCAGCAAGCGCATCGCCGCCCTGGAAAAGCAGATCGGCGCACGCCTGTTCGACCGCATCGGCCGCGGGATTCGCCTGACCGAGGCCGGCGAGGCGCTGCTGATCCGCGCCCGCGCGGTGCTGAAAGAGCTGGAGGACGTGAAGCGCGGCATCGCCAATCTTTCCGGTACCATCGCCGGGGAACTGTCCCTGGCCACCAGCCATCACATCGGCCTGCACCGGCTGCCGCCGGCGCTCAAGCGATTTCATGAAACCTACACAAACGTGCGCTTGAATCTGCATTTCATGGATTCGGAAAAGGCCTGCAACGCCGTGGCCCGGGGCGACCTGGAGCTGGCGGTGGTCACTTTGCCGCCCAAGGCCGCGGCACCGCTGAAACTGGAGAAAATCTGGGACGATCCGCTGGATATCGTGGTCAGCCGCGGCCATCCGCTGGCGAAGCTGAAACACGTACAAGCCGCGATGCTGCTGGATTATCCGGCGATTTTGCCCGGCCCCGGCACCTACACACGCGAAATCATTCTCAATGCCTTTGGGCCGTGGCGCGACCGGATTCAGGTCGGGATGGCCACCAATTACCTGGAAGTGCTCAAAATGCTCGCCGCCATCGGCCTCGGGTGGAGTGCGCTGCCACGGACTATGATTGACGAAGGGCTGAAAGTGGTCCAGATTGAAAAACGGGAGATACGCCGCGAGCTGGGAATTGTGACCCACGAGAAGCGCACCCTCTCCAACGCCGGTCAGGCGATGATACGAATCATTAGAGAAACGAAATGAACTTTAAAGAGTTGCTGTCGCAGCTGGAAGAACACCTGGGCGCTCACCAGTTCCCGGTGAATCCGGCCGCGTCCACCATCAAGAATGTTTTCGACGGCAGTCCGCTGCATCACGACATGATGACGGGACTGGTGCGCGCGATTTACGTTTCGAACGCCTGCCGCCGCCTGACCGATCCGGTGAGTCTGGACAACACGCTGCAAGCGCTCGCGCCGATCCGCCAGGAAGCGCTGCGCTCGACGACCACGGACGTGGACCTGTATCGGCTGCTCGACGATCTCGGCGTCGCCCTGAACGAAATCTTCGCCGACACTCGCGCGCCGATCAAGGTCGCCGCGCCGGTCCGGCGCACCGCCGAAATCATTCCGCTGTCGGCCTATCGGCGGCAGCGCTACCTCAAGTCTTCGGCCTGATTAATTCAAAAAATGTAGGGTGGGCATTGCCCACCAATACGACTTCGTTGGTTGTCTTATCTTTAAGTCTTCGGCTTAATCAGAAACCACGCCACAATAAACGCCAGCCCCGCGCTCGCGGCGGCGATGTTGAAAGTCGCCGTCGGACCCAGCATCACCCAGGTGTGGCCGCTGTAGAAACTCCCCACCGCCCCGCCGATCCCGAAACTCAGGCTGCCGTAAATCGCCTGACCGCGATGCTGATGTCTACCGGTGAAGAACCGATGCACCAGTTGCATCGCGGTGGCATGAAAACTTCCGAAGGTTGCGGCGTGCAGCGTCTGCGCCAGCACCAGCACGGCGAGACTCTCCGGATAATGGCCGATCAACAGCCAGCGCACTGCGGCGAGGAAAAAGCTCGCGACCAGCACCGTGCGCAGCGCGACGCGCGCGAGCAGGCGCTGCATCACCAGAAACACGCCGATCTCGCACAGCACCGCGAACGCCCACAACAGGCCGATCAGCGTCTTCGAATAGCCGTAGCCTTCCAGATAAATCGAATAGAAGGTGTAGTACGGCCCGTGGCTGATCTGCATCAGCAGGCACGCGAGCAGAAACGCGAACACCTCGGGCCGCAGCAGCGCCTGGCGGAACGGTCCCGCGTGTTCGACCGAACCACGCATCTCCGACTCCGGCAGCGTCAGGCTGAATGACCCGATGCCGAGCATCATCGTCAGCAACGCCGGCAGCACCCACCATGGGCCGCGCGCGTCGATCACCGGGCCGAGCGCGGTCACCGCAACGATGAAACCGATCGAACCCCACAGCCGCACGCGTCCGTAAGCGCCGGGGCGCGAGGCGGTGTGGCGCATGACGAACACTTCGAGCAGCGGCAGCGAGGCGTGCCAGAAAAAACTGAACAGCAGCATCACCGCCGCCAGCCACCAGAACGACGAACCGAAGAACGCGCCGCTGAAGCTCACGATCGTGAGAAACGACGCGAGCCGCACCACCGCCATGCGCGACTCGCGGTGATCCGCGATCCAGCCCCACACCAACGGCGCGACGATGCGCGAGAACATCAGGATGGCAATGAGATTACCGATGTCCACCGGCGTGAAGCCGACCGACTGGAGATACAAGCCCCAGTACGGCACCAGCACGCCGAGCGTGGCGAAATAGAAAAAATAAAATCCGGAGAGGCGCCAGTAGGGCATCTGGCTAGAGGAAGGCCGCAAAACTCAATATACCAGCCCTCTTGCGGGGCTTGTGTGTATCACCTTGGCGTCGACACGAACGCCACGCTAAGCCGCGCCGCTTTTTGGCGCTGGCCTGAGCACATAACCGGGGCGCAGCTTCTGGTAAAGGAACTCCGGCGCGAAATCCGCCCCGTTGGGCCAAACGATGGTCCCAAGCTCTTCATTCAGCGAAAACTCCGCAAAGCGTGTCTTGTCCTTCAAGGGTTGAAATACCTCTCCCCATAGCTCGGCTTCAAGATCGACTTCACCTTCCACGCCATCGGCAAATTTCAGCCAGATGCGGTAATCGCGCTGGTATTTCGCTTCTCGCAATATGGGCAACATGGATGTCACTCCAATGGGTCAATTCGCTTCAACGCCTTTCTTTCGCGGGCCAGGTTCCAGTCTTCGGTCAACTCGGCTCGGTGATATTCGCGCCACTCTTGAACCAGACCCAAAACACGCGGCGGCAAGCGGCCTTCGACAACCTCGCCCGAATCAATCGCGATGACCGCCTCCAGATCGCCGTATCTCGCGTGAAAATGCGGAGGCGCGTGATCATTGTAATACATCACGATGATAATCCCCAGAAAGCGGCTAATTTCGGGCAACGTATATCTCCTTAAATGGCAAAAGGAACCGGGCTTGAATTATTAAACGAGCCAGGCTCCTTTGGCTATCAGTTCATAACGAATAGTCGGCAACCTCAACAAGTTCCCAACAGCCATTCTTCTGATCAAAAACGAACTCAATTGAATATGCATCCGACCCTGGTTTATTGAATTGAACGACACGAGATTTATCGGGCCGTTTACTCACCTTGCGCTGTAATGGCACTTCTTTTTGCGTAGCCCGTGATGGATAAATAATGCGTTCCTGCTTCATTACCTCCTTACGAGTCAGTGATTGTTTTACGATTTTTGGCTCGGGCTCTGCTTCCGCATCGATAGAGGAATATGACAGCGGATAACGTGTGTGTTGTCTTTGGGAAGACTCGTCTGCTTCAAAGAAACCTAAAAATTCAGAGAACTTGCTTGGGCATACTGTTTCGGCATATGCCACTGCAGAATAGAGAAAAGTTGCCGCTACGAGTAGAAAACGGAACATCGTAAACAAGCCGATGTCCCCTTTGGTTACTCTAAGGCTTGAAGTATTCAATTATGGCTACCGCGATAGCAGTGATAACACTCAAGATAATTGCGCTAATTGCAATACCGTTTGCGCGCTCAGAATTGCGCAAAGCTTGGTGCGAGATAGACAAGCTCTCCTCTTCTCGTGCTTCAGTGCAGACCGCTACTTCTGCGGCCCGCGCATCATCTTTGCGTCGAATCCACTCTTGGGCGATGCCAAGATGTGGCTGACCATACAACCCTTCCGCAATACGACGCCAGACCTCCGCTTCATCGTTTGCTGCGTCGAGTTGTTCCCAGAATGAACGTTGCATTTGATGAGCCTGGTTAGAAACACGCATGCACGATTTTAGTACGACCTAAAAGAAAATCACAAATCCAACGATGTAGGGCGTGTCCCACGCACCATTTAATAGCATGTTGATCGGTGCGCAGGGCGCACCCTGCATTATTGAATAGAGATCACGGAGTCAGTTGTTTCATTTCCACCGCAGCGTCGTCCATAGCCTTAGCATCTCCCGCCCCCTCACTGACGGAATATGCGCGCTGAAAATATTCGATGGCTTCTGAGCGCCGGCCCTGTCTCGCCACGCTGCGGCCGAGGCCCATCAGATCGAGCGCGATCTTGGTCGCGGCGCCGGTGTCCTTGTCGAGCCGCAGGGCGTCATCATAGGATTGTTGAGCGGTTTTGAAATCCTCCAATTTGAAAGCGGCGTCGGCGATCAGGCGCAGCGAATTGGCTTCTTCGTTTTTGTCGCCGGCGTTTCGATTCAACACCAGCGCGCGGCGAGCATGGTTCATGGCTTCCTGCGCTTGACCGGCGAGCGCCATTCTAGCCAGGAGGTTGTAAAGCCGGCCTTCGGCGCCGCAGCCGTGACAGTATTCGAGCGCCTTGTTCACCCATGACCGCGCTTCGGTTTCGTTGCCGTCATCCAGATAAAAACCGGCTTTACGGTACGCGGCCTCGGCTTTCTGACCGGCGCTGAAGGCGGGGCTGCCTTCCGTCAGGATCTGGTCGAGCGCTGTCTGCGCTGCTGTCTTGTCACCGAGCCGGCGATGAACGACGGACAGATTCAGTAGCTCGGTGGCGATGCCCGCCACGTTCTCGACCGAGCGGTGGATCGCCAACGCACCCTGATATTCCTGCAGCGCCTGCGCGTAATCGCCGCGGCGGAAGGCGGTCTCGCCACGCTGATTGAACTGGATCGCGACTTCCTGCTGTTCCGTGAGCACGGGCGGATTGCTGCCACAGCCAGCAATCAATAGAACCGTCGGAAAAATAAAGAGCAGGATTTGTTTCACAAGTTTTTTTAATCCTAGAGCACCTAACAAGAGGGTGCCGTTCATGGTTCGACAGGCTCACCACGAACGGCTTTTGTAAACCGTTCGCCCTGAGCTTGTCGAAGGGCAAATTTCATTTTATTAGACGCTCTTATTGTTTCTTCTCTTTCTCGCCTGAGTAACTGTCCACCGGCAGGGTTTCCGAGCGCGGCTCTTTGATGTTGCTGCTGATCGGCCAGGTGCGGCTGACCGAGTCCACGACCTTGCCGGCCTTTTCCACGGTTTCGCGTCCCTTGCGGGTCATGGCCGGCAGGTCGGAGGCCGTGACTTTTTCCAGATTCTCGAAATTTTTCCTGGCGCTGGTGAGCGTCTCGTCCAGTTTCTGCTGCGTTGCGGGCAGGCCGGCGAGCAGCGTGTCGGCGCGGCGCGCGACGCGTTTCAGATCATCGATCAGCGGAATCACTTCCGCGTACAGCTGGTCCACCACCTGCCCCAGCCCGCGCTCGCGCTCGAAAGCGATCTGGGCGTTGTGCTCCAGGGATTTTTCCTTGTCGGAGCCGGGCGTGATCTCGATGACGTTGGCGCCGATCACGCCTTCCTTGACCAAGCGCGCCTTGGAATCGCTCTTCACCCACTTCATGTAGCCGCGCAGGATCGTCAACGTGACCCTGACCTTGGCGTCGTCAGTCAGCTCGAGCTTCTCCACCTTGCCGATATTGAAGCCGCTGAGTTTGACGGCCATGCCTTCGTCGATGCTCTGCCCGCTGTCGGTGATGAAGAACAGCCGGGTCTTGGGCGAGAAGACATCGTGCTGGATGCCGACGGCGATGACGGTCAGGACGATGCCGAGGAGAGCGATAATGACGAAGAGCCCGATTTTTTTCTCGAGGCCTTTGAAGCGCGCATCGTCATCGTGCAATATGGCCATGGGTCCCTCGCGTCATTGGGTCAGGGTGATGGTGCTGTCGGCCGCGAGACGCGCCGACACCGCGTCGTCCGGGCACAGGTACAGCGACACCCGCCCGGCCTTTCTGCCGTGAAACTCGCCGGTCAGGTTCATCAGTCGCTGCGCGGCGTCGCGCTCCAGGCCGGCGAAGGTGAAATCATATATCAGGATGTCCGGCTCCATCAGCATCGCCCGCGCCAGCGCCACGACGCGCCGTTCGTACAGGCTCAGCTGGCCGGGCAACTCGCCCATGCGCCGCTTCAACCCGGCCTCGCCCGCTTCGAGTTGTTCAAATATCTCCGCCACCGGCTGCTCGGCCTGTTCCGCCGTCAAACCGTGGTGATACCACGCCGGCAACAGCAGATTCTCCCAGGCCTTGAGATTGCTGATCAGGCCGCCGTCCGCGGGCACCACGCCGATGCGCCGGAACAGCGCGAGACGTTCGTTCTCCGCGTGCGCGAACAGATCCTCGCCGAAGAAAAAAATCTTGCCGGCCTCCGGCCGTTGCCTGCCGGCAAGCAGGCCGAACAAAATATTTTTCCGGTCTTCCGAATCGAACAGGATTTTGGCGGTGCCGCCGCGGCCGAGATCGAACGACAGATTGCGAATCGGTCCTTTCGTTACACGCTCGAAACGGATCATGGACCGTGATCACACGAAGAAAACATAGGAAATGATTCCGTCGAGCAGGAAAACCGTCAGCAGATTGCGCATCACGGCCCCGGTGGCGGCGCGCGGAATCGCGGTCACGGTGCCGGTGGCGCGCAGGCCGTAATAACAGGAAGTGATCGAGATCACCAGACCGAAGACGAAAGCCTTGAGCAGCGATACCAGCACCTCAATCATGCTCAACGTCGAAATGACACCGGTGATACTTTTAACGAACGGCAGCGACCCGGTGGCGGCGGCGAATGCGTAGCCCATCACGATCGCCGTCATCTGGAAATAGAAAGTGACGGCGACCACGGAGAGCGTGATGCCGGCGACGCGCGGCACCAGCAGATAATCGCCGGGCGCGATGCCCATGAAGCGCAGATGATCGATCTCACCGCGGATTTTCATGCTCGCGAGTTCCGAGGCGGTGGCCGAGCTGCTGCGCGCGATGATCGCGATCGCCGACAGCAGCGGCCCGAGCTCGCGCACCACGGTCCAGAGCATGATCTTTGCGGTGAGCGCGATGTCCTGGCCCACCAGGCTGGTGACCTGGGTGGTGACCACGATGCCGGACAGCGCAGCGATCACCGTCACCGCGCCGAGCGCCTCGATGCCGGTGAAATAGATCTGCTTGAACAACACCTGGCGCACCGGCGGCCTGCCGAGCGCGCCGAGGCGCCGCAGGCTGTAAAAGAAAAGTTCGTGAAAGCCCTTCCAGTAATCGGTGGCGCCGAGCACCGCCCGGCCGATCCGTCCCGGATTGAGGAGCGTCGTGCCCATGCTCGCGGGAGGTCAGACGCTGCCGGGAATGACGGGCGTGGGACTTTTGACGTCGAGGTTCTGCGCGCGGTGGCGCAGCGCGTGGTCCATCAGCACCAGGGCAAGCATCGCCTCGGCGATCGGCGTGGCGCGGATGCCGACGCAGGGATCGTGACGGCCGGTGGTGGCGATCTCGACCGCCTCGCCGTTCACGTTCACCGTGCGCCCGGGCAGACGGATGCTGGACGTGGGCTTGAGCGCCATGCTGACCACGATGTCCTGGCCGGTGGAAATGCCGCCGAGGATGCCGCCGGCGTTGTTCGAGAGGAAACCCTTGGGCGTGATTTCATCGCGATGCTCGGTGCCCTTGTGCGCCACGGAGCGGAAACCGGCGCCGATCTCGACGCCTTTCACGGCGTTGATGCTCATCATCGCATAGGCGATGTCGGCGTCGAGCCGGTCGAACACCGGTTCGCCCAGTCCCACGGGCAGGTGCGACGCGACCACGTTGATGCGCGCGCCGACGGAATTGCCTTCCTTGCGCAAGGCATCCATGTAGGCTTCGAGTTCCGGAACCTTCGAGGCGTCGGGACAAAAGAAGGAATTGTTCTCGACTTCGCGCCAGTCCTTGAGTTCGAGCTGGATCGGCCCGAGCTGCGCGAGGTAACCGCGCACCGTCACGCCGTAGCGTTCGCGCAGGTATTTCCTGGCGATCGCGCCGGCGGCCACGCGCATCGCGGTTTCGCGCGCCGACGAACGCCCGCCGCCGCGGTAATCGCGCAGGCCGTACTTCTGCATGTAGGTGTAATCCGCGTGGCCGGGGCGGAAGCGGTCCATGATCTTGGAGTAATCCTTGGAGCGTTGATCGGTGTTCTCGATCAGCAGACCGATCGGCGTGCCGGTGGTCTTGCCCTCGAACACGCCGGAGAGAATTTTGACTTCGTCCGATTCGCGCCGCTGCGTCGTGTGCCGCGACTGGCCGGGCTTGCGCCGGTCGAGATCGGGCTGGATGTCGGCCTCGGTGAGCGCCATGCCGGGCGGGCAGCCGTCGACGATGGCGACGTACGCCGGGCCGTGGGATTCGCCCGCGGTGGTGACGGTGAACAGCTTGCCGATGGTGTTGCCGGACATGATCGCATTTTACCGGCAAAGCCGGCAACGAACAAACCCCCGGGGAATATCCGAACAAGTGCCGTTCGCCCTGAGCTCGTCGAAGGGTGAACGGCACATGGCGCTGATTCGACGCAGTCCTCCGTTCATGGTTCGACGGGCTCACCACGAACGGAGAACTTGTTCGGAGTTTCCCTAGCCCGGGAATCCGGTATTGCAGGTGTAGTTCACGGCCGCGAGCAGATCGTGGAACGGAATCCGTTCCTTCCATTTCGTCACCAGCGGCATGAACGGCAGATCCTCGCCGCGGCCGACCGCCCGCCGCCCCGCCAGGATATCGGCGTGCAGCTTCTTGAGGTCGGCCGAGAGCTTTTCGTAAAGCGGCAGCACGTCGGAAAACGCGCTGTCGTCCGGATCGCCCTCGTCGCCGGCGCACATGAGCACGTCCTCGATCTCGAAAATCGCCTGATCGACGAGATCCAGGTACTCATTCTGCGTGCGTGGCGTTATCATGAAAACCGGCTCCGGTGAAACAGGCGGTGGAGGTCAATGGGACGTGGCCAGAATCCAGGCGATGCCGGCGCCGGCCATGAACGAATCCTTCTTTTTGACCAGCGGGCTGTCCGCGAACACCGCGCCGGAAAGATTATCATACCGCGCGAACGCGCCGACCCAGAAGCGCGGATAGCGCCGGCTCGCGGTCAGCGTGAACCGGCTGCCGCTGTAGCCGGCGCGCGCATCGTACGCGGGGCGCGTGGCGGTCGCGAACGCCGGGGCAACCTCATAATAGTAATCGTGATAATCCTCAGTGGCATAGATCGGCCCCACGGCGGCGGCGACGTCCCAGCCGCCGCGCACGTTGAGCGCGTCAAAATTGAGGTTCGGCGAGAACACCCAGCCGATGTGCCGGACGTGCCTGAGATCGGTGGCGGCCGCGGCACGCAGCGGAAGCTGCACCGACCACACGCGGTCGCGGGTTTCGTTGCGCGCGAGAAAGAGCTGCAGCGAAGGACCGGCTTCGACCGTCGGATCGAGATTCGGCATGCCGGCGCGCGCGTCGCTCCTGTCGCTCTTCGCCGGCGGGCCGGCCGCGAGGCTGACTTCGAGCTTTACGCGCTCCGAGGTGAACAGCTTCCCGTGCGCCCCTTCGCGGTCGATCCGGAACACGTCGCCGCGATACTGTATATAAGGCAAGGGCAGAACATAGCCGCGCCGTTGATCCGAGCCGCGATAATCCGGGATGCTCAGGCCGGCGACGCCCAGGCCCAGCTCCCAGCGCGGCAGGTCCCCGGCATGAGCCTGGACCGTGGACAGAAAGAGCGACAAGATCGCGAAGAGGGTTATTAGACGCATCGGCATTCCTATTATATTCTTGATGACATGGTAATCGGGCTCGACCAAAAAAGCGCGTCAGCGAACCAACTCCCCCTCTCCCCTCGCGGGAGAGGGCAAGGGGTGAGGGGGCGTGAGTGAAGGTGACTCCGATTCCGTGGCGCCATTCTCAACGGTGGCACAATCGTATGACCTTCTCCTGACACCACCCATGCGAGGCGCCGGTTTCCCGTCATCGGCCTCGACGCGGACCGCGACCGGTTCGCGGTCCTTCTTCAAAATCCTGATTGCGCTGTTGTGCCTGTCGTTTGCCGCGGGCACGACATACGCCGCTCCGCCGGCGAATGCCGGCGCCAATAACGAAGCGGCTCGCCCCGCACCGCCACCGGCATCCAAATACACCAAGGGTCTGTTATGGAAGATCGACGCGCCAGGCGCGCGGTCGAGCTGGCTGTTCGGCACGATTCACTCCGAAGACCGGCGCGTCACGGTTCTGCCCGAAGCCGTGACCAAGGCATTCGACGCTGCCGGCCGCTTCACGATGGAAGCGGTGATCGACGGCGAGGGCATCGTGCACATGGCCGAGGCCATGTTCTTCAACGACGGCCGCACGCTGGAGCAGGTGATCGGCGGGAAACTGTACGACGAGACGATCAAGACATTGACCGCACGCGGCATCGCCACGCTGGGCGTGGAGAAACAGAAACCGTGGGCGGCGATGATGGCGCTGTCGATGCCGCCGCCGAAAACCGGCGAGTATCTCGACCTGATCCTGCAGCAACGTGCCGCGCAACAGAACAAACCGGTCTCGGGACTCGAAACCGTGCAGGAACAGGTGGCGGTCTTCGACGAACTCCCCCTGCCCGACCAGATCGCGCTGCTGCGGCAGGCGGTGCAGGAGCAGGACAGCTTCGACAAGGACCTCGAGGAGATGATCGGGCGCTATCTCGCCCGCGACATCGCCGCGTTGGCCGAGGCCGGCGCGAAACACAAGCCGGATGACGACCGGTTGTACCGGTCGGTCATGGACCGCCTGCTGACGCGGCGCAACACCCGCATGGCCGCGCGCCTCGGACCGATACTGCGCGAGGGCAATGCCTTCGTCGCCGTCGGGGCGGCGCACCTGCCCGGCGACACGGGACTGTTGAATCTTCTCGAGAAAGCCGGTTATCGTGTCACCCGCGTCTATTGATAAAAACTGAAAAACAAGGAGACGGACATCCCAACGCGCAAAACCAAACACCGACCGCGCCGCCGCAAAAAACCGGCGCGCCGCATCGTCACGCAATCCTGGACCCGCCGCTCCGACGAGCACCTGCTCGACACGCGCCTGTGCGACCTGGGGCTGACGCTGGCCGGCGCCAAGCTGCAAAAGGAAATCGACGCCCTGTACCGGGAGCTGGAAAACCGCGGCTTCCTGTTCCGTCCGCACACCTGGCTGTCGGACTGCTGGTTCTGTCCCGACGGCGTGCCGGGATTCGCGATCCCGTTCTATCTCGCGCATCCGCGGCTGATGCGCCTGGAAAAGGCGCGCATGCTCGAATTCGACGGCAACACCGCCGAGTCGCGCATGAAACTGCTGCGGCACGAAACCGCGCACGCGCTCGCCAACGCGTTCCGGCTGCATCTCAAGCAGAGCTGGCGCCGCCGCTTCGGGCGCGCCAGCAAGACCTATCCCGAGAGCTATCTGCCGCGGCCCTACAGCCGCAATTACGTGCTGCATCTCGACAACTGGTACGCGCAGAGCCATCCGGCCGAGGACTGGGCCGAGACCTTCGCCGTGTGGCTCGACCCCGATTCGCGCTGGCGCGAAAAATACCGCGACTGGCCGGCGCTCAAGAAACTCAATTACGTCGACGGACTGATGAAGGAGATCGTCGGCCGCAGCCCGCCGGTGCGCACCAAGAAACAGATCGAATCCACCACCACGCTGCGCATCACGCTGCGCGAGTATTACGCCGAAAAGCAGACGCGCCTGCAACAGGACCTGCCGCGCTTTCATGAACAGCAACTGCGGCTGATCTTCCCGGCCTCGGCCGGACACAAGAACGAGCGCGCGGCGCATTTCATCCGCCGCCTGCGGCGCGAGGCGATCGGCACCGTGGCGCGCTGGACTTCGGATTCCCGCTACCGCATCAACCTCACGATCGAGGACATGATCCACCGCTGCGAGGAAATGAACCTGCACGCCTCGCGCGATCGCGAGGAAACCAAGATCGCCCTCATCTCCTCGCTCGTCATGCTCTACATGGGTTCGCTGCGCAGCGGCACCTCGCGCCTGGCGATATGAAAAAACTGCGTGTCATGATGCTGGTGCACTACACGCTGGTGCCGCCGGACGACCTGCGCGACAAGGACGACCCGCGGATGGAGAAGTACCGCACCGAGTACGACGTCAAGACCGCGTTGCTGAATCTCGGCCATGAGGTGCAGGCGGTCGGCGTCTACGACGACCTGGCGCCGATCCGCAAGCTGAACGAGGAATGGAAACCGCACATCGCGTTCAACCTGCTGGAAGACTTCGCCGGCAACAGCGTCTTCGACTACTACGTCGTCAGCTATCTCGAGATGATGCGCATTCCCTACACCGGCTGCAACCCGCGCGGCCTGCTGCTGGCGCGCGACAAGGCGCTGACCAAGATGATCCTGACCTATCACCGCGTCAGCGTCCCCGACTTCGACGTGTTCCGGCTCGGCCGCAAAATCAGCCGGCGGCGCAAGTTCATCTATCCGCTGATCGTCAAGTCACTGACCGAGGAAGGCTCGGTCGGCATCGCCAAGGCGTCGTACGTCGAGAACGAAACCCAGTTGCGCGAGCGCGTGGCGCTGATTCACGAGAAACTCCACGGCGACGCCATCGCCGAACAGTACATCGAGGGACGCGAGCTTTATGTCACCGTGCTCGGCAACACCAAGCTCGAGGTTCTGCCGATCCGCGAGCTGGTGTTCGGCAACGCCGAACCGGGCACGCCGCGCATGGCGACCTACAAGGTGAAATGGGACGACAAGTACCGCGAGCGCTGGGGCATCGACTACCAGTTCGCGCGCAACCTGCCGAACGGCATGGAAGAACGCATCGGCCACCTGTGCAAGCGCGTGTACCACCTGCTCGACATGAACGGCTACGGCCGCATCGACCTGCGCATGGCGGCCGACGGCGCGCTTTACGTGCTGGAGGCGAATCCCAACCCCGGCATTGCGCGGGACGAGGATTGCACGCTCTCGGCCATCAAGTCCGGCCTCAGCTACGAGGACTTCATCCAGCGCCTGTTGCAGCTCGGCCTGACCTCGCGCTCCTTCGAATAAAACCCGCGTCCGGTCCGTCCGAGCCTTCGCAGTACCCCCATAAAATCCCCTGAATTTATGGCTTGTATCTTGCTCTTCTTGAATCCCTGCAATCTGTCCTCATATTGTTGACTAAATTAGTCTGGAATTGGTATAAGGAATATTAGTAAATCCTAATACACATTTTGGTGACGTTGAAAACACCCAAATCCCTGTAAACGGAGGTATCAACGATGGCTGAACTCATCAATGGCTTTCCTTCCGACGGCGTGGTCACGATCAACCGGGTGCTGCTCAAACCCGAGTACACCGTGGACGACCTGCAGGAACGCGTCGCGGTACTGTGCGAGAACGTGAAGACCTATCACTCCGACACCGGCTTCGTCGGCGGTTTCGTGGCGCTCAACAGCGGCGCCATCTCCAACGAAGGCTCGACCATCGGCCAGGCGGTGAAAAACCCGCTCAAGGATAAGGAAGCACTGATCGTCACGTTCTGGCGCTCCTTCGAGGAACACGAACAGTCGCATCGCAGCGAGACCTTCCAGCCGCTGTTCAAGCAGGTGCTGGAGCTGTGCGAGAACGGTAACGAGGAAATCGCCTACACCATGCTCTGGTCCGGCCGCGCCTACTCCCCCGCGGAAGCCAAGGCCGCGCGCAAGGCCAAGGCCAGGTACGGCAAGGCCGCGTAAAACCATTCTGCTTGCTTGCCGTCGCAACACCCCGCCGCGCGCGGGGTGTTGTGTTTTCAGGCATTCACCGCGGCTTTCCGGTAAACTCCCGAAGCTCTTAACAGAGCCGGAATCTGAAGAAGAATGTCCCAACGTCCCTACGTCGTTCCCGACAGCGCCCGGCGCGAACGCCTGTCCCGGCTCGAGAGCCTCCTCCAAGAGCGAATCCTGATCCTGGACGGCGCCATGGGCACCATGATCCAGCGCTACAAGCTGGGCGAAAAGGATTATCGCGGCGAACGCTTCGCGAGCTGGGCGCACGAGCTGAAGGGCAACAACGACCTGCTCACGCTGACGCAGCCGAAGATCATCCGCGACATCCACGCGGCCTATCTCGACGCCGGCGCCGACATTCTCGAAACCAACACCTTCAACTCGCAATCCATCTCCATGGCGGATCACAAGATGGAGGAACTGGCTTATGAATTGAACCGCGAGGGCGCGCGCCTGGCGCGCGCCGTGGCTGACGAATTCGAGAAGAAGAATCCGCACAAGCCGCGCTTCGTCGCCGGCGTGCTCGGCCCCACGAACCGCACCGCCTCGCTGTCGCCGGACGTGAATAATCCGGGCTTTCGCAACGTCACGTTCGAGCAACTGGTCGCGGCCTATACCGATTCGCTGCGCGGCCTGATCGACGGCGGGTCCGACATCATCCTGGTCGAAACCATTTTCGACACGCTGAACGCCAAGGCCGCGCTGTTCGCCATCGATTGGTATTTCGAACAGCATGGCCTGCGCCTGCCGATCATGATTTCCGGCACCATCACCGATGCCTCGGGCCGCACCCTCTCCGGCCAGACCACCGAGGCATTCTGGAATTCGTTGTCCCACGCCAATCCACTCAGCATTGGCTTGAATTGCGCGCTCGGGGTGACCCAATTGCGCCAGTACGTGGAGGAAATGGCGCGCGTCGCCAGCGTACACGTATCGAGCCATCCGAACGCGGGCCTGCCGAACGAGTTCGGCGGTTACGATGAATCGCCCGAGTTCATGGCCAGGCACGTCCGCGAGTGGGCGGAGTCGAGTTTTCTCAACATCGTCGGAGGCTGCTGCGGCACCACGCCGCCGCACATCGCCGCCATCGCCAAAGCCGTGGGCGACGTCCGGCCGCGCTCGCTGCCGAAGATCGCGCCGGCCTGCCGGCTGTCGGGTCTTGAACCGCTCAACATCACCGACGATTCGATGTTCGTCAACGTCGGCGAGCGCACCAACGTCACCGGCTCGGCGGCATTCAAAAAACTCGTGCTCAACAACGACTACGACAAGGCGCTCGAAGTGGCACGCCAGCAGGTCGAGAACGGCGCGCAGGTGATCGACATCAACATGGACGAGGCCATGCTCGACGGCGAGGCCGCCATGGGTACTTTTCTCAACCTGATCGCCTCGGAGCCGGCGATCTCGCGCGTGCCGGTGATGATCGACTCCTCGAAGTGGAGCGTGATCGAGGCCGGTCTCAAGCGCACCCAGGGCAAACCGGTCGTCAATTCGATCTCGCTCAAGGAAGGCGAAGCGAAATTCCTCGAGCAGGCGCGCGCCTGCCGCCGCTACGGCGCGGCCGTGGTGGTGATGGCCTTCGACGAAAAAGGCCAGGCCGACACGCTAAAACGCAAGCAGGAAATCTGCGCGCGCTCATACAAGCTGCTCACGGAAAAGGTCGGTTTCCCGGCGGAAGATATTATCTTCGACCCGAACATCTTCGCGATCGCCACCGGCATCGAGGAACACAGCAACTACGCGGTGGATTTCATCGAGGCCACGCGCTGGATCAAAAAGAATCTTCCACACGCGCTGATCTCCGGCGGCGTGTCGAACGTGTCGTTCTCGTTCCGCGGCAACAACCCGGTGCGCGAGGCGATTCACTCGGTGTTTCTCTATCACGCGATCCAGGCGGGCATGGACATGGGCATCGTCAACGCCGGGGCGTTGGCGGTGTACGAGGACATTCCGGCCGAGCTGCGCGAGCGCGTCGAAGACGTGGTGCTCAACCGCCGCGCCGATGCCGCGGAACGGCTGATCGAGATCGCGCCGAAGTACGCCGGCAAGGGCGAGGCGGCCAAGGGCCCGGACCTGGCCTGGCGCGGAAAGCCCGTGGCCGAGCGCATCAGCCACGCGCTGGTGCACGGTATCGACGAGTTCATTGAAAAGGACACGGAAGAAGCGCGGAAGCAGTTCGCGCGGCCGATCGAAGTGATCGAGGGCCCACTGATGGCCGGCATGAACGTGGTCGGCGACCTGTTCGGCGCCGGCAAGATGTTCCTGCCGCAGGTGGTGAAGAGCGCGCGCGTCATGAAAAAGGCGGTGGCGCATCTGATCCCGTATATCGAGGCCGAGAAGTCCACCGACGCCAAACCCAAGGGAAAAATCCTGATGGCGACGGTCAAGGGCGATGTGCACGACATCGGCAAGAACATCGTCGGCGTGGTGCTGGCCTGCAACAACTACGAGGTCGTCGACCTCGGCGTGATGGTGCCGGCCGCGAAAATTCTGGAAGAGGCGAAGAAGCACAACGCCGATATCATCGGCTTGTCCGGCCTGATCACTCCATCGCTGGACGAAATGAGCCACGTCGCCAAGGAGATGCAGCGCGAGGGATTCAGCGTGCCGCTGTTGATCGGCGGCGCCACTACCTCGCGCGTGCACACGGCGGTGAAGATCGCGCCCGGCTACGAAGAGCCGGTGGTGTGGGTCAAGGACGCGTCGCGCGCCGTGGGTGTTGCGAGCAGCCTGTTGTCCGACACGCTGCGCGCCGGTTTCCTTGCCAAGCACCAGGCTGAGTACGACGAGGTGCGGGCCCGCCATGCCGGCAAAAAACAGAACGTGCGCATGCTGACGCTCGCCGAAACCCGTGCCAACAAGGTGAAGATCGACTGGACCGGCTACACACCGCCCGCGCCCGGCCGGCTCGGGATCAACACGCTGAAAAACTATCCGCTCGATGAGCTCACGCGCTACATCGACTGGACGCCGTTCTTTATCACCTGGGAACTGCACGGCAAGTACCCGGCGATCCTGAACGATGAAAAGATCGGTCCGGAAGCGAGCAAGCTCTACAACGACGCGCAAGCCATGCTGAAGCGCCTGATCGCCGACCGCGCGCTCGGCGCCAACGGCGTGATCGGCCTGTTCCCGGCTAACAGCGTCGACGATGACGACATCGAGGTGTACACGGACGAGGCGCGCACGGCGCTGCGGACCACCCTGCACACGCTGCGTCAGCAGGACGAGAAACCGCCCGGCAAGCCGAACCGCGCGCTCGCTGACTTCGTGGCGCCGAAAAACTCCGGCAGGAAGGACTACATCGGCGCGTTTGCGGTGTGCATCACCGGCGCGGACGAACTGGCGAAGCGGTACGAGGCACGGCACGACGACTACAACGCGATCCTGGTGAAGGCGCTGGCCGACCGCCTGGCTGAGGCCTTCGCCGAACGCCTGCACGAGCGTGTGCGCCGGGAATTCTGGGGCTACGCGGCCGACGAGAAGCTCGACAACGAAGCGCTGGTGCGCGAGGAGTACAAGGGTATCCGCCCCGCGCCCGGCTACCCGGCCTGCCCGGACCACACCGAGAAGGAACTGCTGTTCGAACTGATCGACGCCACCGCCAACACTGGCATCAAGCTCACCGAAAGTTTCGCCATGTGGCCGGCGGCGGCGGTCAGCGGCTTCTACTTCTCACACCCGCAGTCGCAGTACTTCGCGGTCGGCAAGCTGGCGAAAGACCAGGTCGAGGACTATGCGCGGCGCAAGAACATGAAACTCGCCATCCTCGAACGCTGGCTGTCGCCGAATCTGGGTTACGAACCGCAGGAATAAAAAGGGCGCACTTCGTCATGAAGCGCGCCCCTTCAGGACACGAACCGAGATCGTGTTTCGGTTCCGGCGTTCCGGCCTATCCCCTGACCAGCGCGCCGTTTTCGATCCTCACGCTGTCACCCGACTTGAAACCGGGATCGGTTTTCTGGGTAATGGTGCGCACGCCGCCGTTGTTCATGCGCACCGTGATGCGAAAGTAAGTCGACTTCTTCACGTTCTTCTCGACCTCGTTACCGGCATAGGCGCCGCCCGCCGCGCCCGCGACGGTGGCCAGGGTCTTGCCGCGGCCCGCGCCGATTTCATTGCCGACCACGGCGCCGAGCACGCCGCCGGCCACGGCGCCGGCGCCCGATCCCTCGCCCTTCAGTTCGACGAGCTTGATCGATTCGACCACGCCGCAACTGGGACAGTCCCTGGCGGCGTCCTGCGCCGCATTCCTGGACGAAGCACCCGGTATGATGCCGGTCATCATGCCGACGCCGACGGCGGAAAAAATAATGACGGCCACGGCGGCAATCTTTACGATCGGGGACGAACCGGATTGACTGGTTTCGGACATGACTGCACCTCCTGGAATGATGTCTTTCAAGCGGCGGAGTATACCTCTGAGGAATTCCGACAAAAAGCGACTGCAACGGAATATCCTTGCTGAACGAATCAGACATCGCCCGCCTATCGGGCCAGAGCCGCTCCCAGTCGGCCGCCCGACTTAAAGCCGAGAGCTACAACGAACTTCCCGCCG
The DNA here is from genome assembly GCA_027449605.1 of Candidatus Muproteobacteria bacterium. Taxonomy (GTDB): domain Bacteria; phylum Pseudomonadota; class Gammaproteobacteria; order Acidiferrobacterales; family Sulfurifustaceae; genus Sulfuricaulis. Next base: position 3,886 of record DAIDLH010000098.1, on the reverse strand, counting down.
GCAAGCCGCGCAATCTGCCGTCGAGCGGTTGCGAGCAACCGAAGCGGGCGCATGGTCGGCCCGTAGAAAACGCGCGAGGAACGACTCCCACGCCAGGCTTCGCGTGAGCGGGGATGGAGTACAGCAGCGCTTCCGCTACTGGATGTTCAGTATCTTCTCGGCCTGCCCGAGCGCATCCAGCGACTCCTGGTGCTTGCCTTGCTTGTGCAGGGTCTCGCCTTCGGTGCGCAGACGCTTGACCTCGGCGATTCGCTCGGCGGCGACGCCGGGCTTGGCCGCGAGCGCGTCGTCGATTTTCTTCATTTCCTTGGGGCAATGAAACGCAAAAGCATTGCCGGTTGCGAACGCAAAAACCACGGCAGCAATGAGCAGGCGAAATTTCATGATGATCTCCTTGTCAGTCGTTTAATCGCTCAGTATGAAACACCCGCTGTCTCCCGCGCCGGTTGCCGGCCGACCGCCTGGGGAGCGGCGGCGAGTTCCGCGATCAGTTCACTCTGGCGCTCTTCCAGCATCCGGCACAGCCGATCGTAATCCGCGCCGACGGCCACGAACATGTCGCGCACGGAAAAACCGAAGCCGTGAAAGGCCTCCGCCAACGCTTCGATGCGCACGGGTAGACGCTCCAGAAATTCCCTGCGCTCGCTCTCGGCAAGCTGCGCCAGTTCCCGCTTCAGCCGCGAAACGCCGAAGGCGACGTGGTCGATCTCGTCGGTGAGCGGGACGCGCAGCGATTCGCGCGTGCCCGGATCGGCGAGCGGCACGATGCGCTCCACCGCCTCGCTCCCCAGCGCTTCCACGCAGACATACAGATCGGCGAGAAAATCGATCCACGGCAGCGAACGGAAATGCGCGCGGATCATTCGTTCCTGTTCGGGCGTGATGACCGGCTCCGGACGGGTTCCGAAGTCGCGCATCCATTGGCGCTGGATGGAAACGTGGCGGCTTTCGTCGCCGACCTGCTTCGCCAGCGACAGCTCCGCTTCCTCGTCGGGTGCGTCCTCCAGGCGCTGGGCGCAAATCTCCATGATGAGCTTGTCGACCTGCGTGTAGAGCATCAATAACTGGCCCATGGACTGGCGGTAGCGGGCCTGGGGAGAGATGGTTTCCGTGCTCATGGTGTTCTCCTTGATTGGATGGTTTTGTCGGGGAAATTCCACGCCGCTGGGCGCGCGGGATCGGGAAATAAGACCGGCCGCCACGCGAGGGGTTCCCGCCTCCGTATGGCGGCCGCGGTCGTCGTCCGGGTCAGCCGGAAACGGCGCGTTGCAGGCTTTCCCCGAGCCTGGCGGGATCTATGGGATAGGACAGGGCTTCATGGATGGGAAAGCGTGACGTCAGCTTCACCAGCTGATGCTCGTGCTCTTTCTCGTAGAACAGGATTACACGCGTACGCGGCATGCGCTGCACCACCGCCAGCAGCGACTCCAGGCTGCTGGTGCGGTCGCGGAAATCCGATTGATAATTGAATTCGGCCACGATCACGTCGGGGGCGGCTTTCTTGAGTGACGCAATCGCCTTGCGCACCGAGGCCGCCGATTCCACGGCATAACCCGCCTGCTGGTAGACCGGCGTGAAATTCGGGTAGCCGCCGAGCTCGATGATGGAGAGCAACAGGTGCTTTGAGGAATTCGCGACGGGGTGAATCATGTGGGCTCCGGCCCTCATGATCTCCGCATCCGTGAACTTTGGCAACGATGGGTCACGATGCACCGTCACCGTTCCACACACCAAACAACAAAAACCCCGCCGAAGCGGGGTTTATACAGATCGGAACAACCGCAGGAAGGCTCAGCGTCGTTTGCGTCGCAATACGCCGGACAATGCGAGCAGTCCGGAACCGAACAACCATACGGCGGCCGGAACCGGTACCGGTACCACATCAAAATTACTGGTGAATGCCACGCTATCACCGGCCGTCAACGAGAAGGTGATCAGGACTCCAATGGTGGAATCGACGGATTCAGACGCCGTCTCGCGCGTGGGAAACCCGAAATAGGTGTTCGAGGAAGTAGACGCAAATGGAGCCGTGAAACTGGTCGAAGGATCCCACAACGTGCGCGCGACATTTCCGTCGATCATGCCTTTGTATATGGATGCCCCGGAGGTCGCCAGCGTCGCGCCATTACTATTATTGTCGGTCAGGGTAAAACCGATCGACCCCTGCATCGCTCCACTGGGGATGGCGGGTGAAATACCGATAGAGGTACCCAGGGTATAGGTCTGGGTTGAGCCGCTGGTATTCGTGATGGTGAAGTTGTTGGTGACGAACGGATCGCTATCCATGCTCAGCGACCAGCCCGACACATCGAGACCGCGAGATGCTTCCCACTGGTCGACACTGACCCCATTGGCGTTGGCCAGTTGCTGCACATTCGTCCAGTTCACCACGACGCCATCGGCAATCTGATAATTGTTGGCGCTCCAACACGATGTCCCGGTGCAAACTTGGAGTGAGACAGGTGCTGCTGAAACCGGGGTTGCAGCCAACAACAACGCGCCCACCGACGCGCCCGACACAAGGAACGAAAGCTTCATTGCTATTTACTCCTCCAGCATGTTGTGCGTGGTAGCCACGCACTTTCTTTAATTAATTATGGTCACATTGGTAGAACTCTACGATTCCAATGTGCCTGCAGCGGTAAGCATGAAGGCACATTTGATGCCATGTTTACAAGTTAATGATTTATTACCATTTCGTGGTGACCCAAACATCCAACTGTAAAATAATTCGACAATCCATCATCCGACCATCATCGGAATTCAGGCATATAAACACAAGTGCTTGTATGAAGCGGGAAAAAATTGTCAATTTCTCCGACGAATGATCAGGATGCAAGCCGGACTACCGTATGCAGCGCTTTTGCTTGGCATGAAGTAAATTCTTTCAACATGGACGTTCCGGGCGGCAACGCCAGTACCGTGAACGTCAGGAATATATTCGGAAATCAAGATCACGTATGTCGTTTTGCGAGCCGCCGCGTCGGCGGGGCACTCCACGGATCGTCCGGCCAGGGGTGTTTCGGATACCTCCCCTTCATTTCCTTTTTGACCTCCGGATAGGTGCGCTCCCAGAAACCGCGCAGGTCCTGAGTCACCTGGATCGGACGCTGCGCCGGCGACAGCAGATGCAGCGTCACCGGCACCTTGCCGCCCGCGACGCGCGGCGTGTCCGCCAGGCCGAACATCTCCTGGAGTTTCACCTTCAGCACCGGCGATTCGCCCGGAACATATTCAAGCCGTATGCGCGACCCGCTCGGCACATCGAGGTGCGTCGGCGCCTCTTCCTCCAGGCGCCGGGCCGTTTCCCAGTCGAGCAGATTTTTCAGGATCGCGGACAGATCGAGGCGCGCCAGATGATCGCGGCGCGTGACGCCGTCGAGATACGGTCCGAGCCAGTCCTCCAGCGTCTCGCGCAATGCCGCGTCCGACACCTCCGGCCAGTTTTCCTCCGGCCGCCAGCGTCGCAGCGACATGACGCGCGCCTGCCATTCGCGCGCGTCGCGCGTCCACGGCAGCGCCTCGATGCCGAGGCGACGGATGCCGTCAAGCATCGCGGCACGCAGCTTGTCGCGGTCCGCGTCGGTCAGCGGCCGGCTGTCCAGCACCAGCGCGCCGAAGCGTTCTTCGCGCCGCGCCACGACAATCTGCTGTTGCGCGTCCCAGCGCACCGCGTCTTCGGTGCGCAAATGTTTCCCCAGGTGCGCGCGCAGCGATTCGATCGCGAGCGGCGCGGCCGAATGAATCAGGCCCTCGGTTTCCCCGGCGTCGAGGCTGGCCGCGACGATGCAGGGCTGGCGCAGGCGCATTTCCGCCTCCGGCAGCCGCGCACCGCGCCCTGAAGCGAGCAGGTAGCGCGCGTCGCCCGGCGTGCGCGCCAGCGCCA
>DAIDLH010000097.1 GCA_027449605.1 Candidatus Muproteobacteria bacterium | reverse complement strand
TCTGCTTGCCGGTGTAGAACGGGTGGCACGCGGAGCAGACTTCCACGTGCAGGTCGTCGCCCAGGGTCGAGCGCGTCACGAAGCTGTTGCCGCAGCTGCAGGTGACCTTGGTTTCCTTGTAGGCCGGATGAATGCCTTCTTTCATGTCATTGATCTCACAGTATTTTCTTGCCCGCACGGGCGGGCAGACGGCGAAGGGGGCGCATTGTACGGGGAATCAAAGGGCCAATGCAAGATGGCGCCCGGCAAACCCGGCCGCCGCCGGGCTTAGTCGCCTAGCGCTTCATGGAATCGAAGAATTCACCGTTATTCTTGGTGGCGCGCAGTTTTTCGAGCAGGAATTCCGAGGCTTCGAGTTCGTCCATCTGGTGCAGCAGCTTGCGCAGGATCCAGATTTTCTGCAGCTCTTCCGGGATCAGCAGCAACTCTTCGCGGCGGGTGCCGGAACGGTTGATGTTGATCGAGGGATAGGAACGCTTTTCCGCCAGGCGCCGGTCGAGATGGATTTCCATGTTGCCGGTGCCCTTGAATTCTTCGTAGATCACGTCGTCCATCTTGGAACCGGTGTCGATCAGCGCGGTGGCGATGATCGTGAGCGAGCCGCCTTCCTCGATGTTGCGCGCCGCGCCGAAGAATCTCTTGGGCCTTTGGAGGGCATTGGCATCCACACCACCGGTAAGCACCTTACCCGAGGCGGGCACGACCGTATTGTAGGCGCGCGCCAGACGCGTGATCGAGTCGAGCAATATCACGACATCTTTTTTGTGCTCGACCAGCCGCTTGGCTTTCTCGATCACCATCTCGGCGACCTGCACGTGGCGACTGGCCGGTTCGTCGAACGTCGAGGAGATCACCTCGCCGCGCACCGAACGCTGCATTTCTGTGACTTCTTCCGGGCGCTCGTCGATCAGCAGCACGATCAGGAACACGTCCGGATGGTTGGCGGTGATCGCGTGGGCGATGTTCTGCAGCATCACGGTTTTGCCGGCCTTGGGCGGCGACACCAGCAGGCCGCGCTGGCCCTTGCCGATGGGCGCGATCAGGTCGATCACGCGCGCGGTCAGGTTCTCGGTCGAGGAGTTGTCGCGCTCGAGCCGGAACCGGTCGGTCGGATGCAGCGGCGTCAGGTTCTCGAACAGAACCTTGTTCTTGGCTTCGTCCGGGTTCTGGAAATTGATCTGGTCGACTTTGAGGAGGGCGAAGTAGCGTTCGGATTCTTTCGGCGGGCGGATGTTGCCTTTGACGGTGTCGCCGGTGCGCAGGTTGAAGCGGCGTATCTGCGAGGGCGAGACGTAGATGTCGTCCGGCCCGGCGAGGTAGGAGGCGTCCGCCGATCGCAGGAAGCCGAAGCCGTCCTGCAGGATTTCGACCACGCCCTCGCCGATGATGTCCTCGCCCTTTTTCGCCTGGGCCTTGAGGATCGCGAAGATCAGGTCCTGTTTGCGCAGCCGCCCGCCGCCCTCGACATCCAGGGCCGCGGCCATTTCCGCCAGCTCGGTGGCGGGCTTGCGCTTGAGTTCGGAAAGATTCATCAGGGTTGAATTCATTTGGTCACCGCTTCCGGACGTGCCGGGGGCGCAAACTGCCCGCCGCTGTGTCCGGGGAATGAGTAATCAGGAAATTAGTTGTAAGAAGCAGGAACGTCTTGGAATTTTTTTACATCCAGCGTTTCAACCTTAGCACCAGTTGCGGCCCTCGTCCAGTGCGCGAGGGCCCATATGGAGCCTACAGGTTTCCGTCGATGAACGCGGCCAGCTGCGACTTGGACACTGCGCCCACCTTGGTCGCCTCGACGGCGCCGTTCTTGAACAGCATCAGGGTCGGGATGCCGCGAATGCCGTACTTCGGCGGGGTCTGCGGGTTCTCGTCGATGTTCAGCTTGGCGATCTTGAGCTTGCCCTTGTATTCGTCGGCGATTTCCTGAAGCACCGGGGCAATGATCTTGCACGGCCCGCACCATTCCGCCCAGTAGTCCACCAGCACCGGTCCATCCGCCTTGAGCACTTCCTCCTCAAAGCTGTCATCGCTGATGTTGACGATACCGTGACTCATGGGTCGCTTGCCTCCGTAAAGGGTTGAGTGGGATTCGGCCGGAACGGCTGGCCGCGGGCTGTCGTGAACGGGTATGGACGATAGTTTGGGCGGAAACCCCCCCGGAATGCAAGTCGGGGGGTCAACCGCGGCCCAATATGCCCCCGGGGAAGCAATTAATGATATGCTTGACGCCCCGTTTTATGAGTGATCACCACCTCACCGACAAATCCTTTGCCAGCCTCAATCTGCCCGAGGCGCTGCTTCAGGGCGTGCGCGAGGCCGGCTTCGAGTTTTGCACCCCGATCCAGGCCGAGACTCTGCCGCTCGCGCTCGCCGGCCAGGATGTCGCCGGCCAGGCGCAGACCGGCACCGGCAAGACCGCCGCGTTCTTGCTCGCGGCGTTCAACCATCTGCTGACGCACCTGGCGGAAGACCGCCGCCCGAACCAGCCGCGGGCGATCATGCTCGCGCCGACGCGCGAGCTGGCGGTGCAGATCCACAAGGACGCCCTGGCGCTGGCGGCGCATACCGGGTTCCGGCTCGGGCTGGTGTTCGGCGGCACCGGTTACGACTCGCAGCGCAAGATGCTGGAGGAGGGCGTGGATGTGCTGATCGGTACGCCCGGGCGCATCATCGATTATTTCAAGCAGCATGTGTTCGACCTCGAGGCGGTGCAGGTGATGGTGCTCGACGAGGCCGACCGCATGTTCGACCTCGGCTTCATCAAGGACATCCGCTTCCTGCTGCGGCGCATGCCGCCGCCCGGCGCGCGCCTGAGCATGCTGTTCTCGGCGACGCTGTCGTACCGCGTCACCGAGCTCGCCTACGAGCACATGAACAATCCGCAGTTCGTGCGCATCGAGCCGGACAAGCGCACCGCCGACAAGGTGACGCAGGTGTTGTACCACACCGCGATCGAGGAGAAGATCCCGTTGCTGATGCACCTGTTGCGGCACATGGACCCGACGCGCAGCCTGGTGTTCAGCAACACCAAGGACGCGGCCGAGACCATCGTCGCCTGGCTCAAGGGCAACAGCGTCAATGCCGAGGTGCTCTCGGGCGACGTGCCGCAGAACCAGCGGCTGCGCATCCTGCAGGACTTCACCGAAGGTCGGCTGCCAGTGCTGGTGGCGACCGACGTCGCGGCGCGCGGCCTGCACATCCCCGACGTGTCGCACGTGTTCAATTTCGACCTGCCGCAAAACGCCGAGGATTACGTGCATCGCATCGGTCGCACCGCGCGCGCCGGCGCCTCGGGCGATGCGGTGAGCTTCGCCTGCGAGCGTTACGTCTTCGGACTGCCGGAGATCGAGGAGTACATCGGGCACAGGATTCCGACCAGCCCGGTGCTGCCGGAGATGTTGCCCGAGCTTGAGCCGCCGGCGCGGCGCGAGTACCGCCCGCGCCCCGGCGGCGAACGCGGTCGCGGCAGCCGCCCGGAACGCGGGCGCGGCCATGGGCGCGAAGGCCGGCGTCCGGACCGAGAACATCATCGCGAGCATCGACCAGATCACGAAACACGGCGACCCGCACCGGAACCGCGCCCGGCGGAATCCCGCCCGGCACCCACGCCGCCGGCGCCGGTCAAACCGGTGCCGAGCGCCAAGCGCCTGATCAAACCGCTGGCGCGTCGCGGCGGCGAAAAACCGGCGATCGGCTGACATACACAGGAGCAAACGACATGGCCCGCATCATCCTTCCCGATGGAAAAGAATTGAAAGAACTTTCCGCCGTTCAGAGCCGGCTCGCGCACTTGGGTATCACGCTGCGCAGCTGGCCAGCACCGGCGGAGGCACGCGCGCAGGAGCTGATGGAAAAGAAAAGCCTCAACGACGCCGAGAAGGAGGAGTTGCTCGGTTTCGTCCAGAACCGTTTCGAGGAACTGAAGCGCGAGAAGGGTTACCAGACGCGCGACATGGTGGTGATCCACGAGGACATCCCGGGGCTCGCCGACATGCTCGGGAAGTTCGACAAGATCCACACCCACGCCGACGACGAGGTGCGCTACATCCTCGCCGGCTCCGGCTATTTCGGTTTCGTCGAGCCGGACGGCGGACAGTTCCTGCTGGAAGTGAGCGGCGGCGATTACATCAACGTGCCGGCCAACGCCGAGCACTGGTTCGAAATGCGCGGCTGCAGCCGCTGCAAGGCGGTGCGCTACTTCATCGACACCTCCGGCTGGACGCCGAATTACACCGGGCGCAACCGCGAGTTCGCCGAGGCCGCGGCGACCACCTGAGACGGCCGGGCGTCATCGCTTGCGGCTGTCATCGGCTCAGGCGGTCAGTGGCCTGTTATTCCTCGTCGATCAGCCGGTGACGTCGATCCGATAGCGCCGATCGTTCACGATACGGCCGTCCTCATAGCGGAAACCGAAATCGATCTGCGTGCCGACCGGCATCTTTGGCAGATCCGGTGTCGCGACGTGCAGCCCCAGCCCGCTGTCACGGGTGCGCAGTTCATGGAGTGTGCGCCATCCGTCCAGGCTCCACTGCACCACCGCCGGCGCATGCAGGCAGATTCGCAGACGCTGCTCCGCGGCAATATCCTCGATCGGTGCCTGCTGGCACCAGTGACGCCACGCCGCCCGTGGCCGTTTGCCCTGATAGCGTTCCCATACCGCGGTCGGCCGGTCAAACGGCGCGCCCAGCGCACGCGACACCGCCAGCTTGATGTACTCCGCATGGGCCCAGGCCAGCGGCATCGCCGAACCGGAAGGTCGTCCGGGATAGAGCCAGCGCGCCGGTATCGCCTCGCCGTCCCAGACCTGCTCCGGCATCATCCCGCTCTCGCTGCACATGGACGCCATGGCGGACAGATAGGGCAACGGGTCGCGGCCGGCGCACAATTCATAATGACCGCGCTCGCCGGTGAGCAGGGGCCAGGCGCGGCCTTGACCGGTGCCGTTAAAGGGCGCGCCGTCGGGATGTTCGCCATAACCGTCGCCGTTGTAGCGATGCCAAACCGGACCGCCGGGAGTATCGACTTTCAATAGTTCATCGACCACCTTGAGCGTGTCGACAATCAATGGCTCGTCAGCGCGACGCAGACCGAAGCGCACCAGTTGCAGAAAATCGGTGCCGATCTGTTCCGTGGCCGACAGCCCGGGATCTTGAACGCGGTTCTTGATCGGCAGGGTTTCGTTGAGCGCTTCCTCGTTCATCAGGGTGTCGGCCGGCGCGACACGCACGTAATAGGCCGCCACGCCGGCGCGACGCGCCAGGTCGGTTCCGCGCGCGACGGTCCATGTTTCAATCCGGGCATTCCAGTCGTCGGCCAGCGCCAGCGCCAAGTCACGCGCCGTCGGTTCGAGAAAGCGCGCACCGCCTACCAGCGCCGCGATGCACGCCGCCAGCGTGAAGGCATTCACGCCGGCATCCTCTTCCCAGCGGTCCTGGTCGCTGGCCGGACCGGTGCGCGCGATGAAACCAAGCGCCCGGCGCACCATGTCTGTCACCTCGATTCCGCCCAGGGTATCGTGTTCATGCAGGCGCGCCGCCAGCAATACCGGAAAGGCGGTTTCATCGAGCTGGATCCCCTGCCAGAACGGTTTGCCGCCCAGCCACTGATTCTGATTCCAGTGTCCGTCGGCATGCTGGGTTGATATCAGGTAGCGCAGCACCTCGCGCGCCCCGTCCTCGTCGCCGAGCGCCAGCAGCGCGCCCGCGCATTCCACCAGGTCGCGCGGCCACACCAGGTGATAACCGCCGCGCTCGTTGCGCGTGTTGCCCCAGGGAATGCTCAGGCTCGCCACCATCGCCCCGGGATAGGTGCGGTCGGAATGCGCACGCAGCACCATCGCCGAGGTGGTGAACTGCTCTTGCAGGGCCTTGGGCAGATCGGGCGCGGCCTTGCGACATTCACCGCACCCGGCGTGCCACGCCTGCCAGCGGTCGATTTGCGTCCGCCAGTGATCGGCAAACGGCTGCGCCAGCGCCCCGACCGCCAGCGTGGCGGCCGACTCACGGCTGCTGCCGAAACCGAGCGCGAGTGTCGCCTGGCGCGGCAGTTCACCCATGAGCGCGACATTGCCGGGACCGGCCTCGTTGAACTGCCACTGCATCGCACCGTTGCGGTTGAAGTCCTGCCAGCCGTCGCTCGTGCCGACATAACCGGCGCTGGCGCGACCGAAGGCGTCACGCTGCGTCGTGTCCACGGCGGCCAGCGCCAGACCGAACGGTCCCTGCTCCGCCCACAGCACCCGGCGACCGCGATATTCATCGACCGCCGCGCGGTTGTCATAGCCGGTGCCGCCGAGATGCGGCGCGAGCAGCGCGTACGGCCGGAGGCTTGCATCGCCTTCCAGCAGAACATCGATCAGCAGCACGTCGCGTTGTTGATCCGGCGCGATGCGCAGCGTCAGATCGAAACGCGGGTGGCGGTGCACCACTTCCACCGCCGGCACGCCGGGCGCGGCGGTGCGCAGGGCGCGGCCGCGCAGACGTTTGACCTCCACCCAGAATCCCTTGTCGTCGGCGACGATGAAACCCAGATCGCGGATTTGCGGGATATCGATGCGCGGGTAGTAGACCTCGTTGACGATGCCATAGCCGACGGTGTACCACAGCCGTGATGTCCCCAGTGCGCAGCCGACCATGTCCTTGGCGCTGCTCGACCAGGTGGGGGCAATACCCGGGGCGCCGGGCGCGAAGCGTTCGGTGATGGGCGCGTGCGTTATATCGTCCATGGCAAAATTAAAACATGGATTCAGGTTACCGCTGGCGACAGCGTCGGCGTCAGCCAGCTGTTGCCGTCCTGAGCCACCAGCGCTTCGGCCGATTCCGGTCCCCAGGCGCCGGCGGCGTAGTTGGGAAAATCGTTTGCCGGGTTTTCGGCCCAGGCTTCCAACACCGGCATCAACACGCGCCACGCGGCCTCGACCTGGTCGGCGCGCATGAACAGGGTCGCGTCGCCGGTCATCACGTCGTGCAGCAGCGTCTCGTAGGCGTCCGGCGACGGCATGTTGAAGGCCTCGCGATAGCAGAAGCGCATGTCCACCGGACGCAGTCGCAGGGTCGAGCCGGGTTCCTTGGCCATGAACTTGAGCACGATGCCCTGCTCCGGCTGCATCTGGATCACCAGCCGCACCGGTTGCGTGTCGAGCCCGGCGGAAGCGGGGAAGGCGTGGTGTGGCACGTCGCGGAAGCGGATCGAAATCTCCCACACCGCCGCCGTCAGGCGCTTGCCGGTGCGCATGTAGAACGGCACGCCCTGCCAGCGCCAGTTGTCGACGAACAGCCGCACTGCCGCGTAGGTCTCGGTGTTCGATTGCGGATTCACCTCCGGCTCGTGGCGATAGGCGGGAACCCGCGCGCCATTGATCCAGCCGGCGGCGTACTGACCGCGCGCCGCGCACTGCGGCACCTGTTCGCGGGTGATCGGCCGCAACGCGCTCAGCACATCCAGCTTGCGGCCGCGAATGTTATCGGCGTCATAGGCCACCGGCGGTTCCATCGCCACCAGACACAACAGTTGCATCAGATGGTTCTGCACCATGTCGCGCAGCGCGCCGGCACGTTCGTAAAACGCGCCGCGGTGCTCGACGCCGAGCGTCTCGGCCACCGTGATCACCACGTGGTCGATGTAACGCCGGTCCCAGATCGGCTCGAAGATCGGATTGGCGAAACGCATCGCCAGGATGTTCTGCACGGTCTCCTTGCCGAGAAAGTGGTCGATGCGGTACAGCTGCCGCTCGCTGAAATTTTCGCCCAGCACCGCATTGATTTCGCGGAACGACTGCAAGTCATGGCCCAGCGGTTTTTCCACCACGACGCGCGAGCGCGCCGGATCGCGCGCCAGGCCCGCGGCGCCGAGTCCGCGCGCGATGGGCGCGAACAGTGACGGCGGCGTGGCCATGTAGAAGATGCGTTCCGTCGCCAGGGCCGCCTTGGCCAACAGGCGTTGGCCGAGTGCCGTGAAGGCCGCCGGATCGGTCACATCCATGCGCTGATAATCGATCAGCTTGGCAAATTCTGTCCAGACATTCGCCGCCGCCGCGCCGCGCCGTGAGTGCTCGGCAATGCCCTGGCGATAATTCTCCACGAGCGCCGCCGCATCGCTGTCCAGCCGGTCGATGCCGAGCAGTTGGAAACGCTCCGGCAATTTGCCGTCCAGATACAGATTGAACAGCGCCGGAACGATCAGCCGCCGCGACAGGTCACCGCCGGCGCCGAACAGCACGAACCGGGTATCGGGATTGGGAATTCTGACTTCCATGCGCGCCTGGTTATGTTGTGTTGGGTGAATTCGGAGGTCGTGGCACGGAACTCGGTCTCATCGTGGTTTCGTCTGCTCGTCAGGCAGGAAGTCGCCGCACTGCATTTTCGACCAGAGTGGGCCACAAACGTTCCCTGCGTTGGCGCGAGCCCGCGCACGGGCGCGAATCAGAATGAACCGGGCGGAATCAGAATTTCCGGCTGTCGTGAGCCCCATGTTTCCCGACCGGCGCCACGGGCCGGTACGTATGGTTCATCTGCATCCGGTCGTTGACGACGACGCGTCTATTTTTTTCATTAACACACAAGGACAAAAGTGGACTTTGAAAATGACGCCTCTTAACATGCTTATTATGACAGGACGAACGGAGCGAAGCGGAGCAGGGCTTCATTATCGATGACGTCAGATACAAGAACCACGCAAGCCGCTTATTGAGATGGCCCAGACCTTCGACGATCTCCCGCCGCGCGCGGCGCTGGTTGAAATCGCGCGCGACTTCCACGCGCGCGGCTGGATGGCGGGCACGGCCGG
>DAIDLH010000096.1 GCA_027449605.1 Candidatus Muproteobacteria bacterium | reverse complement strand
TTGTCGATCGTCACGACGAAACGACGCACGATCTCCTTCAGCTCGAAAAATTCCTCGGCCGACTTCCGGGTGAATAATCCGGTCAGCTCGTCCTGCATCGCCGGATCGCTCTCGCCCAGCGACGGCAGCGGTTTAGCGGCGGCGGGAGCCGCCTGGATCGGATGACGTATCGCCGGCTCGGGTTCAGGTTCGGGCGCGGGCGGGGCTTCGACGCGCGGCGGCGGCGCCGGCAACGTCGCCTCCTGCACGCGCCAGTAATAATAGGCGGCGGCAATGCCGCCCAGGATGACCAGCAGGACTACCGACCACATCGTTTTTTTCATAAGCGGGTTCCGTCGCTGAATGGTTTGATCCGGCCTCCTGGCCGCGTCCATATTACGACGCCGGGACCGATAACCCAAGGGCCCGGGAACCGGACCGGCACGATTCGGGTAGAGTGCGATTTGCCGAAATGGTTCCGTCGGTGAGCGCCGCGGCGAAACACGGCAACGACGGTTGAAACAAACAGGTCCGGGTGCGCATAATTCACCCGACATCGACCCCGTCACCGGAACATGCGCGCATGCAACTGACCCTGGATCTGGCCGTCACTGAAAAGGATATGCGGGGAAACGCCGTGGAGCCGCTCGAAACCCGGCTCGGCGCTACGGTCGAATTCTGTTTCCGCCGCGCCGAGATGCATTTCCGGCGTCGCTTCGAGCGCGCCCAGCTCGCCTTCAACCTGCGCGGCATGGCGGCCGCCGTGGCCTACCCGGCAAAAAATCTTATCCGCGTCAACCGCGCGCTGCTGGAGCGGAACGTCGAGGATTTTCTGCTCAATACGATTCCGCACGAGGTGAGTCATCTCATCGCGTACCGCGTGCACGGCCGCGGCATCGCGCCGCACGGCGCGGAATGGTCCGCGATCATGCGCGAGGTTTACGGGTGCGAACCGTCGCGGTGTCACGATTACGACGTGCGTCCGGGTCTGACGGCGGCGTACCGCTACCGCTGCGGATGCGACGCCGGACACATGCTGAGCACGCGACGCCACAACAGCGCGCAGCGCGGGCGGCGCTATTTCTGCCGGCGCTGCCGGCAACCGTTGCGCTTCTCGCACCGCGAGGAACCCGCCTGCTGACGCCGTCCGCCCGGTTCAACTCAAGGACTCGATCTCATAGCGAACCCACAAGTGATGTTCGCCGCCCGGCGCGATGGTGACGACGTCGTCGGCAGCGTTGGTGCTCTCCACGCAAACCATGTCGAGATAACCGTTCTCGCCGAAGTCGCCCATCTTGACCGACTTTTCGATCCACGGATTCCACACCACGGTCGAGCGGCTGCCGCGCTTGCGGATGCGGATGCGGCGCCGGAAACCGGGGTCGTCGATGACACAATCGGCGCTCGAATCGAGGTAGATGCGGTCGGTCTCGGCGCTGATCGTCACCGCGCCGCTCTGCTGCTTGCGCCGGCCGCCGTCCATCTTGTCGAGATAGGGACAGCCTTCGAGACCGCGGATCGTCGCCCGGCGCACGTCGCTCACCTCGAAATAGGTATGCAAGGCGTCGCCGATGGTGATCGCGCTGCGGTCGGCGTTGCGCGTCACGAGATCGATTTCGAGCGCCGCGCCGATGCTGAGGTGGCATTCGAGCAGCGTGGCATGCGGCCATTGCGCGCGGGTGGCGTCGCTCTGGATCAGGCGGAAGTCGAGGCGCGTGGCGCCGTCGGCCAGCATTTGCGCGCCGATCACCTCCCACGGCACGGTGCGCGCGAATCCGTGCGCCGGCAGCGCGGCATGGCTCGCATGCGGCCCGAACCACGGCCAGCATATCGGCACCCCGCCGCGGATCGACTTGCCGGGCGCGAATTTGGCGGCGCGCGACAGCCAGATCACCGGCTTGTGCCCGCGCGGCGTCCAGGTCATGAGATGTGCGCCCTGCAGCGCGATGCAGGCGCTTCCTTGAGGATTGGTCACTTCCGCCACGGCCAGCCCGCCGGGCCCTTCCCTGAAAATCACCCGGCCGGAAAGGCCGAAGCGCGCGTTCAGCGCCGAAAAGTCAGTCATGCCGCAAAATCCTCCGGGATGTGTCTTTCAATTATTGATTGCTCGCGCTTCATCACGCCACCGGATTCTCGAGCGTGCCGACGGGATCGATGCTGATGGTCACCGCATCGCCCTTCTTCAGAAACCGGGGCGGCTTGAAACCCATGCCGACGCCGGCGGGCGTGCCGGTGGCGATGATATCACCCGGAACGAGCGTCAGGGTGCGTGACAGTGTTTCAATCAGCGTCGGGATGTCGAAAATCAGATCCGCGACCAAGGCGTTCTGGCGCAGTTCGCCATTCACCCGCGTCTGCACGCGCAACGTTCCCGCGTCCGGCACTTCATCCGCGGTCGCGATCGCCGGACCCATGGGACAGAAACCGTCGAGGCTCTTGCCGAGAAACCACTGCTGATGCCGGCGCTGCAACGCGCGCGAGGTGACGTCGTTAATGATGGTGTAACCGAACACATGCCGCATCGCTTCGGCGCGCGCGATGCCGCGTCCGCCGGGACCGATCACCACCGCGAGCTCGCCTTCGTAATCGGTGGTGTCCGTCGGATCGAGCCACGCCGGGATCGGCTCGCCCGGGCCGATCACCGACGTCGTCGCCTTGGTGAAAAAAATCGGCAGATCGGGGATGGCCTCGGCGCCGCCGCCCTTCAGGCCCGCCGTCTGCAATTCCTGCGCGTGTTCGCGATAGTTCTTGCCGACACAGAAGATATTGCGCGCCGGCCGCGGGATCGGCGCCGTCAGCCGGACCTGCGCCAACGGCATCCGCCCCGCGCCGCTGGCGAATGCGCGCCGCGCCTCCGCCAGTCCGGCTTCGCCCAGACCGATGAACGCCGGCATGTCCGGCGGCAGTCCCGGCGCGACACGCGACAGATCCACCACCTCGCCGCGCGCGCGATCGAGCATGCCGAGCCGGCTTTTTCCACCTTCTATGAATGTAACCAGGAACATGGATGAACGACGGATTCAGTGGTCCGGAGAATACGCTGAAATATCCGCAAGTACTAATCAGCGGTTGCCGCCAGACAGGTTCTGGACAGACTTCCGCAGTGAAAAAGAGGCGGCTTATCCTGCTTCTTTTGTGGCCTGCGCGATTTCCTTTCCCCGCGCCGCCGCGGCCGCATGGCTGCCCTCGAATTTCGACAGCAGCTCGTAGACGCAGGGCACCACGAACAGCGTCAGGAGCGACGACACGAAGACGCCGCCGATGACCGCGATCGCCATCGGCGCGCGCAGCTCGGCGCCGGGCCCGAGGGCGAGCGCCAGCGGCAAGGCGGCGGCGATGGTGGCGATCGACGTCATCAGGATCGGGCGCAGGCGTATCGGACAGGCCTCGAGCAGCGCCGCGCGCACCGACGCCTCGCCGCGGGCGCGCACCTGGTTGGTGAAATCGACCAGCAGAATGGAGTTTTTCTTGACGATGCCCATCAGCAGAATCAGACCGATGAAGCTGAAGATGTTGAGCGAATTGCCGAACGCGAGCAGGGTCAGGAACGCGCCGGACATGCTGAACGGCAGCGCCATCAGCACCGTAACCGGATGGACGAAGCTGTTGAACTGCGAGGCCAGCACCATGTAGGCCACGATCACGCCCAGCAGCAGCACGAACCACAGCGAGGCGAACGACTCCTGGAACGATTGCGATCCGCCGACGAAACGCAGCTTGTAATCCGGCGGCAAGACCTCGCGCGCGATCGCTTCGGCGCGCGCCAGCGCCTGCTGCTGGGACTGGCCGGCCCGGACGTTGGCGAAGATCTTGATCGCACGCTCGCGATCGTTGCGGTTGATCTGCGCCAGGCTCTCGGCCTCCCGGATCTGCACCACCTCCGAGAGCGGGATCAGCTCGCCGCGGTTGTTGCGCACGGTCAGGCGCTTGATCTGGTCGATCCGGTCAATGTCCTGGTCGCGCAGCCGCACGCGCACGTCGTAGCGATGCCCCTCGGAGGAATACTGGCCGGCGACGACCCCGCCGACCATGGCGTTGACCGTCTGCGAGATCGCCTGGATGCTCACGCCGCGCGCCGCGGCGCGCTCGCGGTCCGGAATCACCCGGATCTCCGGCTTGCCGAGCAGGTAGTCGCTGTCGGTATCGGTGACCAGCCCGGTGGCGTTCAGTTTGGAGATGATCGTTTCCGAGTACTCGACGAGCTTGTCCCAGTCGCGCCCCTGCACGGCGAACTCCACCGGGAAGCCGCGCGAGGCGGTGAAACCGCGCTGCGACAGATCCTGGATCGAGACCTTCAAACCCAGATTCTTGAGCGCCTCGCGCGTGACTCCCATCAGCTCCTGCTGCGACAGCTCGTGGCCGGCCCGCGGATCCACGCCGCGCTCGCCTCTCGGCTTCATGCTGATGAAGAAATTCATCAGGTTCGACTGCCCGCCGGCGCCGAACCCGCCCACGGCGAGCATGTAACGCCGCACCTCCGGGCGCGCGGCGAAGAACTTCTCGGCCTCGCGCGCCGCCGCGTCGGTGAACTCCATCGAGGAATCGATCGGCGTCTGCGCGCGCACCACGAAGGTGCTCTGGTCCTGCGCCGGCATGAACTCCTTGTTGATGACGTTGAGCGTCGCGATCGACGACGCGAAGAACGCCAGCGACGCGCCGATCACCATCCACGGATGCCGGAGCGCGACCGCGAGCAGCCGGCGGTACAGCGCGGCCACGGCGCGGAACGTGAAATCCGCCGCGCGTCCCACGCGCGTCGTGCGGCCGCCGGCCTCGACGAACTGCGAGGCGCGCATCGGCGTCAGCGTCAGCGCCTCGAGCAGCGACAGCAGCACCGCGACGGTCATGGTGATGCCGAACTGGAAGAAGAACTTGCCGATGACGCCGCTCATGAACGCCACCGGCAGGAAGATCGCGACCACGGCCAGCGTCGCCGCGATCGCGGCGAAGGTGATCTGGCGCGAACCCTTGAGCGCCGCCTCCACGCGGTTTTCGCCCCGCTCCTGGTGGCGCACGATGTTCTCCAGCACCATGATGGCGTCGTCGACTACGATGCCGATGGCGAGGCTCAGGCCCAGCAGCGTGAAGGTATTGAGCGTGAAACCGAAAAAATACAGGACGATGAAGGTGCCGATGATCGAGGTCGGGATCGCGAGGATGACGTTCAGCGTCGCAGTCCAACTGCCGAGGAACAGCCAGCACACCAAGGCGGTCACCGACGCCGATATCGCCAGCATGAACTTGAACTCGTTCACCGAGTCCTCGATGAACCTGGTGGTGTCGAAGTTCACCGCGATCTTCATGCCTTGCGGCAGCTGTTGGGCGACCTCGTCCATGCGCTGCTTGACGCCCCGCGCCACGGCCACGGTGTTCGAGCCGCGCTGCTTGCGGATGCCGATGCCGACCGCGCGCACGCCGTTGGCGCGCGAGATGCGGCGGATGTCGTCCAGCCCGTCCTCGACGGCGGCCACCTGGTTCAGCGCGATGCGCGAGTAGATCGGCTGGCCGCCGCGCTGGTTGATGACGATATTTTCGAACTCCCGCGCGGTCTTGGCCTCGCCGAGCGTGCGCACGTCGTATTCCTTGCGCCCGGTGGTGATCTGGCCGGCGGGCAGCTCCGAGTGCTCGCTCTGGATCGCGTTCAGCACATCCGTCACCGCCAGCTGATAGCGGCTGAGCGCCTGCCCCGCGACCCAGACGCGCAGGTTCGGTTCGACGTAACCGCCGAGCGCGATCTCGCCGACGCCGGTCACCGACGAGAACCGGTCCTTGAGCGTGTCCTTCACGTAGCGCATCAGTTCGCGCAGCGAGTGGCGATCGCTCGTCACCGACATCCACAGGATCGGCTGGTCCTCGGGATTGGTCTTGCTGATGATCGGGGGGTCGATGTCGTTCGGCAGCAGGCGCTGCGCCGCCGCGACCTTGTTCTGCACTTCCTGCAGCGCGTCGGCGATGTTGCGCGACAGCTCGAACTCGACGCTGATGGAGGCGGAGGCGTAACGCGAGGTCGACGTGACGCTGCGCACGCCTTCCACCGTCATGACCGCGTCTTCGATGACGTCGACGACGTTGGTCTCGATCACTTCCGGCGCGGCGCCCGGGTAGTCCACGCTCACCGTCACCACCGGGAAATCCACGTCCGGCAGCTGGCTGATGCCCATGCGCGAGGCCGAGATCCCGCCGAACAGGATCAGCGCCGCCATCAGCATCCACGCGAAAACAGGGCGGCGGATGGCGATTTCGGGCAGCATCATGGCGCGGTTTCCGGGGGCGGCGCCGGCCGGCGGACCGCGGCGGCCTGCAATTTCAGATAGTCGAGTTTCAGCGTGTAGCGCGCGCGGTCCAGCGCCAGTCGATTCTGCTGGTACGCCGTCAGGGCCTGCAGCACGTCCAGGTTGGTGACGAGGCCCAGCCGGTAGTCGCGCCGCTGGGCTTCGTAATTCTTGCGCGCCGATTCGGTCGCCTTCTCCAGCGCTTCCAGTTGCGAGCGGTCGAACACAACGCTTTGATAGACGGAGCGGATTTCCTGCTCCGCCTGGCGGCGCACCTGGCTCGCGTTCAGCTCGGCCTGGGTGCTCTGCGACACCGCTTCGTTCACCCTGGATTGCAGCAGGCCGCCGGAATAAATCGGCACGTTCAGCGCCACGCCGATATCCCACGCGGAGTCCCTCAGGCTGCCGGTCCGCTCCAGGTAACGGTTCGCGTTCAGATCGAGCGACGGCAGATGCGCGCCGCGCGCCGCCTTGGCGTTCTCCTGCGCCGCCGACAGGCGTTGCCGGCTGGCGATCACGTCCGGGCGCTGCTCCAGCCGCGCCAGGTAATCGTCGAGCGGATCGAGATTCACCGGCAATGCCCCGGCGTCGCGCAACGGCGTCGTGGCCGCCAGACCGCTGAGAAACGCGAACGCCTCGCGCGCCGTGCCGAGCTGGCCCTGCAACTGTTCCACCTGGGCGCGCAGGGCGCCGATGGTGCTCTGAACCGAAAGCAGCTCGCCGATCCGCGAACGGCCGATGCGCACGCGGCCGGCGATCTCCTTCTCGCGATCGAGGTTCTGATTGATTTCCTCGTCGAGGTTTTTCAGGTCCTGCTCGATCGACAGCACGGCATAGAAATTCTGCGCGGCGTCCTTGAAGAGCTGGATGCGCGCGTTGAGGTAATCCTGGTTCTGCGCGCCCAGCAGCGCATCGGTCTGGCGCAGAACGGCGAACTCGCGGAAGCCGCGAAACAGCGGTTGCGTCGCCGTCACTTTGGCCAGCGATTGTCGGTTGGGGAAATTCGACGTCACGGACTCGCCCACGGGAACCGGATCCTGGCGCGTGTAGGAAGCGACGCCGTTGACGGTGGGATACAGCGCGGCGTCCGCCTGCTTGTAACGCTCCTCGGCCTGGCGGATCAACTCGCCCTGCGTCGCCACTACTTCGCTGCGCTTCAGCGCGGCGGCGAAATATTCATCGAGCGTCAGCGGTTCCACGGCGACAACCGGCCCGACCGTGGCGACGGTCGACGCGAGAAACGCGACGATCAATGCCGGCGTTATCGTAAGATTACGTTTCACCATGAAGCGCCGCCACAGGAAACATGACGGCTGATTATATCGGGCAAAGCGCCGGCTTGCGTCAGTCGCGATCGAAATTTCCGGGCACGCCGGTGCATCGTGCGCAGCATGCCGCCAAGACGGAACGGCCTAACGGCGCGCCGGAGGCGGCGGTGGCGGCGCGTAACGCGGCGCCGGGTAGCCCGGGATCAGGTTGCCCTTGGCGTACATGCATTGCTGGTAAGCGATATCGTAACGGCGCTGCAGGGTTACGGTGCTGGCGCTCGCGGCGTTGGCGCCGGCGGCCGAGCCGACGATCACGCCCGCTCCGGCCATGGACTCGGCCGATTCATGACCATGCCCCATGAGCGCGCCGGAGGCGGCGCCGATCGCGGCGCCGGTGGCCGCGCCCGTCAACACCTGTTCGCGCGCCACCTGGTTCGGGTTCGCGCCGATCTGCTGCTCCGCGAATTGCCGGCAGACGGCGTTGTCCTGCTGGAACTGATCGAACGGTTTGCCCGGACCGGGCATGACCGCCACGCTCGGCCCGGTCGGGATCGACGCGCAGCCGGCCAGCGTCAGGCCGAGCATCGCGCCCATGATCGTATTATTCCGATTCATGGCGTGTCCGAGGGGGTCGCCGGCACCATTCTCCAGCCGCCCGGGCACGACGGCACATAGGGGTAATAGGCCTTGGCGGCGTCGCAGTAATACCAGTATTGCGCCGGCGGCGCCGCGCTCGGCGCCGGCTGGGCCGGCGGAACGATCACGACCGGCGGCGTGTAGGGATCGGGATAGGGATAGACCCGCTGCGGGTAGAAATACCACAGCCCGGCGACGACCCACCACCAACCCAGGCGGCCGTCATGGTAACCGTGCGTCCAGTGACCGCTGCGCCAGCGCGGAAGATCGCGTTCGTGAAAACTTCGGATATCGCCATGCCATTCGCGGCGATTATCGTGGCGTTCGCCGCGACCCCTGTTGTCGCGGTCGGCGTAGGCGGACATGGGCGTCGCTGTCGCCAGAAGCGAAAATGCCAGAATCGCGCCCAATATCGAATTGATCGTCCTTGTCGTCTTCATCGGCGTTTCCTCGAATGACGGGTTTGACTCCGTGGATCGAAGAAACAACGCCGCTCCCGGCGGGAGGTTGACAGGTTCGCCGGTTCCGTTCCGGAAGATTTAAAACAGGATGTACGCTTACGCCGTCTCCGTCAGCCAGGCGTCGAGCTCCGGGCGCAGCTCCGCCAGCGAACGGCATCCGTTGGTCAACAGCTTGTGGCCCGATTCGGCCTGCAGCAGGATGGTGGGGAATCCACGCACGCCGGCTTCGCGCGCGAGGCGGAAATGAGTGCGCGTCATGTCCCGCGCCTCCTCCGATTCGAAGCGTTCGAGGAAACGGGGCTTGTCTATATTATGTTGCGCGGCCAGGTCGGCGAGCGTCGCGGCGCGGGTCACGTCCCGGCCCTCGGCGTAAAACGCCGCCTGCACCGACTTGAAATAGGGGAAGATCGCCGCCGGATCGATCCCGGCCACGGCGATCACCGCACGGCTCGCCGGTTCGGTGTCGTACACGAAGCCCTCGGGCAGCGCGCCCTCGAAGGCGAACGGCTGGCCGGTCAGGCGCTGCACGTCGCGCCAGTGGTGCAGGATCTCCTCGCGGAATTTCGGCGTCACCGGCTCGGCGGTTCCCGGCCGCAGGCCGCCCAGCATCAGCGCGATCTTCAACCGGTCCGAATAGCCTTCCTTGATGGCGCCGATCACCGGCGTGAATCCCCAGCACCAGGAACACATGGGATCGGCGAAGTACCACAGGATTCTTTGCGAGGACATGCGTCACTCCCGGCAAAAAGCGAGAACGACAGCCTACACCCGCTGCGCCGCTTGCGAAACCGCCGCGTCTAGAGATATTCCCAGTCGCGAAACATCACCGCCTGCCCGGCCGGCGCATCGTGTTCATCCACCACGTTCCACACCGTGGCACGCCGGATCAGGAACCGGCGCCCCAGGGTGGAGATGCGCACGCCGCTGTAATCGTCGATGAAACCCTGATCGTTCACCCGCGCCAGCAACCGCGTCCGCTCCTCGCGCGCCACCGGTTCCGCCGACAGGCGCGAAGGCATGGACGTGAACTCCGCCCAGCCGGTCTCGAACAGCGCCAGCGCCGCGCGGTTGCCGTAATTGAAAACCGGGTCCGCGCCGGTGTCGTGCGAGGCGACCACGAACGGCGCCTCGTAAAGTGCCCGCGCCTGCTCCACCGGCGGCAGTCCGGGATCGACCAGATCGCGCCTGGTCCGGCGGCGATGGCTTTCGATCAGACGGCGCGCGTGTTGCGCGAGGAATCCGTTACTCTTCGCCGGCGCCGGGATTTTTTCGTGCTTGCGGGTCCCGCTCATGCGTTGCTCCGGAAACCACGTCCTTCCCCTGTTTCGGTCGGCGCTGGCGCCACAGCCAGTACAGCGCCAGGCCGGTGAGCAAGACGTTCAGAACGATCCCGACGATAAAGAAACCGGTCACGATCCGTTCCGTTTTTCAATCAGACGACCGCGCCGAACAGACGGCCGACGCCCGCCGTCAGCGCCATGGCGATGGCGCCCCAGAACGTGACGCGCACCGCGCCGGTCACGGCCGGCGCGCCGCCGGTGTACGCCGCCAGGGTGCCGAGCAGCGCCAGGAATACCAGTGACGTTCCGGCGACGACGGGAATCATATAGGCCGCCGGAGAGACGACAACCGTCAGCAGCGGCAGCGCCGCGCCCATGGCGAAAGTGACGGCGGAAGTCAGCGCCGCCTGGATCGGGCGGGCGGCGATCGTTTCCGAGATGCCGAGTTCGTCGCGCGCATGGGCCGCCAGCGGGTCTTTGGCCATCAGCTGTCCGGCGACTTGTTTGGCAAGCTCGGGATCGAGTCCGCGATCGACGTAGATGGCCGCCAGTTCCTCATGCTCGCGTTCGATGTCCGCGGCGAGTTCGCCGCGCTCGCGATCGAGATCGGCTTTCTCCGTGTCCGACTGGGAACTGACCGACACGTACTCACCCGCGGCCATGGACATGGCCCCGGCCACGAGGCCGGCGACTCCGGCGACCAGCACCGCGTTGCGGGTCGCGTCCGCGGCGGCCACGCCGACGACCAGGCTCGCCGTCGACACGATGCCGTCGTTCGCGCCCAGCACCGCGGCGCGCAGCCAGCCGACGCGCTGCGTGCGATGTCGTTCCCGGTGAAATAGCGGCATTCTCCTGCTCTCCCTAAAGCACCTGACAAAATGAAGCGGGCAGGATTAACAGGTTGCTGAAAAAGTCCAAAAAACATCCGAATCCGTCATTCCGGCGAAAGCCGGAATCCAGCAGAGTACTGATTTCATTCATTCTAATATCCTGGACCCCGGCTTCCGCCGGGGTGACGAAGAGTTTTTCAGCAACCTGTTAAGGATCTTCGAAACAAGAAATCCTGTTGGTCCGGTTTTTAATCCTGTAAATCCCGTCTGATTCTTTCCTTTCGTCAGGGCTCTTGATTATTCATGGATTCCCCGATGCTGAACAGCCACCATCTCGCGCCGTGACGTCCGCCGCGCGGCTGCCGGTCGAAATAGAGTTTCATCGTGTCGTGGTCGGCGGTGACGATCTCGTACCAATGCTTGCGGACGTACTGTTCGGGACTGCCGTGACGGCAGCGGCCGGTCTCGCGCCAGCTGCGCCGCACGGAAGCGACCCGGATGGTTTTTCCGCGCCACACGAACTCGCGCGGCAAACCCGGTTCTCCCGTGGCCATGCGCGCGGCGTCATACGTCTCCGTCACGGGCTGGATGGCTTCACTGACGAATCGCTCGGACATTATCACCGCTCCCCGGCATCGGACAGGATACTGTATTCAAGATTGCACTCTGCTTTCACCAGACAGCTTGCTCCGATTTTCCGCGCTTATCAAATTCCACCGGGCAGACTGCGCCGGCAGGGCCGCCTTTTCGACCGTCACTCCGGCGACACACGCGAAGCCGGCATCAACTACATTCCCGCGCGCCGGATGAATTACACTGAATCACATGAGACTGAGAACCTACCGGACCCGGTTGTTCGAGGCATTCAGCCCCCGCCACCAGACGGTGCATGCGCTCGAGGCGCTGGCCGGCACCGGCGCGGTCGAGCTGGATGCCCACCCTAAAGTCAACGCGGGTCTGGAAGTCAAAAACATCGTTGACGCCATTCAGGAGTTCGACCGGCTCGCGGCGCCGTACCGGGAATATCTTCCGGCTCACGAACGCCGGCCGCAGGCGCTCGAGGAAAAACCGGACCGGGTCGCGCAGCGCGCCGCCGACGTGCTCCGGCGCTGGATCGCGGAAATCGAATCCTCGCTGGCGCGTCTGCACGAACTCGAAGCGGAACGCGACAGCCTGCAGCTGCTGCGGGAATATCTCGGTTCCCTCGGCGAAGCGCACCAGGATCTTTCGCTGCTGACGCACGCGCAGGGAATGCTGTACAAGGGGCTCTACGCCTGCCCGCACGAGCAGCCCCTGGAAGGCGAACTGAAACACGTTTTCAAGGAAGTGCTGACGGGATTGCGCCACCGCTTCCTGATCCTGGTCGGGCTGCCCGAAAGCGCCCCCGAGATCGAATCCGCGGTCCGCGCCGGCACTTGCTACCGCGTCGACCTGCCGGAATGGCTGTCCCCGAAAATAAATGAGTGGCCGGCGCAGATCGATTCGCGCCTGGAAGTGGTGCAACACGACATCACGCCCCTGCGGGAAACGGTCGAGTCGATGAAGCACGACCAGCCGCTGCGCGAGTCCCTGGGCGACGTCGATCTGCTCAGATGGTACACGCAGCAGGCCGCGTCGCTGACCATGGATGAAAAGTACTGTTACATCACCGGCTGGACCAGCTACGGCGAACCGGCGCAACTCGAGGACCAGCTGCGCCGGGCCGGCGTCGACGGCTTCGTGCGCTTCCTGAATGCTCCGCCCGCCCGTTCCGTTCCCACCCGGACCCTCGACACCTGGTGGGCGCGCCCGTTCCAGCCCCTGCTCGGCATGTACGGCACGCCGGAGGAAGACGAGGTCGATCCCAGCCTGGTGCTGGCGTTCGTGGTGCCGCTGCTGTTCGGCTACATGTTTCCCGACGTCGGACACGGCCTGCTGCTGGTCGTGCTCAGCGCCGCGCTGTACCAGCGCTGGCCGGAAGGCCGGTTTCTGATTCCATGCGGCATCTCCGCCATGTTCTTCGGACTGGTGTTCGGCGACGTGTTCGGTTTCGACAACCTGATCCGGCCGCTGTGGCTGAAGCCGCTGGAACATCCGATGACGGTGCTGCTCGCGCCGATGGCTCTCGGCGTGGGACTGATTCTGCTGGGACTGGTGTTTTCCGGAATCGAATCGCACTGGCGAGGCATGCGCTGGAACTGGGTGCTGGTGGACGCCGCCTTGATCGTGCTTTATCTCGGCGGGCTGGCGGCGCTGTTCCATCCCTGGGGGCGCTACGCCGCCGGCGCGGCGCTGGTGTGGTACGTCGCGGGCAGCCTGATCCTCGACCGGAGGAAGCCGCTGCGAGCGCTCGGCCGGTCCATCGGCCGGCTGCTCGAGATCGTGTTCCAGTTCGTTGTCAACACGATTTCCTTTCTGCGCGTCGGCGCGTTTGCGCTCGCGCACGCCGCCCTGTCCTCGGCGGTGCTGCTGGTGGCGGGAGCGATGCCCAACCGGGCGAGCTACTGGATCGCGCTGATCCTCGTGCAGGCATTGGTGGTGACGCTGGAAACACTGGTGGTGTTCGTGCAAACCACGCGGCTCGTGTTCTTCGAGTTTTTCATCCGCTTCCTGCGCGCCGAGGGACGCGTGTTCAAACCCTTGCTCCCGCCGCGTAAACCTGAGCAGACAACCTCGCCGTAAACGAGGAACGGCTTCGACCCACCCGGCCGGACCGGAGTGGACATCGAATCATCAAAATAATTACACCGGCCGCAGCTTGTGGGCGCCGCAGATGTCGCACGGCGACAGTTCGTCCGTCTCTTCGGCGACGACGACGCGCGTGCGACAACCGGCGCACTCGTACATGCCGACGGCGTATTTCTTGGGCGGGGGCGGCGTGATTTTCGTGATCGTGGGTTCGGCGCCGACATATTCGTGGCTGCCGCAATTGTCGCAGGCCGGCAGCTCGCGGTACGGCTGCGAAAAAATCGAGCCATGCCCGCATTGCTTGCACTCGTAACGGCCGGTCGGGTATTCGACGATGGTGCTGGCCGCCTCCTGTTCCTTCCTGGCCTCGGCCAGGGCCAGCAACACTTCCTCGCCCAGCCGCTTGGCGCGCGCCTCGGCGGTCTTCGCCTCAATAATGGCCCGTTTCATTTCCCGGGCCAGCTCCTTGGCCCTTTCCTGCGCCGATGACATCGTTTTTCCCTGGTCGCTCTGCGTTGAGGTCGCGGACATGGTCCGCCGTCACATTTATTGTAGACATTCCGCGGGAGGAAAGCCCAAATGGGCCTCATGGCCGGTTCCGCGGAATTTCGCCGTTGCGCCCGGGGTTTTGACGCCCCGCTCGTCCATGACTTTCAACCCGCGGTCGGAAGACCCCTGAACTGTCCACGGTCGTCATGTCACTATCACAAACGCTGCGTATCCTGTTCGACTCGAGGCCACGGCCCGTCGCGACGTGCCGTCGGAAAACAAACCCCGAACTCACGATGAGTTCCTGTCACACGCAAAAGGAGGACTGCCATGCACAAACAGCAAGCCGCCGACACCGGATTTCCCGGAATAGCGTTTGCCATCCTGCCGAAAACCGGCGAAACCATCGCGATCCGATACGGCGAACGACTTTATTATCGCGTGGAATCCGCCAAGACGGCGGACGAGCTCAATGCGATTTACGGCGTCACCCCCACTCAGGCGAAAGCGATGCTGGCGAGCGTGATGTCGGGCTGGGAAAAACCGTCGATCGGTTAGACTTGTTGCGGTGCGCTTCACCGGCCCGAGCCCGGCCGAATCCGGAAACCGCTCCGTAGTATCAAGCAAACCAGACCTCATAAATCCAGCCGCCCGGTAACCTGCCGGTCGTAGACCAGCGCGGCGGACTCGCGCCGCGCCTCGGGTGAAAGCACGTGCTCCCGCGTTTCGCCGGGCGCGAGCAGATGCACCACGCGCATCCCCTGCAACGTCAGAAAATCCGCTATCAGCGCACGATGACAATGCGCGGGATCGCGCTCGGCGCACAGGATCGCGCACGCCGATTGCGCGGTAGCGCCCAGTGCCCGAGGCGAATGGGCGACTCCCTTCCGAGGCGAAGCTTTTTCGAAGGGAATACGCCGGGCTGCCAC
The DNA here is from genome assembly GCA_027449605.1 of Candidatus Muproteobacteria bacterium. Taxonomy (GTDB): domain Bacteria; phylum Pseudomonadota; class Gammaproteobacteria; order Acidiferrobacterales; family Sulfurifustaceae; genus Sulfuricaulis. The sequence continues at coordinate 5,653 of DAIDLH010000096.1, read as the reverse complement.
AGTGAGCGACGTTCTTTGAGTCGCACTGGCTGTCACCGCCGAAAGAGCTATCGCCTCGGGCGGTGGCAGCCCCTTCGGCAATGGGCGCAGATGGCCGCCATGAGCCATGTTTCCGTGGGCGCCACTGCCGCCGTCTCCGAAAGAGCTGTCGCCTCGGGATCCGGCGGCCAGGTGCTGCAACTGCGAGACGCCCTTCTTGAAGACATCCGTGTCCATGTGATCGGCGAACCCGCGCCGTCCCTCGTCGAGCGCGACGTGCGGCGAGTCCGCGCGCGGCTCGCGCATCCCGCCCAGTTGCCGCCCGGCCCAGTGATAAATCAGCCCGGCGCGCTCGCAGGCGGCGCGCAGCGAATCGTCGTTGAATTGCGGGTTGTGGCGCGAACGCGGCTGCGCGCGCACGTCGACGAGCGTCGCCACGCCCACGTCCCTGAGCAGCGCGATCAGTTCCTCGAGCGGGCGGTTGCCGTGCCCGACCGTGCAGAGCGTCGGCGTGTTCACGCTACAGGGGACAGGTCACGCCGGTGCCGCCGTGGCCGCAGTAACCGCGCGGATTCTTCGCCAGGTACTGCTGGTGATAATCCTCGGCGTAATAGAATTCGGGTGCGTCGCGAATCTCGGTGGTTATCGGCGCGTGGCCGGCCTTTTTCAGCTCCGCCTGGTACCGCGTCAGCGAATCGCGCGCCGCCTGCCGCTGTGCTTCGCTGTAGGCATAGATGCCGGAGCGGTATTGCGTGCCGACGTCGTTGCCCTGGCGCATGCCCTGCGTGGGATCGTGCGCTTCCCAGAACGCCTTGAGCAACTGCATGTAACTCACCTGCCGCGGGTCGAACACCACGCGCACGACTTCATTGTGGCCGGTCATGCCGCTGCACACTTCCTGATAGGTCGGGTTGGGCGTGTAACCGCCGGCATATCCGACCGCGGTTACGTACACACCGGGCAACTGCCAGAAATACTTTTCCGCGCCCCAGAAACAGCCGAGTCCGAACAGCGCCAGTTCCAGGCCTTCCGGATACGGCGGCTCGAGCGGATGGCCGTTCACGAAATGTTTCGCCGGCAAGAGCATCTTCTCCGCGCGCCCCGGCAGCGCCTGGTCCGGCGCCGGCAGTTTCATATTTTTCGTGAACCCGAACATGAATTTTTTTCGCTCCGTGGGATCCGCCGTTCAGTTTGCCCTAAAGCGCCGGGCCGGGCCAGGATTCCCCCACGAATTAAGGCACAATCGGCAACGGCGGCGAAGAAGTCATTTTTTTTGAGCCGCCCCGGTCCCCCTGCGCCTTGATGGAGCGCATCGTGACAGATTTAAGTCAGACCGGGCGCCCGGAAACCAACGGCGCGTTGCCTGGTCAATACAACAAACGTGACCTATGCTCAGTCGATATTCGGGCGCGGACACGCCGCAGAACACGAGGAAGAGCGACATGATCTCATGGCGAGTCACGTCCGGAGCAACCAGGATACTGTCATGCACAAAGAACCAGAACCGTTCACTGCTTCCGGTTTGCCCGGAATAGCCTTTGCAACCCTGCCGACCACGGGCGAGACGATCGCGATCCGCCATGGTGAAAGAATTTACTATCGGGTCGGCACCACCAAGACCGCCGACGAACTCAATGCCATGTACGGCGTCTCCCCGGCCCAGGCCGCGGCGATGCTGGAAAGCATGCTGTCGGGCTGGAAAACGCCCGTGGTGAATTCGGGCGGTTAAGACTCCTCAAACACCGCCGACCGGCGCTCGACCGATCGGAAATATAATCCGGCGCTCACGCGCAGACCGCCGAACTCGGCGTCGTCGAAAGACGGCGCAAACGCGCCGCGGTTGAATGTTCCTCGAACCGCGTGAAAAACTGTGTTGCGCGACATGCCGCGCCGGCGAGCGAAAAAACTTTCTCCGTTCGATAACGCTATTTTCCAGTCGAATTGCCCGATACCCACGGCGGACGAAACGCAACGGACACCCGTTTTACCTGCGACAATTTCGCGTGATGAAGCACGGGAAGCCCGGCGCTTCGGCCCGCCGGATCGAGGCGGATATTCTTTGCGGTGTTGTTCTCCCTGAAGTCAGTCCGCGCGAGTTCGGCGGGCGCACGATTTCAGGCGTTTTCAGAGTCCGCCCGGGTGACTGTGGACGGCGTTGCAGCCGGCGGCCTTGGCGGCGTAGAGCGCGCGGTCGGCGCGCGTCAGCAGCGCCTCGATCGCGCTATCGGCGGCGCGGCGTTCAGACACGCCGAAACTGGCGGTGACGTTCAACTTGCTCGCGCCGATATTGACCGACGTGCGGCCGATGGTGGCGCGCAGACGCTCAGCCATGGAGAGCGCTTCCGTCATGGGCACCTCGGGCAGCACCAGCGCGAACTCCTCGCCGCCGATGCGCCCGAAAATGTCGATCTGCCGCAGCACGGTGCGCGCGGTGTCGACGATGCGCACCAGCACCTTGTCGCCAGCCTCATGGCCGTGGGTGTCGTTGATGGCCTTGAACTGGTCGACGTCGAACGCAATCACCGCCAGCGGGCGGCCGAGGCGCACGGCGCGCATGAACTCGCCGCGGGCGCGTTCGAGAAAATAGCCGCGGTTGTGGATGCCGGTGAGCGCGTCGGTGGTGGCGAGCTGGAACAATTGCTCTTCCTCGTGCCTGCGTTGCGTGAGATCGCGCTCGATCGCGGCGAAGTGCGTGACCTCGCCCGCGTCATTGCGCAACGGCACGATGTTGAGATCGAGCCAGTACTCCTCGTTGGTCTTGGAATAATTGAGGATCTCGATCCGCACCGGTTCGTTGCGCGCCAGCGCGTCGCGAATGCGCTGGCGGGCGTTGGGGTCGGTCTTGGGGCCCTGCAGGATGCGCGGCGTCTTGCCCAGCGCCTCGCCGGCCGTATAGCCGGTCAGGCGCGTGAAGGCGTCGTTCACGTAGACGATCTCGGGACCGTCGCCGTCGATGGGCCGCGCCCTGGTGACGATAATGACGTCATTGGCGCTCGCCGCGATCTGCTCGAAGGAAAATTCACATGGCTTGCGCACGTCGCCCGGCCTCGCTGTTGTTCCGTGTTTTCATCCTAGCACAGGCGTCGCGGACCGGATTGGCAAGCCGATTACCGCGGCGAGATCGGCCCGTCCGGAAAAAATAAAACAGGTTAGTATTATTTAAATCGATTGAAGGTCTTGTCAGTTTCTGGGTTTCCCGCCCCCGAACAAGGCCGGCACTTCACGATCGCTGCGATGCGCGGATTTCCTGGACTCCGCGGGACGGGAATGCGTCGCCGCCTGATGCGACCGGTGTGGCGAATCGTGGCGGCGCTGCGGGTGGCCGGTGTTTTCCGGCGTGCGTCGGTTGCCGTCCACGTCCCCGCGCGGGGCATGGCTGTTGCCATGATGCGACGCGGTGGAACGGGCATGCGGCTGCGCGTGCGAACGCTGGCCATCGGCATGAGCATGTGAACGTGATTGCGGACGTTGAGCGCCGTCCCGGGCATGCGGGTTCGAATGCGAACGCTGGCCATCGGCGCGGGCATGCGAATGGGAATGCGGTCGCTGATGACGGCGCTGTTCGCCGCCGTGGCGCGAGCCCGGCGACCGGCCGCCGCGCTGACCGCGACCCATCACGATCGGCTCGGCCTTGATCGACGGATCGGGCTCGAAGCCCGGGATCGTCACTTTCGGAATGTCGCGCTTGAGCAGGCGTTCGATGTCGCGCAGGAAATCGCGCTCGTCCACGCACACCAGCGACGCCGCCACGCCTTCCTTGCCGGCGCGGCCGGTGCGGCCGATGCGGTGCACGTAATCCTCCGGCACGTTCGGCAATTCGTAGTTCACCACGTGCGGCAACTGGTCGATGTCGAGCCCGCGCGCGGCGATGTCGGTCGCCACCAGAACCCGCACCGCGCCCTTCTTGAAATCCGCGAGCGCCTTGGTGCGCGCGCCCTGGCTCTTGTTGCCGTGGATGGCGGTGGCGCCGATGCCGTCGTCGTCGAGCTGTTCGGCGAGGCGGTTGGCGCCGTGCTTGGTGCGGGTGAACACCAGCACCTGCTTCCAGCCCTGCGAGTGAATGAGATGCGAGAGCAGTTCGCGCTTGCGCACGCGGTCCACCGGGTGCACCACCTGCGTCACCAGCTCGGCGGCGGTGTTGCGCCGCGCCACTTCGATGAGCGCCGGCGAATTCAAAAGGCCGTCGGCGAGCTGCTTGATCTCGTCCGAGAACGTCGCGGAGAACAGCAGGTTCTGCCGCTCGCGCGGCAGCAGCGCGAGAATCCTGCGGATGTCGCGGATGAAGCCCATATCGAGCATGCGGTCGGCTTCGTCCAGCACCAGGATTTCGACGTGGGACAGATCCACCGTCCGCTGGCCGACGTGGTCGAGCAGCCGGCCCGGCGTGGCGACGAGTATGTCCACACCATGACGCAGCTTGTCGGCCTGCGGGTTGAAGCCGACGCCGCCGAAAATCACCGTGGACTTGAGCGGCAGATGCCGGCCGTAGGCGCGCACGCTCTCCTCCACCTGCGCCGCGAGTTCGCGCGTCGGCGTGAGGATCAGCGCGCGCACTGCGCGCCGTCCGCCGTGCGATTTCGCGCTCAGGCGTTGCAACAGCGGCAGCGTGAAACCGGCGGTCTTACCGGTACCGGTCTGCGCGCCGGCGAGGATGTCGCGGCCTTCGAGGATGACGGGGATCGCCTGAAGCTGAACCGGGGTGGCTTGGGTGTAACCTTTTTCGGAAACGGCACGGACTAATTCGGCCGACAGGCCAAGGCTGGAAAATGACATTAATGAAGCCCTACTTCGCTTCGCTGCGTTCGTCTTGCCATAAAAATAATAGTTGCTCCTGGATGGCCTACCCGAATCGTTTCGGGCCGGTCTAGGCGCTACCTGAAAAGATGAGTTTGTTCGAGGTGAACCGGGATGGATAACCGCGAAGGGATCGGCACAGACCGGGGTGTGCGATGGCGTTATTGTAGCAGAAGTCGCGGGGGAACGTGTAAATGATGTAGGGTGGGCATCGCCCACCATCGAACATCCGGCAAAGCCGTGTTGGTGGGCGATGCCCACCCTACCAAACATTTGCCAGGGGTATTTTGAGGCAGGTTCTAGTAATGCGGCGGCGGCTTTTCGTCCTCCTGCGGGATGACCATTGAAGGCGCGAGGCCCGCGAGTCGCGACTTCACCGCCTCCAGTTCCTTCGCCAGCCGGTCGATCTCGCGCTGCTGGCGCGTCACCACCTCGTTCAGGTCCTGAAGGGTCTGCTCCTGAAACGCCACGCGCACTTCCAGTTCCGTCAACCGTTCTTTCATGGGGGCGTCCTCGCTACCTTGGGCTATTTGGGCCTTTGGGTGCTAGCGCTCTAACGGCCGAGCTCACCGGCGAGCGGCGCGCCAGCGCCGCGAGTCAGGTGGAGCGAATTGTTATGCGCTTTTTTATTGTTCAATCACAGTTCTCACCGTTATCAACCTGCACAACACCAAATCTTTTCTTAATATACTTCAAAAGATCACTCTCGGCGGTCGTGTAAGCACGAAGCAGTTTATGACTAGAACCTATCTCAAAATCATTAACAGCATGAACATGTACCTCTATAATCGTGTTCATGCTGCGCATGCGCGACGAGCACTGGGAACGGATCCGGGAACACTTTCCCGAGGAACACATTCCGGAAGGACGTGCCGGTCGC
>DAIDLH010000095.1 GCA_027449605.1 Candidatus Muproteobacteria bacterium | reverse complement strand
GATCCCGGACGGGAACATCATCATGACTTCGGCCGAGCTGCAGGGCACGCGGGCCTATGGCGCGATCCTCGACCCGGCCTTCGCCTACGGCGCCATGGCCTACGCGCCGAAGATGTGGCGCAACGAGGACCCGGCGCAGCTGATGATGATGATGCAGTCGGCGCCGATCGCCATCCCCTCGCGCGTCAATGCCTGCCTCAGCGCCAACGTCATTACCGCCGGCGCCGCGGTGAGCGTGCCGACGCTGTAACGAGCGCCTGAGCGCAGCCGGGGCGTCGGGCCCCGGCGTCGCCGCTTCCAGTTCTTTCCCGAGAGGGCCCCATGACGAAACTTCTCCTCCGCGCGCTGGCGCTGGTGGCCGGGCTGCTCACGCCCGCCGCCGCCTTCGCCGCGCTCAGCTTCTCCACCGCGCTGCGCACAGACATTGCCGGCCAGATCCAGACCGCCGCCGGCTCGGCGGCGGTGCTGGAAATCGAGTCCGGCACCGCGCCATCCTCGTGCAACACCACCGATACCGGCACGGTGCTGGTCTCCATCACGCTGCCGGCCACCTTCCTCACCAGCTCCGGCGGCGTCGCCACCCAGGCCGGCACCTGGAGCGGCACCGCGAGTGCCACCGGCACGGCCAGCTACTACCGCATCGTCTCCAGCAGCACGTCGCCCACCACCACCTGCGTCGTGCAGGGCAGCGTCGCCACCACCGGCGCGGACTTGAACCTGAGCACCACCGCGATCAGCTCCGGCGTGACGGTGACGATAACCGGCTACACCTATACCGCCGGGAACCCGTAACGCGTTCGACATCACGCTAGTCGGCGAGGACAAGGGGTAGAACGGATGCTCTCTGATCAGACCTGGGCCGAGATCGAGCGGGCCTTTCTCGACGAGGATGACCCGGAGGGCCGGCGCATGGGGCGCCTGTTGCTGCTGCTCGCGGCCGAGGCGCTTGAGCATCCGGGCGAGACCTCGGCGCGGCTGCGCGCGATGGCGGCGAAGATGACCGCGCCCGGCGCTCCCGCTTCTTCGCCGACGCGGTAGAGGGAGGGAACGGCCGATGTCGAATTGGACCTATGCGCAGCTTGCGTCGGCGTTCAATGCGCTGAGCCCAACGCCTACTTCGCTGATCTCCGCGTGTGAAACGCTGAACGCGCAGACTGTGCCCGTCACCATCGACGTGCCCACGAGCGCGGTCGCGGCCGTGCTGGCCCTCAGCGGGTCGATGACGGCGCTGATGAACTGGGCGGCAGCGCCGCCCGCCGGCGCGGCAACAGAAGCGGTGCAGGCTGCCACACTGCTCGTGTTCACCTTCGAACACGACACGCTCCTGCCGACGTTCCAGATGAGCATTTCCAGTGTCGCCAGCAAAATGGAAGCAGACCTCACGGCGCTTGTTTCCGCTTCGGTGCTTACTACTGCCGATCAGACGGCGGTCCTGGCGTTGGCGAGCCAGACGGTGCCGGCATGGCAGCTGCCGATTATTGTCGATAACCTACAAGCCCTCCAACGCGCGGGGATGATTTCGTCCGCGATTCCGGTGGCGTGACATGGCAGCGACAGGCATTGGTCAGGGCGGCCTACAAACTGGCATCTCGCTCAGCGGTTTCACGAGCATCGCAAATGGTGCTACCGCCGCCAGCACGGCATTCACCATCCCCTACGTGACGGATGCGACGGCTGCGCTGTGCGATATGGCTAATCTTCAGATCACGGCGTCGAGTTTCACGCCAACCGGCAATCCGGTCAATATCCAGGGTGTCTTCATCACCGAGGATGACGGCGCGAACTACGATCCATATTTCGTGTCTAACGCTCAGCTATTCCCGGCCGATGAGAGCTTTTTCCTCATCCAACTGCAGGCCGTGGCGCAGACGTTCGTCAAAATGAAGGGAATACTCCTTCCGTCCGTCATCGCGGCGGGAACCAACATCCAGTTGGTGTTGTTTAATAACTCGGGCGTTTCGCTCACCATCAGCAACGTAACGCTGTATCCATACGGCTCGATGGCGGGGTGAGCCGTGCACCGCCGGGGCTTTGATCCACGCTTCGTCCCGACGGTTCCAGTTGAGCTGGACCGCGCGCATCCGCTCGCCCAGGGGCTGATCTGGCAGGTCATCCCAGGGTCTCGGACTGGCTTTTCGGATCTGACTGGAGGGTATCCGGCACTCGCAGTCTCCTCAACGAATTACGTGGTCGGTGGCAGCGACGGAGGTCCGGGTTTCGTTTCGCTATCGACCGGAAACGCAGGCGCGTCTGCGTTCATCGGAGCACAGCCGCGCGGATTGACTTCGGCCGGAACGATCCTGTGGGACGGTCGCAGTAACTCCACGACGATTAATGGCGGCGTCCAATTGGCCGGCGTTCAAAGCAGCGCCGGGTACGATTATTACTTCGGGTTCGGCGTAGGAGGCAGCCCCGCGACATACAGCGCTGCCGTCTGGATCGGCTCTACTTCCTACAGTTCTTCGTCGGTGACATGGGCGCCGGGGCGTCTGCGCTCGGTCGCCGCGTTTTCCGCACCAGGGAATCTCGGGTTCTGGGTTAACGGATCGCTGATTTCTAATAACACAGCGCTCCCCTCCGGTAGCGTGCCGTTCGACTCAAACACCTATCTAGTTAATAATTTCAT
>DAIDLH010000094.1 GCA_027449605.1 Candidatus Muproteobacteria bacterium | reverse complement strand
TCCCATCACCCGCTCCACCCACCCCTCTCCCGGAGTATAGCCATGAAAAAACCGTTAAGAATCCTGGCGATCCTGCTGGGCGGGTTGCTGGCCCTGCTGGTCATCCTGGCCGTCAGCCTGACCCTCCTGGTCGACCTCAATGAGTACAAAGGGAAAATCGCCCAGGCGGTCAAGGACAAGACCGGCCGCGAGCTGCGTATCGAGGGCAAGCTCGGCTGGTCGTTCTTCCCGCGGATCGGGATCGAGACCGGCAAGGTCGAGCTGGGCAATGCCCCCGGTTTCGGCCCTGAACCGTTCGCGCGCCTCGACGGCGCCGGCGCCAGGGTGGAGCTGCTGCCGCTGCTGCGCAAACAGGTCATCGTCGACACGGTTTTTCTCAACGGACTGAAACTCAATCTGGCGCGCAACGCCGCGGGCAAGACCAACTGGGACGACCTGACCGCGCCCACGCCGGCCAAGGCGGAAAAACCGGCGGAGAAAACTCCCTCGGGCAAGGCGCCGGACCTCGGCGGCATCCGCGTCAACAAGATCGACATCCGCCAGGCGGACGTGACCTGGAAAGACCAAACCAGCAAGACGCAAACCGCCGTGCGTAACCTCGATCTTCAGACCGGAAAAATCGTCGTCGGCGAACCGGTGGACGTGCGCCTCGTTTTCGATCTGGAAAGCAGCCAGTTGCCGGCACGCAAGCGCGTCGATCTCAAAACCAGGGTGAATCTCGATCTCGAGGCCCGGAAGCTGGAAGTCTCGAATCTGGCGCTGGGATTCGATGAAAGTCTTTTGAGCGGAACGCTGGCCATCAAGAATTTCGACAAACCGGCCTACCGTTTCGATCTGGCGCTGGACCAGGTCGACCTGGACCGTTACATGCCGGCAACCCCGGCGCCGACGACGGCTCCGTCCGCCGCCACGAAACCGGGCACGGCCGCGCCGGCCGAGCCGGTGGAAATACCGCTGAGCCTGCTGCGTTCGCTCGACGTACAGGGCAAGCTGCGCATTCAGAAGCTCAAAGCGATGAATTTGCATTCGAGCGACGTGGCGATACAAATCGCCGCCAACAATGGTCTGATCACGCTCGGCCCCAACCAGGCGAAGCTCTACAACGGCAAGTACACCGGTCGCACCTCGCTCGACGTGCGCGGCAAGACACCGTTGCTGACCATCGACGAATCCGTCACCGGCATTGAACTGGCGCCGGCGCTTAAAGACGCCCTCCAATTCGACAAGTTCACCGGCTCCGCCAACCTGAGCGCCAAGGCCACGGCCCAGGGCCTGGACGCGCGTCAGATCAAGCAAACCCTGAACGGTTCGGCGGCGTTCGGCGTGCAGAACGGCGCGATCAAGGGCATGGACCTGAAAAAAATGATCGATGCCATCGAAGCCGCGAAGCGCGACAAGAGCTATCAGAAACTGGCCGAGCTTTCGCCGCAGCCCGGCGATGAAACCGCCTTTTCCCGGCTGAGCGGCACGGCGCAGATCAAGAACGGCGTCGTTCAGAACAACGATCTGAAAATCCAGAGCCCGAAGCTGTTGAACATCAGCGGCAAAGGCTCGGCCGATCTGCCCAGGGAGATCCTCGATTACACCGTCACCGTGGGCGCCTACCCCATCATCATCGATGGACCTTTTTCGAAACCGAGGTTCCGGCCGGACTGGAACGCCATTCTCAAAGGCAGGGTCGAGGAAAAGAAAACGGAGATAAAGGAAAAACTTCAGGAGAAGCTGAAAGAAAAATTCAAGCTGCGTTAGCGTCCATGCTGAACCCGTGGCTGTGTGTGACGGTTTTACTGGCCACCGGCCTTCTGGCTTCCGCGCCTGTTTCCGCCGCCGACATCCGGCGCCTCGAGGCCACGCGTGACGGCGACCGTTATCAGCTGACCTTCGAAGTGGTTCTCGACGCCGAGCGCGACAAAGTCTGGCAGATCATGACGGATTACGAGAATCTGCCCCGGCTGTCCCGGACCATCGCCGAGAGTCACATTCTGAAAACGGAGCACACTCCCGAGCATCGCGTGAGCATCACGTTCCACGCCTGCATCCTGATTTTCTGCAAGACCATGAAGAAGGTCGTCGACATCCAGGCCCGGCCGCGAGACGACATCGTCGTGACCGGCGTGCCCGCGCTCAGCGATTTCCGCTATTCCGTGGAGCACTGGCAGGTGTCCGCCGAGGGCGCGAAAACCCGACTGCGCTACGGCGCCGAGATGGTGCCGGATTTTTTCATTCCTCCCCTCATCGGTCCATGGCTGGTGAAATCCTTCCTGCAAAGGGAAATACGCGGCATCGCGATCCGGGTGGAGGAGCTGGCCGGCCAATGAGCGAACGCCCCATCAGCCGCCGGCTGCTCGCCTGGTACGACCGTCACGGGCGCAAGACCCTGCCGTGGAAACGCAAACGCGATCCGTACTGCATCTGGGTCTCGGAGATCATGCTGCAACAGACACAGGTCGCGACCGTCATCCCGTATTTCCGGCGATTCATCGAGCGCTTTCCCGACCTGCGTTCGCTGGCGCGCGCCGACCTCGATGAAGTCCTGCATCTCTGGTCCGGCCTCGGCTATTACGCCCGCGCGCGCAATCTGCATAAAGCGGCGCGACGGGTCGTGGGCGAGCATGGCGGTAAATTCCCGCGCGCGTTCGAGGCGGTGGCGGATCTGCCCGGCATCGGCCGTTCCACCGCCGGTGCGATTCTGACGCTCGCCTTCGATCAGCGGCATCCGATACTCGACGGCAACGTCAAGCGCGTGCTGGCGCGGCAGCACGCCATCGATACGCCGACCAATCAACGCGAAACAGAAGCGCGGTTGTGGCAACTCGCCGAGAAATATACCCCGCACCAACGCGTCGCCGACTACACGCAGGCGATCATGGATCTGGGGGCGACCGTGTGCACGCGCACCAAGCCGCAATGCGCGCGCTGTCCGCTGCGCAAAACCTGCCGCGCGCATCAGCTCGGCGCGACGCAGGATTTTCCGGTACGCACCGCCGCGCGCAAAACACCGGTCAAGGCCACGCAAATGCTCATGATCCGCGACAAGCGCGGGCGCGTGCTGCTGCAACGCCGTCCGCCGGCGGGACTGTGGGGCGGCCTGTGGGGATTTCCCGAATGTGCCGATGGCAATGCGCGGCAATGGTGCCGCAAGACGCTCGGCATCAACATTCAGACCGAATCGTCGTGGCCGACACTGCGCCACAGCTTCAGCCACTTTCATCTCGACATCACGCCGATACCCGCGCGACTGGTGGGGGCAACGGATCAGCTGATGGAGAAAGCGGAAACAGTCTGGTATAACGTGCGCCGGCCGGATCAGCGCGGATTCAGCGCACCGGTCAAACATCTGCTCGAACAATTGAGGGCGAGTCGGGGTAGTCGCGAGGACACTTAACGTGTCCTCGCGCCGACGAGCGCCGCGCCACGGATGGCGCGGCCGGGGTTGATCAAAGCCTCAAACGTAACGCCAAGGATGGCAGGCATAATTTTTATATAGAGGAATTGTTAATGGCTCGTATGGTGAAATGCGTCAAGCTCGGCAAAGAAGCCGAGGGACTGGATTACCCGACCTATCCCGGTGACCTCGGCAAGCGCATCTGGGAAAGCGTCTCGAAGGAGGCGTGGAAAATGTGGCTCGGCCACCAGACCATGCTGATGAACGAATATCGCCTCAACCCCCTCGACCCGAAGGCGCGCAAGCTGATCGAAGGCGAGATGGAAAAATTCTTTTTCGGTCAGGGCTCCACGCCGCCGCCGGATTACGTCGCCCCGAACAAATAGCAGCTATCTCAAAAACCTTGCCCCACTCTCGCAGGGTGCGTCCCACGCACCTTGGGTGTTCCCGCAAGCCTTGGATCGGTGCGCAGGGCGGCGGCACCCTACATCGCTACTGGCTCTGGTGTTTCCGGCCCCTTTCCTGAAGTTTGAATTCAGCCCGGCGGCTCCCCTATAATGCCCTCCCTTTCCCCGGCCGGGTAGCTCAGTTGGTAGAGCAGCGGATTGAAAATCCGCGTGTCGTTGGTTCGATTCCGACCCCGGCCACCATTTTCCTCTAGCATGCGGCGACCTCTTTACCACCGCGCCACAATTTTCCCCTTTCTTTAATGCTAATCCCAGCGATCGTCGCGGATCTGGATCGTGCCGTCGTACACGCGCAGCGGGAAGCTGTACACCGGCTCGTAGGCGGGCGGCGCCGTGACCGCGCCGGTTTTGATATTGAACCGCGCGCCGTGTCGCGGGCAGACGATCTCTTCGCCTTCGACCGTGCCGCTGGCGAGCTCGCCGCCGTCGTGGGTGCAGATGTCTTCGATCGCGTGGTATTCACCGCCGAGGTTGAACACCGCGACCTTGACGCCGTCCAGATACACCAGCTTCGATCCGCCCGGAGGAATTTCACCGACCTTGGCGACATCGGCCCAGTCTGACATGGCTGGCTCCGGGTTGGCGCGGTTCAGACCAGGCCGAGCTGAAGCTTGGCCGCTTCCGGCAGGCTGTCCATGCTCCACGGCGGGTCCCACACCAGCTCCACCTGCGCCTGCTTCACGCCCGGTATTTGTTTGACGGCGTCTTCCACCGTGCCGGGAAAAGTCTGCGCCACCGGGCAGGCGGGGCTCGTCAAGGTCATGCGGATATGCACCCTGCCTTCGCGTTCATCCACGTCGAGCGCGTAAATCAGCCCAAGGTCGTAAATGTTTAGCGGAATCTCGGGGTCATGAATCTTGCGCAACGCCTCGATGACCCGCTGCTTCAGCTCGCCTTCGGTCGCGGTCTGTTCCTGCGCCAGCTTGATCAGATCGAGATTCATGTCCCTCACTCCGTGCACACCGTGCCGCGCTCGCCGTGCAGTGCGGCACGCAAGGTGTGCCAGGGCAGCGTGGCGCATTTGATGCGCGCGGGGTACTCGTGCACGCCGGCCAGCACCTTGAGCTTGCCGACCTCGCCGCTCTCGCCTTCGCGCGTCAGCAGGTTATGCACGTTCCGGAACAGCGTCTCCGCTTCCGGTACGGTCTTGCCCTGCAGGGCTTCGGTCATCAGCGACGCGGAGGCGGTGGAGATGGCGCAGCCGGCGCCTTCGAAACCCACGTCCTTGATCACGCCGTCCTCCACCTTGAGATGCACCGTGAATTCATCGCCGCACACCGGGTTGTAGCCGCGCGCGTGATGGTTGCTGCCCGCCGGCCGCTTCTGGAAGTTTCGCGGACGGCGGTTATGGTCCAGGACCATCTCCTCGTACAAGGTGCGCAGATCCGACATCATCAAAACACCTCCTGGGTTTGGGGCAGCGCCGCCACTCGCAATTTGGCGGCGAGGTGGCGTTCCAGTTGCGACCGCACCGGCTCGAGACGGAGGCGGCTCAGCACATCCCGGGCAAAGGCGTAGGTCAGCAGGTCGCGTGCCGCGGTTTCATCCACGGCGCGCGACCGCAGGTAGAACAGCGCATCCGGGTCCAATTGCCCGACCGTGGCGCCGTGGGCGCATTTCACGTCGTCGGCGTAGATTTCGAGCTGCGGCTTGGTGTCGGCCTCGGCATCGCGCGACAACAGCAGATTGTTGTTCACCTGCTGCGCGTCGGTGTGCTGGGCATCGGGCCGCACTATGACGCGGCCGTGAAACACGGCGCGCGATCGGCCATCGAGCACGCCTTTGTAGAATTCGCGGCTGGTGCCGCGCGGCTTGGCGTGATCAATGTGCGTGTGGTTGTCCACGTGCTGGCGGCCGCCGAGCACGTACAGCCCGTTCATCTGGCATTCCGCGCCCTCGGCATCCAGCACGCTGCGCAGATCGTTGCGCACCAGCCGGCCGCCGAGATCGATGCCATGCGCCGTGAACCGGCCGTCGCGGTCGAGATGCGCGTGCAAGCCGCCGATGTGGAACGCCTGCGCGCCCTCTTCCTGCAGCCGATAATGCTCAATCAGGGCATGCGGACCGACCACCACTTCCGTCAGCGCATTCGTGAAATAAACCGATTCGCCTATGGCCACATAGTTCTCGATCAGGACCGCCTGACTATCCTCTTCGGCCACCACCAGGTTGCGCGGCTGGGAGAGCAGGGGTTCGCCCGCGCCGGTGGTGACGTACAACAGGTGTATCGGCCATGTCAGACGCGCGCCACGGCCGAGATGGATGAAGGCGCCGTCGGCGAACAAGGCCGTATTCAACGCGGCGAAGCCGTGGGCCTTCTCCGGGACGCAGCGGCCGAGATAGGGCTCGATCCTGTGCGCCTGATCGCGCAGCGCTTCAGCCAGACTCATCACCGTGACACCTTCGGGCCACGCACCCGGTGTCGACAATTTTTCGGAATAATGGCCGTTCACAAAAACCAGGCGATGCGACGGCAGGTTTTCAAACCAGAAACCATCGAGCCGTGCCGGGTCCACGCCATTCGCTCCCTTGGCCACCGATTGGAAACCGGCCTGGACAATCGGCGTGACGTCGGTGTATTTCCACGCTTCGTCCCGCGTCGTCGGGAATCCGGCCTCCGCGAATCGCGCGGCACCGCTCCGGCGCAGCTCGCGCAGCCAGGACGGAGCACCGGCAAGCCCTTTCTCCGCCGCGCCCATGGCGTCGAGATAGGTCTCTTTGGCTGTGTTTGGATTCATGGAAACCTCTCTCATACGGTCGCCGGCGTGCTTTCCTGGGCGATCCAGCCGTAGCCGTGCTTCTCGAGTTCGTAAGCCAGAGTCTTGTCACCGGATTTGGCGATACGCCCATCCACGAGCACGTGCACCCAATCCGGCTCGATGTAGTTGAGCAGGCGCTGGTAATGGGTGACGAGAATGATGGCGCGCTCCGGACCGCGCAGGACGTTGACGCCGCGCGCCACGACTTGCAGCGCATCGATATCGAGTCCCGAATCGGTCTCGTCCAGAATGGCGAGCTTCGGCTCCAGCACCGCCATCTGCAGGATCTCGTTGCGCTTTTTCTCGCCGCCGGAAAAGCCTTCGTTGACCGAGCGGTACAGCAATTCTTCCGGCATCTCCACGAGCTTCATCCGGTCCTTGACCAGCGCCAGAAAATCCATGGCGTCGAGTTCCGGAAGATTCTGGGACTCGCGGATGGCGTTGAGCGCCGACTTGAGCAGATAGATATTGCTCACGCCGGGAATCTCCACCGGGTACTGGAACGCGAGGAACATGCCCTGCCGCGCGCGCTCTTCGGGCGGGAGTTGCAGCAGGTCCCGGCCCTGGTAAATCACCTCACCCGCCGTCACCTCATAGTGTTCGTGCCCGGCCAGCACGTTGGCGAGCGTGCTCTTGCCGGAGCCGTTCGGCCCCATGATGGCGTGCACCTCACCGGCTTTCACCTCCAGGTTGACGCCCTTGAGGATTGGCTTGCCGTCGACGCTGACATGCAGATTTTTGATGGACAGCATGATGGGTACCTCGATATTCATAGAACCAATTTCATAAATACCCTGGCATATGTTCGTAGGGTGGGCATCGCCCACCAACACGGCTTCGCTGGCTGTCCGGCGGTGGGCGGTGCCCACCCTACATTCTGACTGCCCTCGATATTCATGATCAGTTACCCAATGGCGCCTTCCAGACTCACGCCCAGCAGCTTCTGCGCCTCAACGGCGAACTCCATGGGCAGCTCCTTGAACACCGCCTTGCAGAAACCGTTCACGACCATGGACACGGCGTCCTCGGTGGACAGTCCCCGGCTCTGCAAGTAGAACAGTTGATCGTCGCTGATCTTGGACGTCGTCGCTTCATGTTCGACCCTGGCCGTGGGGTTTTTCACCTCGATGTACGGAAAGGTATGCGCGCTGCATTTATCGCCCATGAGCAGCGAATCGCACTGCGTGTAGTTGCGCGCGTTCTCCGCGCCTTTCAGGATTTTCACCAGCCCGCGATAGGCGTTGCTGCCACGGCCCGCGGCGATACCCTTGGAGATGATAGTGCTCTTCGTGTTCTTGCCGATGTGGATCATCTTGGTGCCGGTATCGGCCTGCTGGAAGTTGTTCGTCACCGCCACCGAATAAAATTCACCGACGCTGTTGTCGCCTTCCAGGATCACGCTCGGATATTTCCAGGTGATAGCCGAGCCGGTCTCCACCTGTGTCCAGGAAATCCTGGCATTCGGACCGCGGCAGGCGCCGCGCTTGGTGACGAAGTTGTAAATGCCGCCGCGCCCTTGCGCGTCGCCGGGGTACCAGTTCTGCACCGTGGAATATTTGATTTGCGCGTCCTTGAGCGCGACCAGCTCCACCACCGCCGCGTGCAACTGGTTCTCGTCGCGCATGGGCGCGGAGCAACCTTCGAGATAACTCACGTACGCGCCTTCGTCGGCGATGATCAGCGTGCGCTCGAACTGGCCGGTCTTGGAGGCGTTGATGCGGAAATAGGTGGACAGCTCCATGGGACAGCGCACGCCCTTGGGCACGTACACGAACGAGCCGTCGCTGAACACCGCCGAGTTCAGCGTGGCGTAGAAATTGTCGGTGTAGGGCACGACCGAGCCGAGATATTTCTGCACCAGCTCCGGATGGTTCTGCACCGCCTCGGAGAACGAACAGAAGATGATCCCGAGACTCCCGAGCTTTTCCCGGAACGTGGTCGCCACCGACACGCTGTCGAACACCGCGTCCACCGCCACCCCGGCGAGCAGCGCGCGCTCCTTGAGCGGAATGCCGAGCTTCTCGTAGGTTTCGAGCAGCTTGGGGTCGACCTCGTCGAGGCTCCTGGGTCCGTCCTTCCCGGCCTTGGGTGCGGAGTAGTAAACGATGGCCTGATAGTCGATCGGCGGGTAATGCACATGCGCCCAGGCCGGCGTGGTCATGGTCAGCCAGTGCCGGTAGGCCTTGAGCCGCCACTCGCGCATGAACTCCGGCTCGTTTTTCTTGGCCGAGATCAGGCGGATAACATCCTCGTTGAGGCCGGGCGGAACCGCATCCGTCTCGACGTCGGTGACGAAACCGGCCTTGTATTCCCGCTTGAGCAGAGTATCGAGCTGTTGCGCCGATGTGGGCATGGTTACCTCCAACCGCCGGCGAACGCGGCTAGGAAATACCCGCGTCCCGGGTAAGGAATAACGTACTAAAACAGTCAAGTATCAAAATACTATTGTTGATCTATTCAGTCAACTATTGTTTGGGAGGAAGCTACTAGGAGGGAGCTACTATGAGTCTCTCGCACCAAGCCACGGGGACATCTCTTACGCCTGCTCGAGACGCCGGGCAAAAACATCCGCAAAGCGTTCCACGGCGTCCCAGCTTGAATGTTCTGTACTTGCTTACTGCAGCGCGCCGGCGAAGGTCGCGGTCTGTGGCGGATGCCAATCGACCTGGTTCAGGAAATTTTCCAGATAGCGCTGTGCCGCCTCGGGCTTCGTGCCCGGCCCGCCAGCGCTCAGGCTCACTGAGAAGAAGGCACTGGGTCGCGTCGTCAGTGCCCTGTGGTGACGCCGAACCAGCATACGAAAATAACCCGGGTGATGGCCGTAGTGAATGGAAGCTCCGAGAATGACGCCGTCATAAGCCGACGGATCCAGGCCGGACGGAACCGCATCGGCGCGGTGTGTTTCGACGATATGTCCGAGCGCCTGAAGCCGCTGCGCGAGGCGCTGCACGATCTTCGCGGTGTGGCCTTACGGTGGTGGCATAAAGGATCAGAGCACGGGGCATCGGACCTGCCTTCCTGACCATGATGTGCATGGAACCATAGTTTGGCCGCCAACGGATAGCATAGTTTGGCCACCCTGGCGAGGAGGGTGCCCGCAACCATTAACCCTATTCACGATTTGTGCGGGCGCACTCGCCGCCGAGCCCGCCGCCAGGACTGTGCTGCGGCTTCCAGCTCCTGGCGATCGAGCACGAAGGCCGGGGCGTCCTGCAAGCGCGCCACAGCCAGGTCGATGAAGGCGCGCACCCGCTTGGGCTGCGCGCTGCGACTACCGTAGTAGATGTAGACGCCGTAATGCGCGCTGATGTAGGGCAGCAACAGCGGCACGAGACGACCCGTCCGAATGTGAGGCGCGGCCGAGAGATTGGTGAGTTGCCCGATCACCTGCCCGGCGAGCACGGCCTGCAATTCCAATTCGAGGTCGTTGGTCGAAAACGCGGGCGGCAGGCGGTGCTGCTGCATGGCACCGTCGTGACTGAGAAACCACGGTTCGATCTGTCCAGTCACCGGGTTGCGGAACACGCTGCAGCGGTGGGCGGACAGATCGGCCGGCGTGGCGGGAACACCGTGACGGTCCAGATAGGCCGGCGCGGCGCAGACGATCAGCTGCAAGGGGAACAACCGCCGCGCGATCAACCCCGAACCCGGGTGATGGACACCGATGCGGAAGCCGACGTCCACGCGCTCGTGCACCCAATCGCCGATTGCATCGTTGAGTTCGACCTCGGGCTGGATGCCGGGATGCATCTGGCAGAACTCCTCCAGCAACGGCGCCAATACCGGAGCGAACGTGGACTTGGGCCCGGCGATGCGGATCGGCCCGGCGATCGCGTGGCGGGCCTCCTTCACTTGAGTGAGCGCCCCTTCCAGGGCGGCCAGCGCAGGCAACGCCTGCTCCAGCAGGTGCCGCCCTTCTTCGGTCGTGGCCAGGCTGCGGGTGGTGCGATGCAAGAGGCGCACGCCGAGGTGCCGCTCCAGATGCGCAATGGTGTGACTGGCCGCCTGCGGCGTGACGCCTTGGGCGAGCGCCGCCTTGCGGATGCTGCCCAGCTCGATGGCCTTGGCGAAGGTGGCGATGGCGCGCAGTTCGTTGAACGGCATGATGGATCTTGCGTGCAGTGGAATAGGCCCACAATTATCAATCTTTATTTGTAACTGATGCAAGCGTTTATGGGCTACTCGCTTGCCAGTGGGCAGCCTAGAGTGACGCCACGTGTCACTCGGAGAAATCACCATGAACAAGCAAAACGAAATCGACAACGCAATCGCTGAACAGGATGCTCCTGATCTGGGACGCCGTGACTTGCTGAAAATGACTGGCGTCAGCATCGCCGCCTTGAGCGTTGGGATGGTTCCCGCGGGCCAAGCCTTCGCGCAGTCGCAAATCCAACTCGGCGACAAATGGGATAAGACCTTCGCCACAAGCAACAAGGTTGGCCACAAAAAGGTCAGCTTCAAGAACCGCTACGGCATCACCTTGGCGGCTGACTTGTACCAGCCGAAAAATACCAGCGGCAAACTGGCGGCGATTGCCGTTGGTGGCCCTTTTGGCGCGGTGAAGGAGCAGTCGTCGGGCCTTTATGCACAAACGATGGCGGAACGCGGATTCGTCACGCTCGCTTTCGACCCATCCTATACCGGGGAAAGCGGTGGCGAGCCACGCAATGTCGCTTCACCGGACATCAACACCGAGGATTTCAGCGCAGCGGTGGATTTTCTCGGCCTGCAACCAAACGTTGACCGTGAGCGTATCGGCATCATCGGCATTTGTGGTTGGGGCGGTATGGCGTTGAATGCCGTCGCCGTGGACAAGCGCGTCAAGGCTGTTGTGGCCAGCACCATGTACGACATGACCCGCGTCATGTCCAAGGGTTACAACGACAGCGTGACCCTGAAACAGCGCACACAAATGCTGGAGCAACTGAGCCAACAGCGTTGGAAGGACGCGGAAAATGGAGCCCCGGCGTATGGCCCAGTCATGAATGAACTAAAAGGCGGCGAAGCGCAATTTCTGGTGGACTATCACGACTACTACAGGACGCCGCGCGGCTTCCATCCGCGGGCGGTCAACTCGAACGGCTCGTGGACGCTCACAACCCCGCTGTCGTTCATGAACATGCCGATCCTGACCTACATCGCGGAAATCTCACCGCGCCCTGTGCTGTTGATCCATGGCGAAAAGGCACACTCGCGATACTTCAGCGAAACCGCCTACGCGGCTGCTGCGGAGCCGAAGGAACTCATGATCATCCCGGGCGCCAACCACACCGATCTGTACGACCGGGTGAACCTGATCCCGTGGGACAAACTCACGTCCTACTTCAAGAAACATCTTGCCTGAGTCGTTTGGTAGGTACAACGAGGAATATAAAATGCTAATTTCGATTGTCTACGACAGTGGCTACGGCCACACCGCCAAACAGGCCCAGGCCGTGGCAGAAGGAGTGCGTCGCGTTCCCGATGCTGAAGTGAAGCTGATTGCAGTGGCGAGCGGGCCGATCCCCTGGGAAACGCTCGAGTCCAGCGATGCCATCGTCTTCGGCTCGCCGACCTACAACGGTTCGCTGAGCGCCAGACTCAAGCAGTTCTTTGAAGATTCAACTCAGCCGGTGTGGCGCGGGCTGAAGTGGCGCAACAAGATCGCCGCCGGCTTCACCAACTCCGGCGCTCAAAGCGGCGACAAACTGAACACGCTCGTTTCGATGGCCCTGTTCGCTGCCCAGCACGCGATGATCTGGGTGGGACTGGACCTGCATCCCGGAAACAGCGGCAGCAAAGGTTCCGTTGACGATCTCAACCGGCTCGGCAGCTGGCTCGGGGCGATGGCGCAATCCAACGTGGACGAAGGTCCCGACGTCGCGCCCATTGAGAGCGACCTGAAAACGGCCGCTCACCTCGGTCAGCGTGTCGCCGAGGTCGCCTCCCAATTCAGGCAGGGCGTGAATTCGAGTTCAGCACTTGCCGGCGGGCAGGAGACTGAAATGACCCAACGGGTCAGGACGGGTTGATAAACGTCACAAGGAAGACAAGGAGACCACCATGAAAGGAACTGTTCTGTACGGCCCGCGCGACATCCGCTTCGAGGAGCGCGAGGACCCGAAGATTGTCGAGCCGACGGATGCGATCATCCGCATGGCCGTCACCTGCGTGTGCGGCTCGGACCTGTGGCCCTATCGCGGGCTGCAGCCGATCGACGGGCCGACGCCGATGGGACACGAATACTGCGGGGTCGTCGAGGAGGTGGGCAGCGCGGTGCGCTCGATCAAGCCCGGTCAGTTCGTCATCGGCTCGTTCGCCACCTCCGACAACACCTGTCCCACCTGCCAGATCGGCTACCAGTCATCGTGTACGCACCGCGAGTTCATGAGCCACGCACAAGCGCCGCTGCTGCGCGTGCCGCTCGCGGACGGGACGCTGGTGCCGACACCGGGCGTACCAAAGGACGACCTGCTCCCGAGCCTGCTGACCACCTCGGATGTCCTGGGCACCGGCTGGTTCGCCGCCGATGCGGCGAACGTGAAGCCGGGATCCACCGTCGTGGTCGTCGGCGACGGCGCGGTCGGCCTGCTCGGCGTGCTCTCGGCCAGGCAGATGGGGGCCGAGCGGATCATCGCCATGAGCCGGCACGAGCAGCGGCAAAAGCTCGCCCGCGAGTTCGGCGCGACCGACATCGTGACAGAGCGCGGTGACGAGGGGGTCGCCCGTATCATGGACCTGACCCACGGCCTTGGTGCCGACTCGGTGCTGGAGTGCGTGGGCACGCAGGATTCGATGATGCAGGCGATCCGCTCCACCCGTAAGGGTGGCTATGTCGGCTACGTCGGCGTGCCGCATGGGGTCGAGCTCAACGGCGAGGAGCTCTTCTTCTCTCACGTCCACCTGCACGGCGGCCCGGCCCCGGTGCGCCGCTACCTGCCCAAGCTGATCGACCTGGTTCTGAACGGGAAGATCAACCCTGGGAAGGTCTTCGACCTGACCTTGCCCCTGGACCAAGTGGCGGAAGGCTACCGCGCGATGGATGAGCGCCGCGCCATCAAGGCGCTGCTGCGCCCGTAATGGGAAAAACACTGCTCTTCATCCTTGTATGGGCGCTCGCCGTCAATCCCGCCGCTTACGGCGCCGACAACGGTGCGGCCAGTGCCCGCACAAAACCACCGATAGAACTGTCTAGTCAGGGGGCGAACGTTATGAAGATCCGTCTGACGATCAATGGAAAAGCGATGACCGCAACCCTGAGCGACAACGCCACAGTCAGGGATTTTGTTTCCCTGTTGCCGATGACGCTGACGCTGGAAGATTACGAAGCGACCGAAAAGATCAGCTATCTGCCAAGAAAACTATCCACCGCGGGTGCGCCCGCGGGCAGCGATCCTTCCGTGGGTGACATCACCTACTACGCTCCCTGGGGAAATCTCGCGATTTTCTATAGAGATTTCGGTTATTCGAAAGGACTCATCCAGTTGGGCCGGATCGATTCCGGCATCGAAGCGCTGAACGTGCCCGGTTCGCTGAAGGTGACGATCGAGCCGGTCGCGAAGTAGAAGACACCCGCCATGACATGGTCGAGAGACGAACGGCGCAAGATCGCTGAGGTCGATAGGCGGCCAAACTATGGTCCCATGCACACATGAGCCTGGACGAAGAAATAAATGGTGGGCCCGCCAGGACTCGAACCTGGGACCAAAGGATTATGAGTCCTCCGCTCTAACCAACTGAGCTACAGGCCCAAAAAGACAACGGGCCGGTATTGTACCGGCCCGTGATGTTGTTAGCACTTTCACCCCCACCCCTGTTCCCGCCCGGGGCGCACCAGATTCATGTGCGCCCGTTCGGCGGCACGAACCCACGTTAAGTGGGTTCGTGACTGCTCCGCCTCACCCCCCGTCAAGGGAGAGGGGAAGTTGGAGTAAATCTCCTTAATCCAGGAAGCTGCGCAGGTGCTCGGAGCGGCTCGGGTGGCGCAGCTTGCGCAGCGCCTTGGCTTCGATCTGGCGGATGCGCTCGCGCGTGACGTCGAACTGCTTGCCGACCTCTTCCAGCGTGTGGTCGGTGTTCATGCCGATGCCGAAGCGCATGCGCAGCACCTTGGCCTCGCGCGGCGTTAGCGTCTCGAGGATTTCCGAGGTCGCGAACTTCAGCCCGCTGCCGGTCGCGGCATCGGGTGGCGCAATCGAGTTGGCGTCCTCGACGAAATCGCCGAGATGCGAATCCTCGTCATCGCCGATCGGCGTCTCCATGGAGATCGGCTCCTTGGCGATCTTGAGCACCTTGCGGATCTTGTCTTCCGGCATGTCCATGCGGCTCGCCAACTCTTCCGGCGTGGCTTCGCGGCCCATTTCCTGCAGCATCTGGCGCGAGATGCGGTTCAGCTTGTTGATGGTCTCGATCATGTGCACCGGGATGCGGATGGTGCGCGCCTGATCGGCGATCGAGCGCGTGATCGCCTGGCGGATCCACCACGTCGCATAGGTCGAGAACTTGTAACCGCGGCGGTATTCGAACTTGTCCACCGCCTTCATCAGGCCGATGTTGCCTTCCTGGATCAGGTCGAGGAATTGCAGGCCGCGGTTGGTGTACTTCTTGGCGATCGAGATCACGAGGCGCAGGTTGGCCTCGACCATTTCTTTCTTGGCGCGGCGCGCCTTGGCCTCGCCGATCGACATGCGGCGGTTGACTTCCTTCAGCTCGCCCACCGGCAGACCGGCGCGCTCTTCGAGCTGCTTGATCTTGTCCTGCACGGCGTGGATCGCGAGAGTGTTGTGCTCGATGATCGAGCCATTGCCCTCGCCGCACTTGGCCGCCTTCTTGACCCAGCGCTTGTTGGTCTCGTTGCCCGGGAAAATCTTGATGAAGGTCTTGCGCGGCATGCGCGCCTTGCTCACGCAGATGTCCATGATGGCCTTTTCCTGCAAACGCGCGTATTCCACCAGCGAGCGGACGTATTCCACCAGGCGATTGATCTGCTTGGAGACGAACTTGATCTGCATGAACTCGTCGGCGAGCCTGGCCTGCACCCGCTTCACTTCCGGGCTGTCGTAACCCTTCTTCTCGATGGCCTTGAGCAGGTTCGTGTGCTGCTTGCGGATGCGCGCGAAACGGATCAGCGCCTCTTCGCGGTTCGGGCCGGTTTCGTCCTCGTCGCTGCTGCTGCCGTCGCCGGACTCTTCCTCGTCGTCATCAGCGTCCGCGGCCGCCTTTTCGCTCGGCGCGGCTTCGGGCAGCGGCACGTCGGTCGCGTTCGGATCGACGAAATCCACCACCAGGTCGGTGAGCCGCATCTGGTCGACCTCGACCAGGTCCATCATGCGCACGACCTCGGCGATCGCGGCCGGACAGGCGGCGATCGCTTCGGTGGTCTGACGCACGCCGTCCTCGATGCGCTTGGCGAGATCGATCTCGCCTTCGCGCGTGAGCAGTTCCACCGTGCCCATCTCGCGCATGTACATGCGCACCGGATCGGTGGTGCGGCCGAATTCGCTGTCGACGGCGGAGGTCACCACCTGCTCGGCCTCTTCGGCGGCTTCTTCTTCGTCTTCCGCCGGCGGCGGGGTTTCGGTGGTTTTGAGCAACAAGGTATCCGGATCGGGCGGTTCGTCATAAACCGCGATCCCCATGTCATTGATCATGTTCACCACCGCCTCGATCTGGTCGGTGTCGTGAACATCCTCGGGCAGATGGTCGTTAATCTCACGATAAGTGAGAAAACCTTGCTCTTTACCCTGAATGATCAGTTTTTTGAGCTGTGAACGTTGTGTTTCCTGATCCATTGAAAATACCGTTGGCGGGTCTCCCGCCTGAAAGTGTCTGTGTTGAAACCTAAAATGCCGCGCACATAAAAACGCGAAAGTATAGCTTAAGTGGTTACTTGCCCCAAATTTTTCAATGGCGAGAAGGAGATAGGCGCGAAATGTCTCTTTTTAGACTCAATAATCGTGCCAATTCGTCTTTTTCCGCCTGATCCAAACCCTGGGCGCTCTCTTTGTGCAAGAGCCGATCCGTGCGCTGCTTGGCTGATGTTTCGCTGAGGCGATTCAGGATATCCTGGAATTCCGCTTCCAGATTTTCCGCCTGCGCAGGGTAGTCCCAAACTGCCAGCCGGGAGAGATGCTGTTTGTGCTCACTATCTCTAAAACTCTCTATTATAGCGGCTGTATTCAGGTTTGGTGAGTTTTTCAGCAGCTGATGCAGGGCCCGGAACAGCGGCATGCCCGGCAGATCCAGATCGGCAAATTGATTTTCGTCGCTCATCTTTTCCATAAGTTCCGGATGTTGCAGCAGCAGCGCTATCGCCCGTCGTACGTTCGAGGCCGGTTCCTGCGGCCCACGCGCATGAGACGATGATGCCGGCCTGAAAGAAACCGCCGCCTCCGCGGCCGCCGCCGGCAGCGGCAACTTCTCCACGCCTATCCGGCTCAACTCCGCCAGCCGGTCCAGCATCATCTGACGCAGGACGCCCTGCGGCATTTTGGACAGGAGCGGACGGGCAAGTTCCACCAGCCGCGCGCGGCCGTCGAGGCGATTCATGTCCACCTGGCGCGTGAGATTGTCGAACAGGTAATCCGGCAACGGGATCGCGGTCTTGAGGCGGGCCAGAAACGCGTCCCGGCCTTCCTTGCGTACCAGCGTGTCCGGGTCCTCGCCTTCGGGCAGAAACAGGAAACTCGCCTGCCACCCCTCGCGCAACGCTGGCAGCGCGTTGTCCAGGGCGCGCCAGGCGGCCTCGCGGCCGGCGCGGTCGCCGTCGAAACAGAAAATGACTTCCGGGGCGTGACGGAACAGCCGCTCGAGATGGTCGCGCGTGGTCGCCGTGCCGAGCGTGGCCACGGCGAAATCCACGCCGAACTGCGCCAGCGCCACCACGTCCATGTAACCCTCGACCACCAACACCCGGTTCTCGCGCTTGATCGCCTCGCGCGCGTGAAACAGGCCGTAGAGCTCGCGCCCCTTGTGGAACAGCGGCGTCTCGGGCGAATTGAGGTATTTGGGCTCGCCCTTGTCGATCACCCGACCGCCGAAGGCGACGATACGCCCGCGATGATCTTCAATCGGGAACATGACCCGGTCGCGGAAGCGGTCGTAATAACCGCCGCTGTCCTTCTTCACTGCCAAGCCCGCGCGTGCCAGGGCTTCGCGGCTCGCGTCGTCCTTGCCCAGAGCGCGCAGCAAATTGTCCCAGCCGTCCGGCGCGAAACCCAGTCCGAATTCATGCGCGATCTCGCCGGTGATGCCGCGCCGCTTGAGGTACTCCACCGCCCGGCCGGCCTGCGGATGTTCGCGCAACTGCTGCCGGTAGAAGCGCGCGGCTTCGCGCATGATTTCGAGCAGGTCGGCGCCGCTGTCCTTGTCCGGTCCCGCGAACACCCCCGCTTCCCTGGGCACTTTAAGCCCGGCGCGGCCGGCGAGATCCTCGACCGCCTCGACGAAACTCATGTGCTCGTAATCCATGAGAAAGCCGATGGCCGAACCGTGCGCGCCGCAGCCGAAGCAGTGGTAAAACTGCTTGTCGACGCTGACGGTGAATGACGGAGTCTTTTCCTCGTGGAACGGACAGCAGGCCTTGTAGTCCTTGCCGGCCTTCTTGAGCGGCACGTAGGAATCAATGACGTCGACGATGTCGCTGCGCGTCAGTAATTCGTCGATGAACTGCTTGGGAATGCGGCCGGCCATGGGCGTATTCTAAACAGGCCGGTGAAGCGCGGGAACGGAATGAATTTATGGAGCGGATTTAGCGGGAAATAACGCGGTCCGGATCAGGCGGCGCCGAGTTTGGTTTTTATTTTTCCGCCCACCTTGCCCATGTCGGCCCGGCCCTGGAGCTTGGGCTTGAGGACGCCCATGACCTTGCCCATGTCCTTGATGGAACTGGCGCCGGTGGCGGCGACGGCCTCGGCGATGAATTTGTCGATCTCGGCGTCGCTGAGTTGCTGCGGGAGATAAGCCTGAAAAACAGCGATCTCGCCGGATTCCTTGTCGGCCAGTTCCTGGCGTCCGCCTTTCACGTACTGCTCGATCGACTCGCGCCCCTGCTTCACGAGCTTTTCGATCACTGCGATGACCTGCGCGTCGTCGAGCTGGATGCGCTCGTCCACCTCGCGCCGCTGGATCGCGGCGCTCAGCATGCGCAGCGTGCCCAGGCGCGACTCGTTCTTGTCGCGCATGGCCTGCTTGATGTCGTCTTTGATTTTTTCCTTAAGGCTCATCGCCCAAGGGAGGAAAGAAAATCAGGGGCGGGTGCTGGTGGCAGCCGGCGCGGGCGGACGCGGATTGCTGCGGCGCATGAGCTTCTTGAGTTCGCGCTTGCGCGCCGCGGCGGCCTTGCGCTTGCGGATTTCGGTCGGCTTCTCGTAGTGCTCGCGGCGGCGCATTTCGGTGAACACGCCGGCTTTTTCGCACGAGCGGCGGAAACGGCGCAGCGCCATTTCAAACGGTTCGTTGTCTTTAACCCGGACTGAAGGCATCTTGCTCCTCGCAAATTGGCCCGTAAAACGGGCCGGTCGGATACGGAAAGGCGGCGATTTTATAGATTCCCGCCGGATTTGTACATCGTAGACCAAAAGAACCGCCTGCACCGTGTAAAATCGCCCCATGCGCGTGCTCGGAATCGAAACCTCCTGCGACGACACCGGTGTCGCCCTCTACGACTCCGGCCAGGGCCTGCTGGCGCACCGGCTGTTTTCCCAGACCGAACTGCACCTCGATTACGGGGGCGTGGTCCCGGAACTGGCCTCGCGCGACCACATACGCAAGGCCCTGCCGTTGATCAGGGCGGTCCTGAACGAAGCCGGGACGAATCCGGCGCAGGTTGACGGTATCGCCTACACCGCAGGCCCGGGGCTGGCCGGGGCGCTGCTGGTGGGCGCGGCGCTGGGACGCTCGCTCGCCTATGCCTGGAACGTCCCCAGCGTCGGCGTTCACCACATGGAAGGACATCTGCTCTCGCCCATGCTCGAGCCGGACCCGCCGGCGTTCCCGTTCACCGCGCTGCTGGTCTCGGGCGGGCACACGCTGCTCGCCGACGTGCAGACGCTCGGCCGTTACACCATCCTCGGCGAATCGGTCGACGACGCCGTGGGCGAGGCATTCGACAAGACCGCCAAGCTGCTCGGCCTCGGTTATCCCGGCGGACCCGCGATCGCACAGGCGGCGCGCGACGGCGATCCCAAACGCTTCCCGTTCCCGCGTCCCATGACCGAGCGGCGCAAGACCCAGGGCGCGCACCCGGGACTCGATTTCAGTTTCAGCGGCCTGAAAACGGCGGTGGTCACTGCGGTGCAAAACCAGCCGCTCACGGCTTCCTTCATCGCCGACATCGCCGCATCGTTCGAAACCGCCGCGGTGGACGTGCTGGCGATCAAGTGCGAATGGGCGCTGGAACAAACCGGCTCAAAGCAACTGGTGGTGGCCGGCGGCGTCAGCGCCAACCTGAAACTGCGCGAACGTTTGCGGCAGCTTTCGGAGAAACTCGGCGTGCGCGTGTACTTCCCGCGTCCGGCATTCTCGACCGACAACGGCGCCATGATCGCCTACGCCGGCTGCCTGCGCTTGGCGGCGGGGCAGCATGAGCCCTTGGCTTTCGGTGCACGGGCGCGCTGGCCCATCGAGGAAATCGGCGCGGTTAAGCCCTAAGAAGTTCTGGTTTATATGATTATCTGCCGCAAAGGCGCAAAGAGCGCAAAGATTTCTGGTGTTTTATTCTCATGAGCTTTTCTTTGCGTCCTTCGCGTCTTTGCGGCAAACAATATTAATTATCGCTTAACGACCGATCTTGGTTTCCCTGCCGGCAATGAGATTGCGGATGTTGGTGCGGTGACGGAATATCAGGATCGCGCTCATGACGATCATGGTCGCCAGATAAGGCGTGCCCGGCGACAACCACGCGACATACAGCGGCGCGAGCGCGGACGCGGTCAGCGCCGCGAGCGAGGAATAGCGGAACAGCGCCGCCATGAGCACCCAGGTGGCGAGCAGCGCCAGGCCGACCCAGGGATTGAGCGCGAACCACACGCCGAGCGCCGTGGCCACGCCCTTGCCGCCGCGGAAACCGAAGAACATCGGAAACAGGTGACCGAGAAACGCGGCGAAACCGGTGAGCGTGACGATCACCGCATCCGCCGTCAGCGCGTGCGCGATCAGCACCGGAACCACCCCCTTGAGAATATCCCCCGCCAGCGTCAGCACCGCCGCGGCCTTGCCGCCGTAACGCAGGATGTTGGTCGCGCCGGGATTCTTCGAGCCGACCTCGCGCGGGTCCGGCAGGCCCATCGCGCGCGCGATCAGCACCGCGGTCGAAATCGAACCGAACAGGTAGGCCGCCAGCGGCAGGAGATAAATCAGCATGGGTCGCTATTGGAATGGGTTTGCACCGGCGGCGTCAAGAGACAGCACCGGGCTTTTTGGTTATATTTCCGGGACAACAACGAGCCCGCCCATGGACATCATCTATCTCCACGACCTCAAGATCGAGTGCATCATCGGCATCTGGGAGTGGGAACGCCGCATCAAGCAGACCGTCATCCTCGACCTCGACATGGCCGCGGACATCCGCCGCGCCGCGGCCACCGACCGCATCGACGACACGATCAATTACAAGGCGGTCGCCAAGCGGCTCATCGACTACGTCGGCGGTTCCGAATTCCAGCTCGTCGAAACGATGGCCGAGAAAGTCGCGGAAATCCTGCTCGCCGAATTCAAGCTCCGGTGGGTGCGCGTGCGCATCAACAAGAAAGGCGCGGTGCGCGGCGCCGGCGACGTGGGCGTGATCATCGAGCGCGGCAAGGCCTGACCGTGCCGCGGGTGTACGTCGGCATCGGCAGCAACATCGACAGGGAACACAACATCCGCGGCGCAGTGCGCGAACTGGCGGCGCATTACGGCCTGCTGACTCTTTCTCCCGTCTACGAGAGCCGCGCCGTCGGTTTCGAAGGGGAGAATTTCTACAATCTCGTTGCGGGCTTCGACACACCGGACTCCATCGCACGCGCCAAGGAAACACTGGCAAAGACCGAATCGCGCTTCGGGCGCACCCGCCGGGAAACCCGCTACAGCGCGCGCACGCTCGACCTAGACCTGCTGCTCTACGGCGACACGGTGCGTCACGACGCCGAGGTCAACCTGCCGCATCCGGATATCCAACGCTACGCCTTCGTGCTGCGGCCGCTGGCGGATATCGCACCGGACTTAAGACATCCGGAGACGCACCGGACTTTCGCCGAAATGTGGGCGCAACTCGAAACAGGGAAAAAAGATATTTGGAAAGCCGTTTTTGATCCGCGGGCGTAATTCGACGATACGGCCTACATCACCACCCAGCGTCCGCCGTCCACCGCCAGCACCTGCCCGGTGATGAAGCCGGCGTCGCGGATCAGGAACAGCGCGGTGCGCGCGACGTCGTCGGGTTCGCCGGAGCGCTTCAGCGGCGTGCGCGAGATGATGCGCTGTTTCGACATCTCGTCGAGGTCGCTCTCGGGCCAGAGGATCACGCCCGGGGCGATGGCGTTGACGCGGATTTCCGGGCCCAATTCGCGCGCCAGCGACTTGGTGAGCATGATCACGCCGGCCTTGGCGACGCTGTAGATGAGATAACCGATCAGCGGGCGGTCGCCGTAGATGTCGGCGATGTTGATGATGCAGCCGCCGGATTTCTTCAGATGCGGCGCGGCCGCCTGCGCCAGAAAATACGGCGCCTTGAGGTTGGTGCCGACGATGTCGTCCCATTGCGATTCGGTGGCTTCGCCGACCGGGGTCGGATAGAAGCGCGAGGCGTTGTTGATCAGCACGTCGAGCCGGTCGAAGGATTCGACGGTTTCGAACACCAGGTTGCGCACCAGGCGTTCGCCGTTGTTGAGATCGCCGCGCACCAGCATCACCGATTCCGGGCGGTTCCGGTGCAATTCCTCCTGCAGCGCGTGGGCGGCTTTTTCCGAGGTGTGGTAATGAATCACGAGTTTCATGCCGTGGGCGTGCAGCATGCGCGCCACGGCCGCGCCGATGCGGTGCGCGCCGCCCGTGATCAGGGCCACCTTGCCTTCGAGAAGATTATCCGGCATAACGTTCAGTAGTATAGTTCCTGAATTCGCAACAATTCTGCCGGGAGGCAGAGGCAACGTACTTTAATGTGCCTGTAACGCGCGAATCATGGACCGTCCGCACCACAATACCGATTACCCGAGCCCGCGCCAAGCCAGCATGAAATCGCCCCGTCGTAACGGCCAGACGGCCGCCCCCGACCCGCGCGCCCTGCCTCCGCCCACCGTCGAGGAACAGGCGCACAGCGCCAATCTCCATCGGCTCATTCAGGAGCGGATGGCATCGAGCGGCGGGGAAATTTCGTTTGCCCGTTTCATGGAACTGGCGCTCTACGCCCCGGGGCTGGGTTACTACGCCGCCGGCAAGCACAAGTTCGGCGCCGCCGGCGATTTCGTCACCGCGCCGGAACTGGGTTCGCTGTTCGCGCGCTGTCTCGCGCGCGCCGCGGGATCGATCCTGGAGCAGACCGGCGGCGACATCCTCGAAGCCGGCGCCGGCAGCGGCGCGCTGGCGGCCGACCTGCTGACCGAACTCGAAGCGCTGGACCGTCTCCCGGAGCGTTATCTGATTCTCGAACTCAGCAACGAACTGCGCGACCGTCAGGCGGAAACCTTGCGGCGCAAGGCGCCGAAGTTCCTGAAACGCGTGCATTGGCTCGACGCCCTGCCCGGCGATTTCCGCGGCGTGATGCTGGCGAACGAACTGCTCGACGCCCTGCCCGTGGAACGTTTCAAAGTCACGGACAGCGGCGTGCGGCAACTTTACGTCGCCTGGGAAAACGACCATTTCGTCTGGCGCGAAAAACCGGCGGACGACGGAATTCAAGCGCGCATCGAACCGCTCGCCCTGCCGCCGGGCTACGCGTCCGAAATCAATTTCATGGCCGAGGCCTGGGTGCGCAGCGCCGCCGACGTGCTGAAACAGGGCGCGCTGCTGCTGATCGACTACGGCTTCCCGCGCGCCGAGTTTTATCATCCGCAACGCTCGGAAGGCACGCTCATGTGCCATTACCGTCACCGCGCCCATGACGATCCGCTGACGCTGGTCGGGCTGCAGGACATCACGGCGCACGTGGATTTCACCGCCATCGCCGAGGCCGGACGCGATGCCGGACTCGTGCTGCTCGGCTACACCTCGCAGGCGGCATTCCTGATCGGCAGCGGACTGGAACAACTGCTGGCGGCCTCGGACCCGGAAGACGCGCGCGCGCATCTCGAACTCACGCGGCAGGTCAAGAAACTCACCTCACCGCACGAGATGGGTGAACTGTATAAAGTCATCGCCCTCGGCCGCGACGTTCCGCAAGCGCCGATCGGATTTTCCCTTCACGACCGCCGGGGACGTCTCTGAAAATGATCAAGGCCATCGTCACCGATATCGAAGGCACCACTTCTTCCCTCTCGTTCGTGAAAGACGTGCTGTTCCCCTATTCGCGCGAGCACCTGGCGGAGTTCGTGCGCGCGCACGCGCAGACGCCGGCGGTGCGGAAGGAACTTGACGAGGTACGCCGCCTCAGCGGCAGGAATCTGGACGTGGAGGAAGCCATCGAACAGCTGCTGGGCTGGATCGCGGAAGATAAAAAAATCACCCCGCTCAAGAGTCTGCAAGGCATGATCTGGGAGGACGGTTACAGGAAAAGCCATTTCAAGGGACACATGTACGAAGACGCCGTGCGGCTTCTGAAAAAATGGAAATCCGCCGGCATCGGGCTTTACGTTTTTTCCTCCGGCTCGGTCCAAGCGCAGAAACTGCTGTTCGCGCACACCGACTACGACGACCTGACGCCCCTGTTTTCAGGCTATTTCGACACCAACATCGGCAGCAAGCGCGAGGCCGGTTCCTACCGCAAGATCGCGGAAGCTATCGACACCGCGCCCCGGGACATCCTGTTCCTCTCCGATATCCGGGAAGAACTCGACGCCGCGCGCGCGGCGGGAATGCAAACAACATGGCTGGTGCGGGAAGGGGCCGTCGACCCGAAAGCGGCGCACCCCCAAGCGCGGAACTTCGACCAGATCACACCTTAAGCCGTCTCCCCCACAGGTCGTGCTCGCCGGCGCGGGTGACGCGGACCTCGCAGAACTCGCCCGGTTTCAGTTCGCGCGCGTTTTCGACATACACCACGCCGTCGATCTCGGGCGCATCAGCGCCGGAACGGGCCACCGCCTGGCCTTCCTCGATGCCGTCCACCAGCACGGTCAGAACCTGGCCGACCTTGCGCTGCAATTTTTCGGCGGAGATCTCCGCCTGCAATTGCATGAAGCGCGCGAGGCGTTCCTGTTTCACCTCCTCCGGCACCGCGTCGGGCAGCGCATTGGCCGTCGCGCCTTCCACGGGCGAGTAGGCGAAACAACCGACGCGGTCGAGTTGCGCCGCGCGCAGGAAATCGAGCAGTTCTTCGAAGTCTCGTTCGGCCTCGCCGGGGAAACCGACGATGAAAGTCGAGCGCAGCGTGATGTCGGGACAGATCGCGCGCCACGACTCGATGCGCGCCAGATTGTTCTCGGCGCTGGCCGGACGCTTCATGAGCTTCAGGATCCGTGCGCTCGCATGCTGGAACGGCACGTCGAGATACGGCAGGATTTTTCCTTCCGCCATGAGCGGGACGATCTCGTCCACGTGCGGGTAGGGATAGACGTAATGCAGCCGCACCCACACGCCCAGTTCGCCCAGGGCGCGCGCCAACTCGGTCATGCGCGTCTTGACCGGCCGGCCGTGCCAGAAACCGGGGCGGTATTTCACGTCCACGCCGTAGGCGCTGGTGTCCTGCGAGATCACCAGCAGTTCCTTCACGCCGCTCTGCACCAGGTTCTCCGCTTCCTGCATGACCTCGCCGATGTCGCGGCTCACGAGATCGCCGCGCATCGAGGGAATGATGCAGAACGTGCAGCGGTGGTTGCAGCCCTCGGCGATCTTGAGGTAGGCGTAATGCCGCGGCGTGAGCTTGATGCCGGCCGGCGGCACCAGGTCGGTGTACGGGTCATGCGGCTTGGGCAGATGTGCGTGCACCGACTGCATGACTTCCTCGAGCGCGTGCGGGCCGGTGACGGCCAGCACCTGCGGATGGGTCTGCTTGACGATGTCGCCCTTCGCGCCGAGGCAGCCGGTGACGATCACGCGCCCGTTCTCGGCCAGCGCCTCGCCGATGGCGTCGAGCGACTCCTCGACCGCGGCGTCGATGAACCCGCAGGTGTTGACCACGACGAGATCGGCGCCTTCGTAGTCGGGCGAGATCGCGTAGCCCTCGGCGCGCAGTTGCGTCAGGATGCGTTCGGAATCCACCAGCGCCTTGGGGCAGCCGAGACTCACGAACCCGACCCGGGGAACGGAGGCGGTGCCGGCCTGTGCGGCCGGTCGCGAGGTTACTGCCTTGGACATGCGGGCTACTCCACCTTGAGGTAGGCGAAGCCCTGGCGCTGCAGCTCGGCGATGCGCACCACGCCGGAGCGGACGACGGTCACGCCGGGAATGAGCTTCTTTTCATCCAGGCCGATCTGTTCGCGGGTGATGCCGCAGACCTCGAGCTTCACGCCCTGCGTGTCGCGCAGCGTCGCCAGCCGCGCCAGCAGGTCCGCGCGCCGCTGCTTGAGCGCGGCGTCCTCGGCGAACGGCGTTCCGGCGAGCCTGTCCTCGGTCACGAAGCGGATGCCCCAGGAGACGAATACGATGCGCACGTCGTAGTCCATCAGCTCGGCCTGATAGGTCGACACCATGTTATGGATGTTGGTCAGCATGGCGCTGAAGCGGCGCGGGTCGGCGAAATCGGCGTGGTACACCACCTTGACCACGTCGTCCTTCGGTTTTGCCGCCGGCGGTTCGGCCGCCGGCGCATTCAGGCTGCCGGCCGCCCATAACACGAACATGGCCGCGAACATCCGCGGCAACGAATTAAACAGTCTTTTGGTCATGATGCACCTTCCTGACTAGGTTCCGGACGGGCGGGAGGAAGACAATGATAACACCTGGCGCACGGCGGCGATGCGCGCCTCGCGGATGCGCGCGCCGATGTCGGGGCCGTTTCCGCCGGCGGCGGCGATAACCGACGTATCGACCGCGCGCGCGGCGGCGAACACGCTCCGGAAAAGCCCGGCCTGGGGATAGGGCTTGTCCTCGCTGCCGTGACGGCCGCGGAAATCGGCCTCGCAGGCGGTGACGAACATATCCGCCCGCTCCGGCCGGCGGAACGCGTCCATGGCCTCGAGCGTGTCGACCACGGTCGCCGGCCGCAGCTCGGCGATCCGGTGACAGTGCGCGTGAAAACGCGCGGCGATCAGCGCCACATCGCGGTGCTCGTTCGGCACGCGAAACCGCTGACAGAAATTTTTCACCAGTTCGGCGCCGCGCCCTTCGTGACCGATGTGCTGCGGCCATTCCTCTTTCGGCGTATTGCCCTTGCCGAGATCGTGCATCAGCGCCGCGAAGCGTACGCGCGTGTCGGGCGAGAGCTTCGCCGCGGCGTCGAGCACCAGCATCACGTGCACGCCGGTGTCCACTTCCGGATGATGTTTTTCCGGTTGCGGCACGCCGAACAGCGCGTCGATCTCCGGAAACAGACGCTGCAAGGCCCCGCAACCGCGCAGCACTTCGAAGAAGCGCGAGGGCCTGTCCTCGCCGAGTGCGCGTTCCATTTCCGCCCACACGCGTTCCGCCACCAGATGATCCACTTCGCCGGACTCGACCATCCGGCGCATGAGCTGGTTAGTGCCGTGCGCCACGTGGAAGCCCCACTTGGCGTAGCGCGCCGCGAAGCGCGCCACGCGCAGGATGCGCACCGGGTCTTCGGCGAACGCATCGGATACGTGTCGCAATACGCCGTTGCGCAAATCCCCGGCGCCGCCGAAGGGGTCGACCAACCGGCCCTGTTCGTCTTCGGCCATGGCGTTGATCGTGAGGTCGCGCCGGCGCAGGTCGTCCTCCAGCGTCACGTCCGGCGCGGCATACACCTTGAAGCCCTTGTAGCCGTGACCCGATTTGCGCTCGGTGCGCGCCAGCGCATACTCCTCTTTGGTTTCGGGATGGAGGAACACGGGGAAATCCGCGCCCACCGGCTTGAAGCCCTGCGCCACCATTTCCTCCGGCGTCGCGCCGACCACGACGTAATCGCGGTCCTGGACCGGCAGGCCGAGGAGCTTGTCGCGCACCGCGCCGCCGACGAGATAAATTTTCATATCGCCATGCTAATGTGTGGATGCCACCGACGCCAAGTAGGATGCATGAAATACTTCCCGCGTTTCCCCGCCCTGTTGCTGCTCGCGGTTCTCAGCGGCTGCGCCGGCCCGCTCTACTACGCCCAGGCCGTGTCGGGGCAGATGGAAATGCTGACGAAACGCCGTCCCGTCGAGGAACTGCTCGCCGACCCCGCCACGCCGCCGGATACGCGCCGCCAACTCGAACTGGCGCAACGCCTGCGCGAATTCGCCAGCCGCGAGTTGCGGCTGCCGGACAACCGCAGCTATCGCTCTTATGCCAACCTGGAACGGCCGTTCGCGGCGTGGGACGTGTTCGCTGCGCCGGAATTGTCGCTCGAACCGAAGCAGTGGTGTTTCATCGTCGCCGGCTGCGTGCCCTACCGCGGCTACTTCGCGCGCGACCAGGCAGAGCGATTCGCCGCGAGCCTCAAACAGAAAGGCGACGACGTTTACATCGGCGGCGTGCCGGCCTATTCCACGCTCGGCTGGTTCAACGACCCGCTGCTCAACACTTTCATCCACCGCTCCGAGGCCGCACTCGCGGGCCTGCTGTTTCACGAGCTGGCGCATCAGGTTCTCTACGTCGCCGGCGACACGGCCTTCAACGAATCCTTCGCCACGACGGTGGAACTGGAAGGCGTCAAGCGCTGGTTTCGGCAAAGCGGCAAGGCAAAAGAAGCCGATGCCTACCGGCTGAAAACCCGGCGGCGCGAGGAATTCATTGCGCTGGTGCTGAAACACCGCGCACGGCTCCGGGAAATCTATGCCTCGAACCTGGGCGATGCGGAAAAACGCGTCGCGAAAACACGGGTGTTCGAAGAATTGCGAAGCGATTATGCAAAACTGAAAACGGGCTGGAGCGGCTATGCGGCCTTCGACAACTGGTTCAAGCAGGACCTCAACAACGCGCATCTGGCCGCGATCGGTTTGTACAATCAGTATGTCGCGGCGTTTCAGAAACTGCTGGCGCAACGGGGCGGCGATCTCGGGGCTTTCTACCGCTCGGTAAACGAAATAGCGAATCTGTCGAAAGCTGAACGCGCCGCGGCTCTGGAAAAGTTCTGATTTCCATCCCGCGAGTCCTGTCCATTGTGTTTTTACTTGTGCAGATAGCCGGGCGCGATTTCCTCGAGGCTCGCCGGCGTGACGCCGAACACCTCGGGAAAACCTTTGTCGCACACGCTGTCGATTTGCAGCGACCGATAATTGTCGAGCGAGAACGGCTTGCCGGGGGCGAATTCGAACACCGCGGCCTGGAGCAACGAAAACGCATCGTTCAGGCCGACGATGCACACGCGCTTGTCGATGAGCTTCGCCACGTATTCCACGATCTCGCGCAGCGAGTATACCTTCGGACCGCAGAGATCGTAACGGTTGCCGAAAGTATGATGGTTGTCGAGCGACTCCACGAATGCGCGCACCACGTCCTCGACGTATACCGGCTGGAAGCGCGCCTCGGGACAGGCCAGCGGGAACACGCCGGGGGCGAGACGCAGCAACCCGGCGAAGCGGTTCAGGAAACCGTCGCCGGGTCCGAAGATGACCGAGGGACGGAATCCGGTGACGTAAAAATCCGGGCCGGCGGCGCGCAGCACCGCCTCCTCGCCCAGCGCCTTGGTGCGCAGGTACTGGCTCGGCGCGGCCGGCGAGGCGTGCAGCGCGCTCATGTGCAGCAGTCGCGGCACGCCCGTCTGGCGGCAGGCCTCGACGATTTTTTCCGGCAGTTCCGCGTGCGCCCGCGCGAAGCCGCGGCCGTCGCGGCCCGGCTCGTTGAGAATGCCGACCAGGTTGATGACGCTGTCGCGGCCGGTGAACTGGCTGCGCAGGAACGACGCGTCGTGCACGTCGCCCTGCACCAGCCGCACGGTGGGCAGCACCAGCAGCTCGCGCCGACGCTCGCGGTGGCGCGTGAGGATGACGACGTCGTGACCGGATTCGGACAGGCGCGCGGCGAGACGCCGGCCGACGAAGCCGGCGCCGCCCAGCAGACAGATTTTGTGGAAGGACATGACGGGTATTGGAAAGAAATACCCGTGAAGTTCTACTCGCCCCGGCGGGCGGGGTCAAGCGCCGTCAGGCGTCCGTCTCGTCTCCCGGACGATAAACCGAATATCCCCGCTTGTCGCGCTTGGCGACGCGCATCGCCGCGTCCGCGCGATTGCACAGCGCGGCAACGTCCACGCCGTGCTCCGGATACGTCGCGATGCCGATGCGGCACGCGCAGCGGATCGTTTTGTCGCCGACCTTGAACGGCGGCTCCAGGACCTGGAGCAGTTTCTCCGCGACCTTCATCGCGCCGGCGGCGTCGGTGGACGGAAGCACGAACGCAAACTCGTCGCCGCCGAGCCGGCCGGCGGTGTCCGACTGGCGCAGGACGCGCCGCAGGCGCATGGCGATCTGTTTCAGCAAACCGTCGCCCACGTCGTGGCCGTAACGGTCGTTGACCTCCTGGAACCGGTCGAGGTCGACCATGAGGAACGACAGCGCCTTCTTCTCGCGCCGCGCGATGTGGATGCTCTGCTGCAAGCGGTCCTCGACCAGCGAGCGGTTCGGCAGGTCGGTCAGCATGTCGTGCAGCGCCAGGTGTTCGAGCTCCTTGACCGCGTCGGCCAGGGCCGAGGTGCGTTGCGCCACGCGCCTTTCCAGTTCGGTGTTCAACGCCTGCATCTCGCGCTGGTAGGCCTCGGTTTCCTCCTTGATCTTGTTCAGCTGATCGAACAACGCGGCATTCTCGACGGCGAAACTGACCTGATTGGCGAAGAGCGAGAGCAGGTCGAGATCGCGTTTGGTGAAATCCCCGCCGCCGATTTTGTTGATGCCGGCCAGACCGCCGAGGAAGCGGCGTTTGCCGATGAGCGGCACGAGAATGATGCTGCCCGCCTCTTTCTCCCATTTGTTGCGCTCGGCTTCGTCGAGCTCGGTCAGCACACCGTGCCACCACGGGCGCTTGTGGCGCCACACCCAGCCGCAGATTCCGAGCTCCAGCGGCAGCGACTGGCCCACGATCTCGTCCGCGTCCTTGCCGCAGCCGGCCCGATAGGTATACTCGGCCCGGTTCCCGTCCAGTACCGGCAGCAGCACGGTTTCGGCCATGATGAGACTCCGCGCGCGCTCCACCGCCAACTGAAAAACTTTCTGCAGGTCCAGTTCGCCGCTGATCGCCTCGGCGGTTTCCTTGAGCAGCGAAACCTCGATTTCGCGGTCGCGCAGTTCGCTTTCCAGAAGAAAGACGCGCTTTTCCAGATTCAAGGGAGCTTCCCCCTTCATGTCAGAGTCCTTGCCACGAAGCAGCGGCGGATTCCAGGTCGCGGCCCGTGGAGCGGAATTGACCGGCGGCCGAACCGACACTGAAAGTGTATATCAACGAAATCCGGCTGAACGGCCCTGATCGGGGCGCGCGGGGCGTGATCCGCGCCGGCCCTCATTTTTCCGCGGGATAGACGCTCTTCATGCGATCCTGCAGGCGCGCCGGGCGGCTGCCGAGACGGTGGTCGTAGACGGTGGTATAGGACATGACGTTTTTCACGTAGTCGCGCGTCTCGCCGAACGGGATGGTTTCGACCCAGATGTCGGCGTCGAGCTTCTTGTCCGGCAGCCACGAATTCACGCGGTTCGGGCCGGCGTTGTACGAGGCCGTGGCCAGCACCTGGTTGCCGTTGTTGCGGCCGAGCACTTCCTTCAGGTAACTCACGCCGAGGCGCAAATTATTTTCGATGTTGAGCAGCGCGCGGCTGCTGCGGATCGGCATGTTGAGCTTGCGCCCGGTGAGCCGGCCGGTCGACGGCATCAGCTGCATCAGCCCGAGCGCGCCGGCCTGCGAGCGCGCGTCCACGACGAACGCCGACTCCTGCCGCACCACGCCGTAAACCCAGCTCGGGTCGATGCCGACCTCGGTGGCGTTGGCCTCGATCGTGTCGCGGTACAGCAGCGGGAAACGCAGCTCGAGATCGTCCTGTTCGTCGCTGCGCGCGACCGTGAGGATGGCGCGGTCATGCCAGCCCCACTGGCGCGCGATCACCGCGGCCACGGCCAGGTCGCGGTTGTTCAGGCGGCGCGTGGTCCAGTTCCACTGGCGGCGCGCGTCGGTGACCTGGCCCGTCAGGTACAGCTCCTGCGCCATCTGGATGCCGGGACGCGCCAGCATCGCGCTCACTTCCTCCGGCGTCGCCTCGATGCTCGTGTGCTGCATGGAGTAATCCTTGCCCACGCGATCGGCGGCGAGGAAGCCGTAGTAGCTGCGATCGCGCGCCAGCGTCTCGTACAGGCGGCGCGCCTCGTCCTTGTTGC
>DAIDLH010000093.1 GCA_027449605.1 Candidatus Muproteobacteria bacterium | reverse complement strand
CCATGTGCACGACCTGGGTGCCGCCGGAACTGCCGCGGCTGATGCGGATCGCTTCCTCGCCTTCGCGGATTTCAATCTCGGCGAGGCTGGACTCCTCCAGCATCTCGATCAGTTTTTTGACCTTGCGTATGTCCATGGGTGTTTCCTATTTTTTCAATCGTTCAATGGCGGCGGCGAGCGCCAGTTCGTAACCCTGCGCGCCGAGACCGCTGATCACGCCCGCGGCGAGATCGGAAAAGTAAGAGTGTTTGCGGAACGACTCGCGCGCATGCACGTTCGACAGATGCACTTCGATGAACGGGATATGCGTCGCCGCCAGGGCGTCGCGCAGCGCCACGCTGGTATGGGTAAAGGCGGCGGGATTGAGCAGGATGAACGCGACCTTCTCCTTCATGGCCTGCTGCACCCGGCCGACCAGTTCGTGCTCGGCGTTGCTCTGAAAAAAACTCACACGGTGGCCGGCGGTCGCGCCCTGCTGGGAGAGCCGCTGGTTGATCGCCTCGAGCGTGGTGGTGCCATAGTGCTCCGGCTCTCTGGCCCCCAGGAGATTCAGATTGGGTCCGTTCAGTACCAGGATTTCGGCCATGAGAGATTGGATGTTTCACTTCGACGGGAAGGAACCGCATCCCGCGCCAATGCGGTTATGCGGCCTATATGCGTGATCTTTCCAGATTTACGCACTGATTTGTCGCTATCTTCTTGAGATGCCGCATTGTGCATGTGGCTGGACAAATTGTCCAGCTAATATGGCATACAAACAAGATTGACGAAATTCAGCGAGTAAAGTACGAAGATCGCCGCAATAGACGGGTCAAACAGCGGATTCAGATTTTTGAGGGGTTCAGGAGTGGGTCGATCAGGCTTTCGAGTTCGGTCTGGGTGAAGGCACCCAGTTTGCGGACGGCTACTGAGCCGCTGCGGTCGATGATGACCGTAAACGGCAGGGAACCCATGCGATTGCCGTATTTGGCCACGAGCGACAGGGTATCGTCATTACCGATCAGGATCGGGTAATTCATGCGCACCGACTGGCGATAAACCATGACGGCGGTCGGATTGTCGATGGCCACCCCGATGATCTGCAAATCGCCCGCCATGTGCTGTTTCTGCAGGGAGATGAACAGCGGGATTTCCTCGCGGCAGGGTGGGCACCAGGTCGCCCAGAAATTCAGCACGATCACCTTGCCGCGCCATTCACTGAGCGACCGCTTTTTTCCTTCGACGTCGGGTAGGGTGAAGTCAATCAGCTCGCCGCCGCCGTAGGTCGGAGTTGTTGTCTTGTCCGCGGGACGCAATGACTGCGCCGCCCAGTAACCGCCCGCGAGCGCCAGTACGGCGAGGACGGGCAGCAGCAGGTTTTTCAGAGCGGCGGACATGTGTCAGGTGAACCGCGGATGTTTCAGATGTTACCGAGCAGGAACAGCATTTCCTCGGCGTTGTGAAACCCGTAAGTCGGTGTTTCAGAGCGCTGTTCGCCCCGGTTGTTGAGCAGAACGACGGCCGGCGGGCCGTAGACGTTAAAGCGTTTTTTCATGGCTTCGACCTCGGCGTCACCCGAGTTGGTGACATCCGGTTGCAGCCGCACGAAGCGCTGCAGTTCCGTGCGTACGCGGGCATCGGCGAAAGTGCCCTTTTCCATGCGCAGGCAGTCGGTGCACCAGGTTGCGTAGTAGTCCACGATCACCGGTTTGCCCGCGGCCTTGGCGGATGCCAGACGATCTTCCAGGTTGCGCAGGGTGTAGATGCGTTCGAACAGTTGTTCCGCCGCGGCGGGTGCGGCAGCGTCGCCGGCGCCACCGGTAATCACGTCGCGGCTGAGAGACGGCAGCGGCCGCAGAATATCGCGGTTGCCGGCGAAGCCGCCGAGCAGCGCGAGCACACCCCAGACGAGCAACGTCGTGCCGATGCCTTTCCACAGATATTCCCAGCCGCTGGCCTCCTTCGGCAGGCTCTGGGTGGCGCCGAGGTATACCGCGGAGATGATGAAGAAGGCGGCCCACAGGAACAACACCGGCACCTGCGGGAGGTAGCCGAGCAGGTAGATGGCCACCGCGATCAGCAGCGCGCCGAACAGGTGTTTTACCCGGTCCATCCATTTGCCGACCTTGGGCAGCAGGAAGCCGGCGCCGACGCCGAGTGCGACCAGGATCGCGCCCTGTCCGTGCGCGAGCGTGAACATGATCGCGCCTCCGAGCGCGGGATTCTGGCTGGTGATGGCCACGCCGAGCGCCGTGATCAACACCGGCGAGACGCAGGCGCCGACGATCAGCGCCGACACGAGGCCAAGAATGAATGCACCGACATAGGAACCGCCTTTCAGATGATGCGTACGGTGGTGCAAGTGCGACTGGATGAAGCCCGGCATCTGCAGTTCGTAGAATCCGAACAGCGACAGCGCGAGCAGAACCAGAACGGTGCTGAACGTTCCGATGGCCCAGGGATTCTGAAAGTACGCCTGCAACTGTTCGCCGGAGAGTCCGGCGAGCACGCCGGCCACGGTGTAGGTCACCGCGGTGCCCAGGACGTAACTGTAGGAAATGAGCCCGCCGCGCAGCTTGCCGATATGGGTGTCACCTTGGCCGACGAGCATGCTCGACAGGATCGGGACCATCGGCAGCACGCAGGGAGTGAACGTCAGCAGCAAACCGGCGCCGAAGGCCGTGAGCAGCGTGAGCAGCAGCTTGCCGTTGTCCGGCGTGGGCGAAACAGCGGGTGAAGCGACCGGAGCATCCGCTGTGCCGGCCACGCTCAGCTTGCCGCCGCGGAGCTGGACGGTGAATTTTTTCGTCGCCGGCGGATAGCAGATCACCACGCCTTTTTCCGAACAACCCTGATACGTGATCCGCAGTCGCAGGTCGCGGTCCGGCGCCAGGTTGCCCGCGATCGGAAGCGCCACCTCGAAACCCTTTTCGTAGATTTCAGTTTTGCCGATGAATTCGTCGGTTTTAACCTTGCCCGGCGGCAGGGTGAAATCCCCGAGCTTGAGGTCCGCAACCGCGCCGCCGTCGGCCGCGGTCAGCTCGAATTTCATCTTGTCGCGGTACAGATAGCAGCAATCGGCGATGTCGACGCGCGCCAGCAGCGCGTCGTTGCCGCGCGCCGTGACGTCCAGCATGAAGGCTTTTTCCGGGTCCACCGGTTCCGCCGTGCCGTCCGTGGTGCTCGTCGCGCGGGTGAGATCCTTCAGCGACGCGACTTCGCCGACCGGCGCC
Organism: Candidatus Muproteobacteria bacterium; assembly: GCA_027449605.1. GTDB lineage: Bacteria > Pseudomonadota > Gammaproteobacteria > Acidiferrobacterales > Sulfurifustaceae > Sulfuricaulis. Next base: position 3,527 of record DAIDLH010000093.1, on the reverse strand, counting down.
GTAGCGACCGTGGTCACCGGCGCGCGCGAGGTTTTTACCGGCGGCAGCTTGAGCTCGACTTCTTTCACGATCGGCGGGTAGCAGACGCCCACCGGCTCGTTGCAGCCCTGGGCGGTGATGCGCAACCGCGCCGTGGCCGCGCCTTCGCGGCGCTCGAACGGCAGGCGCACCTTCACCGACTTGGTGTAGGTTTCGACCACGCCGAACAGCGGGTCCTGCTTTTTCTTGCCGCGCGGGAACGACGGATTCCTGAGCGTGACGCCGTCGAGCGCTTCGAATTTGAACTTGTCCCGGTACAGGTAATAGTCGGGGGCGATTTTCCAGCGCGCTTCGAGCGTGGCGCCGTTGACGGTGCGCGTGGACAGGCTGAAAGCCTGATCGGCCTCGAGCAGTTCTTCGTTGGCCTGTTCCGCGTGAGCCGGGGTCAGCAGCAGGAGCAGCAGCGCAGCAAGGTATCGGGTCGTCATGTTTTATCCGGGTCGTGAATCCAGGCGAGATAGTCGGAAAAGCCGTTGGCCACAGGGACCGCGATTACCTCGGGAAGTTCATAGGGATGCAGTTCGAGTATCCGTTTCTGGATCGCGCGGTAGGCGCGCGTCATCGACTTGATGACGAGCAACTGTTCGGCGGTGGATTCCACCTTGCCTTTCCACAAGTAGATGGATTTGGCGATCGGCAGAATATTGACGCAGGCGGCGAGTCGTTCACCGACCAGCGCGTGCGCGATGCGTTCCGCCGCCGTCGCATCGGGACAGGTGGTGAGTACCAGCTGGTAGCTGTGACGTTTCATTAATTCGTGTTCCGGTCCCGTCCAGTGACGACGCGAAAGCGGGATTTATTCATTGTAGCGAAACCGGCGCCGCGTCGCCGGATGCGGGGCGACGGTGGAGCGGTTATGCTGCGAGGGGACGATTCGATAGAGACCTGATTGCATGCTCATGATCCTGTTCCTGCTGCTGGTGCCGCTGGCCGAGATCGCGACGTTCGTGGCGGTCGGTTCCCGCCTCGGCGCCGGCCTGACGGTGCTGCTGGTCGTCGTCAGCGCCGTGGTCAGCATCTGGCTGGTCCGCCGCAAGGGCTTCGCCACCGCCACGCGCGTCCAGGCCATGATCGCGCGCGGCGAGTCGCCGGCGCTCGGCATGCTCGAAGGCATGGCGTTGCTCGTTGCCGGTGTGTTGCTGGTGTTACCCGGGTTTTTGACCGACATCGCCGCCTTTATGCTGCTGATTCCGCCCCTGCGCCGGGGCTTGCTCCGGCTGTACCTGCGCCACATGGGCGTGACGGACACCGTGATCCGTAACCCTCCCGCCGGGGATGACCCCGAACGCCGCCCCCTGGAAGGGGAATCCCGCCGGGTCGATTGACCCGCATCCCCGGTTGACAAGATTCGATCGCCCATTATCATTAGCACTCACTTGAACCGAGTGCTAACAATCCTCAGCACCCGGTTTTTCAGGGCTTTCAGAGCTGTCAGCCGTACAGGAAAGATCGCATAAGGAGAAAAGCATGAGTGTACAAACCCTTACCAAAGGAGAACCCGCTGTGAAAATCCGTCCGCTTCACGACCGTGTGATCGTGCGCCGCTTGGAAGAAGAGCGTAAGTCACCCGGTGGCATCGTCATCCCCGACACCGCCAAGGAAAAGCCGATCCAGGGCGAGGTCATCGCCGTGGGTCACGGCAAGATCCTCGAAGACGGCAAGGTCCGTCCGCTGGACGTCAAGGTCGGAGACAAGATCCTCTTCGGCAAGTATTCCGGCACCGAGGTCAAGGTCGGCAACGAAGAGCTGCTCGTGATGCGCGAAGAAGACATCATGGGCGTGGTCGAGAAGTAATCAACCGAACGAATTTTTGAAGAGAGGAAACTATGGCTGCTAAAGACGTATTGTTTGGCGATCCCGCCCGCACGCGCATGCTGCGCGGCGTCAACATCCTGGCCGACGCGGTCAAGGTCACGCTCGGTCCCAAGGGCCGCAACGTGGTGCTGGAGAAATCCTTCGGCGCCCCGACGGTGACCAAGGACGGCGTCAGCGTCGCCAAGGAAATCGAGCTGAAGGACAAATACGAGAACATGGGCGCGCAGATGGTGAAGGAAGTCGCGAGCAAGACTTCCGACGTCGCCGGCGACGGCACCACCACCGCCACCGTGCTGGCGCAGGCGATGCTGCGCGAGGGCCTGAAGTCGGTGGCCGCGGGCATGAACCCGATGGACCTGAAGCGCGGCATCGACAAGGCCGTGGTCGCGGCGGTCGAGGCGCTGAAGAAGATCTCTAAGCCCTGCTCCGACTCCAAGGAAATCGCCCAGGTCGGCACCATCTCCGCCAACGCGGATGAATCCATCGGCAAGATCATCGCCGACGCCATGCAGAAGGTCGGCAAGGAAGGCGTGATCACGGTGGAAGAGGGTTCCGGTCTGGAGAACGAGCTCGACATCGTCGAGGGCATGCAGTTCGACCGCGGCTATCTGTCGCCGTATTTCATCAACAAGCAGGACACGATGAGCGCCGAGCTCGAAAACCCGCTGATCCTGATCTACGAGAAGAAAATCTCCAACATCCGCGAGATGCTGCCGATCCTCGAGGGCGTGGCCAAGCAGGGCCGGCCGCTGCTGATCATCGCCGAAGACGTCGAGGGCGAGGCGCTCGCGACCCTGGTGGTGAACAACATCCGCGGCATCCTCAAGGTCTGCGCGGTGAAGGCGCCGGGTTTCGGCGACCGCCGCAAGGCGATGCTGCAGGACATCGCGATCCTGACCGCAGGCACGGTGATTTCCGACGAGCTCGGCATGAGCCTGGAAAAGGCCGACGCCAGCATGCTCGGCTCGGCCAAGCGCATCGTGGTGGACAAGGAAAACTCCACCATCATCGACGGCGCCGGCAAGAAGGGCGACATCGAGGCGCGCATCAAGTCGATCCGCGCCCAGATCGAGGAAGCGACCAGCGACTACGACAAGGAGAAGCTGCAGGAGCGGGTGGCCAAGCTCGCCGGCGGCGTCGCCGTGATCAAGGTCGGAGCCGCGACCGAGATGGAAATGAAGGAAAAGAAGGCGCGCGTCGAAGACGCGCTGCACGCGACCCGCGCGGCGGTGGAAGAAGGCATTGTCCCGGGCGGCGGCGTGGCGCTGGTGCGCGCGGTCACGGCGATCAAGGGCCTCAAGGGCGACAACCACGATCAGGATGTCGGCATCCAGATCGCGGTGCGCGCCATGCAGGAGCCGCTGCGCCAGATCGTCGAGAACGGCGGCATCGAAGGTTCGGTCGTGTACCACAAGGTCGCGGACAGCAAGGACGTGAACTACGGCTACAACGCCGCCACCGACGAGTACGGCGACATGCTCAAGATGGGCATCCTCGACCCGACCAAGGTGACGCGCACCGCGCTGCAGAACGCGGCGTCGGTCTCCGCGCTCATGATCACTACCGAGGCCATGGTCGCAGAGATGCCGAAGGAAGAGTCTCCGGCCGGCGGTGGCATGGGCGGGATGGGTGGCATGGGCGGGATGGGTGGCATGGATATGTAAGGTTGTCCG
>DAIDLH010000092.1 GCA_027449605.1 Candidatus Muproteobacteria bacterium | reverse complement strand
TCGTTCACCCGCGCGAGCACCTGGCGCGCCACGAATACCGCGCGCTGGCTTTCCTGGGCGGCGCGGTAACGTCCCTCGGCGGCTTCCAGGTCGCGGCGCGCGAGTTGCCGCGAGGCCTCGAGGATTTCCAGCGACCGGTTCGCCAGATAAAGATCGAGCCAGAGCGCGCGCACCTGCTTGAGCAGGCCGCGGCGCTCGATCTCAAGGCGCGCCTGCTCGCGCGTCAGCTCCTGCTCGGCGCGGCGCGTGCGGATGCCGAGCGTGTCGCCGGGCGGGAAGGCCTGGCGCACGCCGATCATGGTCATGGTCATGTCTTCCTGGCGAAAGCTGTAACTGTCGGCCGGCACGTTGAGCGCGCCGATGACGAGCTGCGGGTCGGGCAGCCGGCCTTCGTATGTCGTGCGCTCGGAGACCGCCGCGACGCTGGAACGGGCGCGCGCGAGTCCCGGCGCCTGTTCCAGCGCGAGCCGCTCGGCTTCGGCCAGCGTCAATTCGGGCGCGGCCAGAACATTCGGTGCGCCGGCCAGCAGGGTGATCAGGATTCCCGCGAGGCGGGATGAAACGGTGGACGTGAACATAAACCTCTCCTTGCAGTCGTGAATGAAACGACAAGGCGCGCGGACGCGCGCGGGAGAGAACTACAAGATCAGCGTGAGATGTTGAATGTGAAGCGGAGGCGCCGGGATGTCCGGCGTGAAGAAGTCATGTCGCAGGGAGATGCTGTTATCCGGAAGCGAAACGACCACCGGCAGCACGGTCAGCAGCGCCGGCGTCACGCTCAGGTCGCCCAGCGCTGCGGCCAGCGGCGAATGGATATCGGGCAACTGGCAGCTTACCGCCGTGACCGGACCGCAATCGTTGGCGTCCAGGTTCATGCCGCCGTCATGTTTGGGGCAGTACACGGAACCATGGTCCATCGGAGAGGGTTGTGCCATGACGCATGGCGCCGCACTCACGACCAGCCACATTGCGGCGAGCGTCATCGTCACGACGCGGGCAATCGGCTTCAGTTTTCGGTGGAACCAGTGCATCATAGTTTATAGTTTAGCCTTTGCACGAAAGGCCGTACATGTCTTTATGACCGGTCATGCCGACAAACTATCCTCAAACGCGATTGATGGGACCTTGATCTCCATCAATGTCGGCCTTCCGCGTGAAATTATTCATGGCGGCCGGGCGGTTAGCACCGGCATTTTCAAGGCCCCGGTCGCCGGACCGGTACGGCTGGGGCGCCTGAATCTGGCGGGCGACGGTCAGGCGGACTTGCGGGTGCACGGCGGGACGGACAAGGCGGTGTACGCGTATCCGTTCGAGCATTACGCCTTCTGGGCCGGGGAGCTGGCTCGCAATGATTTTTCTCACGGGCAATTCGGGGAGAATTTCACGACCACGGGACTGCTGGAAGACGAGGTTTGTATCGGAGATGTGTTTGCGATTGGAGAGGCGCGGGTGCAGGTGACGCAGCCACGCTCGCCCTGTTTCAAACTCGGCATCCGCATGGGCGACGATCAATTTCCCGCCCGTTTCGCCGCGGCCAACCGCACCGGTTTTTATCTGCGCGTGCTGGAAGAGGGCAGTGTGGTAGCCGGCGATGCGATCGAACGAGTCGAGCGCGCTGCCGATTCGATGAGCGTGCGTGACGTATTTCGCCTGCGCCATGCCGGCGGCACACGCGCGGAATACGAGCACGCCGCGCGGCTGCCTGCGCTGTCACCGAGCTGGCGGACAGTTTTTGAGAAGCGGCTGACCGGCACAAGCAATTAAATGGAAGTCGGCGCGTTAAGCGCCTTGTGCTTGGGTATATTTCAGTTGAACCAAGCCATTGGGGTAGGTTTTTGCTTCAACAAGCGAAAGCTTCTCGATGGCGCCGTTGCCTCCAAACAACGGTCTTCCCGCACCTAGAAGAACGGGAACAACAGACAGGACATATTCCGTGATGAGTCCCGCGGAACGAAACGATCCCGCCAGCGCGGAGCCTCCTACAAGCCAGATTCGGTTGTGGCCCAGTGAAGAGATATGTTTAACGATATCTGCGGGAGTGGCGGACGTGAAATGGATCTCCGGTAACCGAGACTCAAGTTTTCGGCTGGTAACTACCCAACAGGGTTTTCCGGGATGGGACCACTCTTTGAAGGTAAGCGCTTGTTCATAAGTTCTGCGCCCTTCAATCAGGGCATCGATGGATTGGTAGAATTTATCATACCCGTAGTCTTCATCGCCGACGTTATAGGGAGAAAGCCATTCGAGACTGCCGTCAAGAGGCGCGATGAAGCCATCGAGACTGACGGCTACGTAATAAATGATCTCAGGCAATAGTGTTTCCTCGCGCGCATCAGCAAGTAGGTTGGGTTGAGCGAAGCGTCACCCAACAGCTAAAAAGTCAAAGGCTTCTTAACGTTTGGCGTGCCGGCTCAGCCACTTCTTGAATGAAGCCTGGCTCTCGCCGGATTGCTTGCCGGCCAGCAGGTTCTCGACACTGATATCTTCGTCGAGATCATGCCAATGGATGCCGGAACCGTTGCCGATCAATCTCCAATTCTTTCGTTCTTCGGGTGTGGCGTGCAGCAGGCGCGGGAACCACGCCACGGGGACGGAAATCGTTCGGCCATCGCTCAGGTCAACCGTTAAGGTATCCTCGGTAACCATGACATTCATCGCGTTGGGAATGTCTATTTTAGCGGCCGAAGTAGTCATTCCATGCCTCTGTCAAATGCGTCTGATGTTCGATGAGAATTTTCAGGATGCGATTGATCTCGCCGCGGTTGAATCCGCCGCTGTTCTGAAGCCGTACTGGGCTGAGCCAAAACTTGGCGATATTGTCATCCCGCTCGACGTGGACATGCTGGGGCTCATCTCGATCTCCCGCGTAGAAGAAGAACCGGTACGGCCCGGATCGCAATACGGTAGGCATTATACCTGTTTGCCCCCTTGTCCATACGAATCTCGGCTGGCGACATCGCTTAAAAGTCTCAAGCGGAAAGAACGCGCACTCAAGCCGCTTCGAGGGAGCGGGCGGCGTGCTCGAGCACGGCACGGACTTGCTCAAGCGTGACGCCGGGAAACCAGGCGATGAAGTCCGAGACCTGAGCCCCGTCTTCAAGGTTCTGGAACAGGGCCGTAACCGGAATACGGGTGCCGCGAAACACCCAAGCACCACCCACGCGTTCAGGGTCACGTTCTACCGCTGAGCAGGAAGACCAATCAATCATGCAATAATTGTAGACTCGGGACAAAGGCGATGCAATTTTGCAACTAATATCTGGGCAGCAAGTAGGTTGGGCTGAGCGAAGTGAAGCCCAACAAATCGTCAGCTTACGGCGCTTTGTGCCTAGTTGGGGGTTCGCATTGCTCACCCCAACCTGCATTTAAAAAGGTAACGCCATTCCGGGCCGGACGGAGAGGATGAGTTCGCGGAAACGGTTCTGGATGCGTTCCAGCGCCGCCTGATTGTCCGCCTCGAAGCGAAGCACCAGCACCGGCGTGGTGTTGGAGGCGCGCACCAGGCCGAAACCGTCGGTGAAATCCGCGCGCAGGCCGTCGATGGTGGTAAGTTTCGCGTCCGGGAAACGGGCGCGCTCGACCAATTCCTTGATGACGGTGAAATGCTCGCCTTCGGCGAACTTAAGGTTCAGTTCCGGCGTGTTCACCGTGTTCGGCAGCGAGGCGAAAATTGCCTGCGTCGGGCGCGAGTCGCGCGACAGCAGTTCCAGCAGCCGCGCGGCGGTGTACAGCCCGTCGTCGAAGCCGTACCAGCGTTCCTTGAAGAAGATGTGTCCGCTCATTTCGCCGGCGAGCAGCGCGCCGGTTTCCTTGAGCTTGGCCTTGATGAACGAGTGCCCGGTTTTCCACATCGTCGGCTTGCCGCCGGCCTGGCGGATTTCGGTATCGAGCGTGCGCGAGCATTTCACGTCGTAGATGATCTCGCCGCCCGGATGCCGCGACAGCACGTCGCGCGCATACAGGATCATCTGTCGGTCGGCCCAGATCACGTGGCCGTCGGGCGCGATCACGCCGAGCCGGTCGCCGTCGCCATCGAAGGCGAGGCCGACGTCATAACCGCCTTTTCCGACTTCGGCGATCAGGTCTTCGAGATTTTCCGGCTTGCTCGGATCGGGGTGGTGGTTGGGGAAAGTGCCGTCGATTTCGCAGAAGAGTTCGGTGACCCGGCAGCCGAGGCGCTTGAGCAGTTGCGGCGCGAGTTCGCCGGCCACGCCGTTGCCGCAGTCCACGGCCACGCGCAATGGGCGCGCGAGCTTGACATCACCGGCCACGCGGTCGAGATAGGCGCCGCGCACGTCCGCGGAGGAAATGTTCCCCTGTCCCGTGGCCAGTTTGTTCTCCAGAATGCGCGCGCGCAGTTTCTGGATCAGCTCGCCCGAGAGCGTGACGCCGCCGATGACCATCTTGAGGCCGTTGTAATCGGGCGGATTGTGGCTGCCGGTGACGGCCACGCCGGAGCCGGCGCCGAGGTGCTGGATCGCGAAATACACCACCGGCGTCGGCACCCGGCCGACGTCCACCACGTCGCAGCCGCTGCGCGCGATGCCGCGCGCCAGCGCCGCCGACAGTTCCGGTCCGGACAGACGTCCGTCGCGCCCGATGACGAAGCGCCTGTGGTTGCCCGCGAGCGCCTCGCTGCCCAGGGCCTGCCCGATGCGCTCGACGATTTCCGGCGTGAGCGTTTTGCCGACGATGCCGCGGATGTCGTAGGCCTTGAAGATTTCGGGTGGAAGCGGGGCGGTCGCCGCATTGGCGGCGGGGTCGGTTTTCGGCATGGCGGTTGAACGGAAGCTGTGGGTTTCTTGGACGGGAAGTCTAACTTATCCCGGCGTTTCCGGCGAGACGCCGCGGACCGGTCGGCCCCGTGCGCGGTTTCAGCTGACGATGACGCGTTTTTTTTCGGGAAGGCCGGCGGTCGGGTCGTAGACCTTGGTGACGTTGCGCCCGGCCTCCTTGGCTTGCAGCAGCGCCTGGTCGGCGCGCCACAGCACGTCGTCCGGCTTGGTGTCCTTGTCGTGCATCGCGCTCAGGCCGCCGGTCCAGCGGAGCTGGTGCATCACGCCCTTGGTCAGGGAGATTTCGCGCGGCAGTTGTCGGCGCAGACGTTCGACCAGGTTCTTCGCCGTCTGCAGCGGCGCATAGGTGTAGATGATGCAGAATTCGTCGCCGCCCAGGCGCGCCAGCACGTCGTTCTGGCGCACCACCTTGCGCAGCGCGTTGGCGAATCCGACGATCAGCGCGTCGCCCGCGTCGTGGCCGTGGACGTCGTTGACCTTCTTGAAATGATCCATGTCGATCATCAGCACCGAAGAAGGACCATTCGCTTTGGATGCCTCGAACAGTTCCTTGAGGCGCTCCTCGAAGTGCCGGCGGTTGCCGAGCTGGGACAGGTGATCCATCAGTCCCATGTCCTTGAGCTTCTGTTTCTCCTCGACCAGCTTTTGTCCGCGGTCGCGGAGGTAATCGAAGATTTCCGAGAATTCGCGCAGCGCCATCGGGTAGTCGACGCGGACGCTGCCTTCGCGCAGGTCGCGGAACATGCGGATCAGGGAACGGATATCATGCCGCACCGCACTGATGGTCTGGCGGTAGAGCCGGAACAATACAACGACGATCACCAGCAGAATGAACAGGATAAACCCGACATAGTAGATCCGGTTGCCGGCGAAAATCGCGGGCGGGACGTCCCCGGACTGGTACAGCAGCGTCCAGTGGCTGTCGCCCAGCGCGCTGGCCACGGACGCGCCCTGGGCGTTCGCGACCTGGCCGAGGGCGATGACGGCTTGCGATTGATCGTCCGCGCTTGGTTGTTGCAGTTCCATGTATCCGCCCGGCGGCAACGACTTCTCGATGCCGGACAGCAGCGGCGCGCGCGTGAAGCTCGCCAGGAGGTAGCCGGCCGGTTTCCGGTTTTCATCCGGCACCGTCACCGCGATGTCATAGTGTTCGGCGGCCGTGCCGATGGCATGAAATTCCGGCGCCGCGGGCGCACCGGCCACGGACGCGCGCCGGAGAAAATCGAGACAGGCCGGATCCAGTCCCTCGGTGGAAAGCAGCGTGCCGTCGCTGTTCCGCGGTATCAGGTAAACCGCGGTCTCATTCGCCAGGATCGATTTGAACTCATCCGTTTTCCGTTCCCGGTCGGCCGGCGTGCCGTGCGACAGCAGTCCTGCCACGCCCGGCTGGTGCGCGAGTTTTTCCAGCGCCTGACGCTGTTGCGCGAGGACTTCGGTGACGCGGTCGGACGCGGCGCGCGCGGTTTGCGCCGCCTTTTGCTGATAGGAGGATTGTTGCAGGTCGCGCACCGCCAGATAGCCGGCGTATCCCGCCGCGGCGAGACACAGCAGCAGGGTCAGGAGGACCTGAAAATGAATCCGTGTCAGTGACCGGGCCATGACGACGGGTTCCTTGGCATGGCGAATGCGCTTCCGTTAAAAGAGATGTTTCTTAACTATATAAGCATAGGAAAGATTGCGGCAAGCGGCCAGAGAAACGGCGTGGCTTCCGACCCGTGGCGAGAAAACAGGGATGCGCGAGGCGCCGCCGGGGTTATTTTCGTCCGGAGTGACCGAAACCGCCCGCGCCGCGTTTGCTTTCCTCGAAATCCTCCACGATGCGAAATTCCGCCTGCACCACCGGCACGAACACCATCTGCGCGACGCGGTCGCCGGGTTCGATGGTGAACGGTTCGCGTCCGCGGTTCCACACCGAGATGAATATCTGGCCCTGGTAATCGGAGTCGATGAGACCGACGAGATTGCCCAACACGATGCCGTGCTTGTGTCCGAGGCCGGAGCGCGGCAGCAACACCGCGGCGAGATCGTTGTCGCCGATGTGAATCGCGATCCCCGAGGGCACGAGATGCGTCTCGCCGGGCGCGATGTGCAGATGCTCGTCGAGGCAGGCGTACAGGTCCATGCCCGCGGAGCCGTGCGTGGCGTAGCGCGGCAGGGGAAATTGGGCGCCGATGCGCTTGTCGAGAATCTTCACTTCCACTTTCTGCATCAGGGTCTCCGTAATGCGTGTACCGGGGCGGAATTTTTGGCGCGATAGCGCGCGGCGACATGGCGGATCAGCGCGCGCGCGAGCTTCGTTTTCGGTTGCACCGGCAGCTCGGTGACGCCTTCGCGCTCGACCAGCAGCAGACTGTTGTCGTCCGACGCGAACCCGAGATCCGCGCCGACGCGGTTGGCGGCGACGAGGTCGAGTTTCTTGTTTTCCAGCTTGGCGCGCGCGTGCTGTTCGAGGTTTTCCGTCTCGGCGGCGAAACCGACGGTGAACGGCGCGGGCCGCAGCGCCGCCACGCTGGCGAGGATGTCGGGAGTGCGCTCCAGCTCCAGCGTCAGCCTGGCTTCGGTTTTCTTGATTTTCCGTTCCGCGGTTCGCGCCGGCCGGTAGTCGGCGACGGCGGCGACGCCGATGAAAATGTTCGCTTCCGCCGCGTGGCGGTGCACGGCGTCGTGCATTTCCTGCGCGCTCGTGACGCGGATCGTGCGCACGCGCGCCGGATCGGCAAGCGCGGTCGGGCCCGAGATCAGGATGACCTTGGCGCCGGCTTCGGCCGCGGCTTCCGCGACGGCGTATCCCATCTTGCCCGAACTGCGATTGGTCAGGCCGCGCACCGGATCGATCGCCTCCCAGGTCGGGCCCGCGGTGACGAGCACGGTCAGGCCGTCGAGTTCGCCGGTTGCGAAGAGTTCCGAGGTGAGTGTCACCAGTTCCACGGGTTCGAGCATGCGGCCCGGGCCGACTTCGCCGCAGGCCTGCGATCCTTCCGCCGGGCCGAAAATCCGCACCGCGTTTTTTTTGATCGCCGCCAGGTTCGATTGGGTGGCGGGATTGTTCCACATCTGCTGGTTCATCGCCGGCGCGACCGCGACCGGGGCTTCGGTGGCGAGACAGACCGTGCTCAGCAAATCGTCGGCGCGGCCTTGCGCCAGGCGCGCGAGAAAGTTCGCGCTCGCCGGCGCCACCAGCACCGCGTCGGCCCAGCGCGCGAGCTCGATGTGGCCCATGCCCGCCTCGGCATCGGTGTCGAGCAGGTGCCGGTATACCGGATGGCCGCTCACCGCCTGAAGGGTGAGGGGGGTGATGAACTCGGTCGCCGACGAGGTCATGATGACGCGCACTTCGGCGCCGGCGTCGCGCAGGCGCCGCACCAGGTCGGCGCTTTTGTACGCGGCGATGCCGCCGGTGACGCCGAGGAGAATACGTTTATTGACCGGACTGCCCATATGTTAGAGTGTACTTGTCAGGGAAGATGTCTACAAATTCGCAGGGAGCGAATCATGGCGATAAGCGAGTGGCCGGAGCACGAACGGCCGCGGGAAAAGCTGCTGCAACGGGGCCCGCAGGCGCTTTCGGACGCCGAACTGCTGGCGATTTTCATCCGCACCGGCGTACCCGGCAAGACCGCTGTGGACGTGGCGCGCGACTTGCTCGCGCGCTTCGGCGGCTTGCGCGAGCTGCTGGCGGCCGGCGCCGAGGAGCTGTGCGAGCAGCCGGGACTGGGCGAGGCCAAGTACGTGCAAATGCAGGCCAGCCTCGAGCTCGGCCGGCGCTTCCTGGCGGAACGGCTCAAGCGCGAGGCGACCCTCGGCTCCACCCGCGACACGAAGGATTTTCTCCAGGCGCAGTTGCGCGACCGCAAGAACGAGGTGTTCGGCGTGCTGTTCCTCGACAACCGCCACCGGGTGCTGGAGTTCGAGGAGTTGTTCCAGGGCACGCTCAACGGCACCGCGGTCTATCCGCGCGAGGTCGTCAAGCGCGCCCTCAAGCACAATGCCGCCGCGGTGATCCTGGTGCACAATCATCCTTCCGGGGTGGCCGAGCCCAGCCGCGCGGATGAGTTGCTGACCGTACGCCTCAAGGAGGCGCTGACCCTGGTCGACATCCGGTTGCTGGATCATTTGGTAGTCGGTGACGGTGAAATGGTCTCGTTCAGTGAAAGGGGTCTGCTTTGACGGGTGTTTCCAGCGGCAAAAGGGGCCCTACACAGGCCGCGCGTTATCTGGTATAAAAGCCGTCCTTTGTGAGCCCTCAGGGCGCCAGTTTAGGGAGAATTTCGATGTCGAGAGTATGTCAGGTGACGGGCAAGCGCGTACGCACGGGCAATAACGTGTCCCATGCGAACAACAAGACCCGCCGCCGCTTCCTGCCGAATCTGCAGAACCGCCGCCTGTGGGTGGAGAGCGAGAAACGCTGGGTGTCGCTGCGCCTGTCGAGCCAGGGTCTGCGCACCATCGACAAGAAAGGCATAGACGCCGTGCTGGCCGAGATGCGCGCCCGCGGCGAGAAGATTTGATTAAGGAGCAGCCATGGCCAAAGCAATTCGCGAAAAGATCAAGCTCGTCTCCAGCGCCGGTACCGGGCATTTCTACACCACGACCAAGAACAAGCGCACCACCCCCGACAAGCTCGAGTTCAAGAAATACGACCCGGTTGTGCGCAAGCACGTCGCCTACAAGGAAGCGAAGATCAAGTAGGCCCGCGTCCGATTCGACAGAAAAGCCCGGCAAAGCCGGGCTTTTTTATTTTCGCGAGCCGGCCAGGCGTTAACGGACCCGTTAACAGGGGTCGTCCGAAGCGCCTGGCTATGTACAAGCCCCGGTTTTTCTGACATAAATATCGGCCGTAGCGAACGACGAGTTACGGAAGGCCTGTGTCGTGTATGCACTGAATCAGCAAGTTCTGAGGACCGACGCATCGGGGATGCCGCTTGAATGGATTGATTTCAAAGAGGCCGTGCGGGTCTATCATCTCGGGCAGGTGGCTTACACCTGCGGCGTGCCGCTGTACCGGATCCGCGGCGGGCACAACGCCGTCACCGGCAAGCGCTCGGTGCTCGAAATCAACTCCATCATCGCCACCCACGGCGACAGCCACGCGGTTCTGAAGGCGCGGGCGCATTATGTCCCGCCGCTCAACAACCAGACGCTGTTCGCGCGTGACGCGCATCTGTGCATGTACTGCGGCACCCAGTTCTCCTCGCGCGGCCTGTCGCGCGACCACATCATCCCGCTGAGCGTCGGCGGCACCGATACCTGGAACAACGTCGTCACCGCCTGCAAGCGCTGCAACAACCACAAGGCGGGGCGCACCCCGGAACAGGCGGGACTGGAACTGCTCGCGGTGCCGTTCATGCCGACGCACGCCGAATACATCTTCCTGCAGGGCAAGCGTATCCTCGCCGACCAGATGCAGTTTCTCTTGGCGCATTTCCCGCGCCACAGCCCGCTGCACAAGCGTTTGGCCAGTCTGGCCTGAGCGAAGTCGGACAGCGAACCCGATAAAAAAACCCGCCAACGGCGGGTTTTTTGTTTCATCGGATAAGTGAAGGTCAGGCCGGCGTGGGCGCCAGCGTGTAGGTGCGAAGCTTCTGTGAAAAATTGCGCAGCGCCTCGATGCCGGTGGCCTCGGCCTCGTGGCACCATTCCTGCAACGCCTGCCGCAGATGTTCCTGCGTGGTGGCGGAACGCTGCCAGATGTCCTGCAATTTCTGTTTCATGACGTACACGGTCTTGAGTGTGCCGTTGTTTTCCAGCGCCTTGTTCAGCCACTTGCGCGAGGCTTCGTCGAGCAATCCGGCCTCGCGCACCATCAACCGGCGCGCGCGCTTGAGCAGTGCCCAGGATTCGCGGTCGGCGCGGTCGGCCTTCTTCAGTTCCTCGCGATGCACGTGCTTCATTACCTCGCGCGCGAACTGCGCCATCACGTGGAAGCGTCCGGCGATCACCGCTTTCACCGTCTCCACGTCGATGTGCTGCTTGGCCGTGTCGCAGGCGAGTTCCGGCGGGATTTTCTTCACCCGCGCCAGCGCCAGCATTTCCATGAGGCGGATGTACATCCAGCCGATGTCGAACTCCCACCACTTGGAGGACAGCTTGGCGGAACTGCCGAAGGTGTGATGATTGTTGTGCAGCTCCTCCCCGCCGATGAGGATGCCCCAGGGGACGATGTTGGTGCTGGCGTCGGCGACCTCGAAATTGCGATAGCCCCAGTAATGGCCGATGCCATTGATGACGCCGGCGGCGAACAGCGGTATCCAGATCATCTGCACCGCCCAGATGGTGATGCCGATCGGGCCGAACAGCAGCACGTCGATCAGGAGCATCAGCACGATGCCCTTGCCGTTGTGCGGCGTATAAACGTTGCGTTCCAGCCAGTCGACGGGCGTGCCGTGGCCGTACTTCTCCATCGTCTGCCGGTTCTTCGCTTCCTGACGGTAGAGATCGGCGCCGTCGAACAGCACCTTCTTGATGCCCTTCACCTGCGGGCTGTGCGGATCGTCCGGCGTTTCCACCTTGGCGTGGTGCTTGCGATGGATCGCGGCCCACTCTTTCGTGATCATGCCGGTGGTGAGCCACAGCCAGAAGCGGAAGAAGTGACTGACGACGGGATGCAAGTCGAGCGCCCGATGGGCCTGGTGACGGTGCAGATAGATGGTGACGGCGGCGATGGTGACGTGTGTCAGGATCAGTGCGGCGACGATGTATCCCCACCATGGGAGACTGATCAGTCCTTCAAGCATTCGTGAAACCCCGTTTCATTTGACAATATAGTGTGCAAGTATAACAGAAAGCACCCCCGAACGCCCGTCATCGCACGTCCCCGACAAAAAGCGCTCCAATTCTGAAATATGCCGGCACCGAAGACTCCCTCGCTGACCACGGACATCATCATCGAACTCACCGATCGCCCGGACGTGCCGATCGTGCTCATCCGGCGCAAGAATCCGCCGCACGGCTGGGCCTTGCCCGGCGGGTTCGTGGACGTCGGCGAATCGCTCGAACAGGCCGCGGTGCGCGAAGCCGAGGAGGAAACGGCGTTGCGCGTGAAACTCAAGCTGCTGCTGGGCTGTTATTCCGACCCGGCGCGCGATCCGCGCAGTCACACCGCCTCGGCGGTGTACGTCGCCGAGGCGACGGGCGAACCACGGGCGCAGGACGATGCCGCGGGCGTGGCGATATTCAGTCCGGAGGGCCTGCCTTCGCCGCTGGCTTTCGACCACGCGCGGATTTTGCGCGACTACCTGATGTGGCGGCGGCAGGGGAAGCTCCCGGGCCCGCAAATTCCCTGATGTAAACGTCGCGCGGCGGGAACGGCAGGCTGACGCCCGCGATAACGAGCCGTCAGGTCAAAAAAAAGCCCGCGGGGAGCGCGGGCTGGAGGAGAGAGACGATGCGCTGTCTCAGGGCTTTACATAGGAGAAACCTTGCGCTTGCAACGCGGCGACTTCGGCCACGCCGCTCGGAACGATGTCTTCCTTGGAAACGTCGTACAGGTCGTTCTTGTAGTCGATCTTCCTGCCGACCAGGGTGTTGTTGCACACGTTGAAGCGCACGCCCTGACGTTTCAGGTTGCTGATCTTGTCCTGGAAGTCTGGATTCTTGTTCGCGATCTTCAGCAGGTCGACGCCGGGGCCGTGCATCACCACCCGCAGGTCGAGATTGTCCTTGCCCACGGCGGTGATGTGGTTCTGGATGTTGCCCAGCGCCGCCTTGAGCCGTTTCTCTTCGTCGAAGTTGATGTGGTAAACGACTTTCTGCTTGCCGTAGTTTTCGGCATGGGACGCGCCGGCGCCGAAACCCAGACTGAGCAGGGCCATCATGGATAGTGCGATGAGTCTCTTCATGTTCGTGTTCTCCCGCGTGTTGGTGGATGAAACGAATCAACCCTGGATATAAGCCCAGCCCTGGTGCTGTCGACGCATGATCTGGGCCACGCCGGAGTCGATGGTGACGACGCCGGGCAGCAGCTTCACCGTGAACCCCAGTTCCTGCTGATAACGTTCGATCGTGTTCTGGCAGGCGACGAACGTCAGGCTGTGATAATCCCGCTGCATCTGCTGGACGCGCTCGGCGTAGGGCGAGATGCCGGCAAGCAGCAGGCCCAGACCCTCGCCGTTGGCGACCACTTCCACGCGCGCCGTTTGATTCGATCTCCGGTAATGTTTCAGCAGTTCCTCGACGTCGTCGAGCGCGTTCTTGAGGCGATCGGCGCGACCGTCGCTCACGTGGAACAGCACCTTGGCCGGCGTGTCGTCAGCGGGCGTTTTCTGGGCCACGGCGATTGCCTGGCCCGGCGGTTGATGCAGGAACCACCCGCCGACGCCGCCAATCAGCAGCATCAGTCCGGCCGCCAGGCAGAGACCGACCTTGCGTCCGGCGGAGAGCGTCGCCATCCCGCGGGCGGGCAGGGGCGGCTGCTTGTAGGCGAGCTGCACCAGGTCGCGGGTCTTGCGCAGTTCGCAGATCTGCCGGCTCAGCATTTCGTCGCCGGCCAGGCGCGCGTAGACCTGCGCCTTTTCTTCCGGCGTCAACTGGTCGTCGACAAAGGCGTTGATGAATTCGTCCGAAAACTTCTGTTCCTGGTTGTTCATTTGATTCTCCGGATTTTGGATTCCTCGTCAGCGGTTTTGGGAGCGAAATCTCCCAGCAGGTCCTTGAGGGCGTAACGCGCCCGGCACAGGCGGCTCATGACCGTTCCGATCGGCACGTTCAGGATCTGGGCCACTTCCAGGTAGCTCAAGCCCTGAATGTCGACCAGCGTTACGACTTGGCGCTGGCCTTCCGACAGTCTGGCGATGGCCTGCCTGACCTTGAGGACCACTTGTTGCTCGCTGCTCTCCTTCTCCGGGGTGGATTCATGGGTTATGGTATTTTCGTCGATCTCTTCCGTGGCGCGACTGCGGCGGAAGTGATCGCGGTAACAGTTGGCAAGGATGCTGTACAGCCACGCCTCGCCGGCGTTCGGGTCGCGCAACTGGCCGGACTTCCGCAACGCCTTGGCCAGCGTCTCCTGCACCAGGTCGTCCGCGAGCGCGGCGTTGTGCGTCCAGGCGTAGGCGATGCGATACAACCGCAGGCGATGCTGTTCAAGCCGCGCCTTGTCTTCGCGGGTGCGTCCCAGGAAATTGAAAACGTCCATCGTCGGGCCTGAAAAAAGTGATTGCCGGTGCCGGTGACTGTCTCCAAGAGACGGGGCTGGACCGGGATTTATTCCGGGTTCCGGCTATTCCCATCATTATAAGCAAGTCAGCCGGAAGACGGCTGCGGCGGGGGGGTGTCGCGGTTCAAACCCTGTTCCGGGCATTCGTGCCCGTCCAGCCGCACCCGCCCGCCCTCGATGGACAGACGGCCGGCGAGGAACCAGCCGATGGCCAGCGGGTAAATCCGGTGTTCTTCCATAAGCACGCGTTCCGCGAGGATTTCGGGCGTGTCGTCGGCGCGCACCGGTACCGCCGCCTGAACGATCACCGGCCCGCCGTCGACCTCGTGCGTGACGAAGTGCACGCTCGCGCCGTGAACCGTCGCGCCGTTTTGCAGGGCGCGCGCGTGGGTGTTGAGTCCGGGAAACGCCGGCAGCAGCGAAGGATGGATGTTGAGCAGCCGTCCGGCGTAATGATCGATGAATGCGTCGCTCAGGATGCGCATGAATCCGGCCAGCACCACGGCGCGGGGACGATAGAAATCTATCTGGCGCATCAATGCCTGATCGAATTGTTCGCGCGTGGCGAAGCCGCGATGATCGATCGCGTGCGTGGGAATCCCCGCGGTGCGCGCCC
This sequence comes from Candidatus Muproteobacteria bacterium, assembly GCA_027449605.1. GTDB lineage: Bacteria > Pseudomonadota > Gammaproteobacteria > Acidiferrobacterales > Sulfurifustaceae > Sulfuricaulis. The sequence goes on along the minus strand of DAIDLH010000092.1, from coordinate 49,051 downwards.
GCGCCAGCCCTGGTGCGCCGGGTTCATTGCCAATGACGGCGCAGATTTCGGCCGGGAGGCGACCGGCGTTCACCGCGTCGATGATCGCCTGCAGGTTGCTCCCGCGGCCCGAGATCAGCACCACGATGCCGGCGCGTGCGGCGGTTCCGCGTCCGGCGTCCGATTGGTCGGCTGAGGAGGGTGACGATGTCAAAGTGGGGTGACCCTTGAACGTTCCGACGGTTTCTTCCGGGGCGGATTCGTTCTCCGGGAAAGGCCGTCGTGTTAATTGAGAATGACGACCTGATCCTCTCCCGCGTGCGGTTCGATGTGGCCGATGATCGAGGCGCTTTCGCCGGCGGCGGCGAGCCGCTGCAGGGCCTTCTCGGCGTCGGCCGCGTCGAGCGCCAGCACCATGCCGATGCCGCAATTGAAGGTGCGGTACATTTCGAAATCCTCGACGCCGCCCATTTCCTGCAACCAGTCGAAGATCGCGGGGCGTTTCCACGCGCGCGAGTCGATCACGGCGCGCACGCCGGCCGGCAACACGCGCGGCACGTTGCCCGGCAGACCGCCGCCGGTGATGTGCGCCGCGGCGTGCACCGGCAGCTCGCGCAGCAGCGCGAGCAGCGGTTTGACGTAAATGCGCGTGGGCGCGAGCAACACTTCGCCCAGCGGTTTTCCGCCGAGCGACTGGTCGAGCCTGGCCTTGCGCACCTTGATAATCTTGCGGATCAGCGAATAGCCGTTCGAGTGCGCGCCGCTCGAGGCGATGCCGATCAGCGTGTCGTTCGGTTTCACCTGCGAGCCGTCGATGATTTTGGATTTCTCGACCACGCCGACGGTGAAGCCGGCGAGATCGTAATCGCCCGCGCCGTACATGCCCGGCATCTCGGCGGTCTCGCCGCCGACGAGCGCACAGCCGGCCTGGCGGCAGCCCTCGCCGATGCCGCGGATCACCTGTTCCGCGATGGCATTGTCGAGCTTGCCGGTGGCGTAGTAATCGAGAAAGAACAGCGGCTCGGCGCCCTGCACGACGATGTCGTTGACGCACATGGCCACGAGGTCGATGCCGATGGTGTCGTGACGGTTGAGTTCGATGGCGAGATTGAGCTTGGTGCCAACGCCGTCGGTGCTCGACACCAGCACCGGCTCGCGGTACTGGCCCGGCGGGATCTCGAACAGGGCGCCGAAACCGCCGACCCCGGCGAGCAGCCCGGGACGCCGCGTGGCGCCCGCGATCGGCCGGATCGCGTCGACCAGCGCGTCGCCCGCGTCGATGTCCACGCCGGCATCGCGGTAGGTCAGGGAAACGCGCGGTTTGTTCACGTCAGGCTCCAGGATTCGTACGGGATGCGTATGGTAGGGCCAGCCGCCGTTGTCGTAAACATCCAATATATGGATATCGCCGGCCGTGCTCGGGGTCGACCGGACCGGCATCGGTGAGTGGTCCTGTTCCGCCGGTCCTGCCATTATAATGCCTGCGCGTCGTCCGGCGGGAGCCGGGAGCGATGCCCCAACAGGACACGAGCGACCGGATGCTGAGCATTTCCCAACTGCCGAACCTGATCACGATATGCCGCATCGCCCTGGCGCCGGTGATGATCCTGCTGCTGAAGGAGCAGCAATACGCCGCCTCGCTGGCGGTATTCATTCTCGCCGGCGTGTCCGATGGGCTCGACGGGTTCATCGCCAAGCGCTTCAATTTCGTGAGCCGGCTCGGCTCTATACTCGATCCCCTGGCCGACAAGATCCTGCTGGTGAGCAGTTACGTGATGCTCACGCTGCTCGATCAGCTGCCGTTCTGGCTCATGCTCACCGTGGCGTTCCGCGATCTGCTGATCGTCGGCGGCTACCTGGTGTACACCTCGATGGTCGGGCCGGTGCAGATGCGTCCGAGCTGGCTGAGCAAGGTCAATACCTTCATGCAGATCGCGCTGGTGATCGTGATTCTGGCGCAACAGGCGTTGCACTGGATCTATCGTCCGGCGAGCGACGTGCTGATCTACGCCGTGACCCTGACCACGGTGGCCAGCGGCCTGCATTACCTCTGGACCTGGCTGGTGGTCAAGCAAGTCGAGCCGGCAAAGGAAGATCGTGGCTGACGCGCGCCCGTTGCTGACGATCGCCCTGGCCGCGCTCGGCGGCTGGCTGCTGTATCTGCTCGCGCCGGTGCTCACGCCGTTTCTGGTCGGCGGCCTGCTGGCCTATCTCGGCAATCCCGCGGTCAACCGGCTGGTACGCTGGCATCTGCCGCGCGCGTTCGCGGTCACGCTGGTGTTCGTGCTGTTTTTGCTGCTCGTGGTTGGACTGCTGATTTATATCGTTCCGCTCTTGCAGGCGCAGATCGTGAACTTCGTCGCCAACGTGCCGGGCTATCTCGACTGGCTGCAGCACACCGCGGTTCCCCGGATACAGGAACTGCTCGGAGTGAATCTCGCCCTGGACATGGCGTCGCTGCGCCAGACGCTGCTCGATCACTGGCGCGAAGTCGGCAACTGGGCGAGCAACCTGTTCCTGTACGTCACCCGCTCGGGACTGAGCGTGATCGGCTGGATGGTCAACCTGCTGCTGATTCCGGTGGTGACGTTCTATCTGCTGCTCGACTGGGAACAATTGCTGGCGCGCACGCTGGCGCTGTTGCCGCGGCGGCGTCAGGCCTGGGCGGCCGGACTCGCGCGTGAGACCGACGCGGTGCTGGGCAGTTTCCTGCGCGGCCAGTTGACGGTCATGCTAGCGCTCGCCACGGTTTACTCGGTCGGGCTCACGCTCGCGGGTCTGAACCTGGCGCTGCCGATCGGCGTGCTCGCGGGCCTGGCGAGTTTCATCCCTTATGTCGGTTTCCTCAGCGGACTGGTTTCCGCCGCGCTCGCGGCGTACTTGCAATTTCACGATTGGCTGCCGCTGCTGTGGGTGGCCGGTGTTTTCCTCACCGGACAACTGCTGGAGAGCCTGTGGCTCACGCCGCGGCTGGTGGGGGATCGCATCGGCCTGCATCCGGTCGCGGTGATCTTCGCGGTGATGGCGGGCGGGCGGTTGTTCGGATTCACCGGCGTGCTGCTGGCGCTGCCGGCGGCCGCGGTGCTCAAGGTCTGGCTGGGCCACGTGCACCGATTCTACGTTGGCCACGATGACGGCCATGTCGGGAAGCGCCGGCGCCGCGTGCGTCCCGCGCCATGAGCCGGCAACTCGCGCTCAACCTGCGCCTCAAGGACGGATCGTCGTTCAGCAATTTCCTGCCCGGTCCGAACCGCGAGGCGCTCGAACGTCTGCGCGCCGCGGTCGTGGCCGCGACCGCCCGCGACGCCAAGACGGAGGATAAAATCCTGTTTCTCTGGGGCGCGGATGGCTGCGGCAAGTCGCATCTGCTGCAAGCCGCCTGCCGCCTGGCGCAGGAACTGGGCGCGGCGCCGCTGTACGCGCCGCTAGCCGAAGTCGCCGCGCTGTCGCCGTCGCTGCTGGAGGATGCCGAGCAGGCGGCGCTCGTCTGTCTCGATGACGTGGAGCGGATCGCCGGCCGGCCCGAATGGGAAGCGGCGCTGTTCAGCCTGACCGAACGCCGGCGCGCCTGCGGCGGTTTGCAGATTTGCGCCGCCACGGCGCCGCCGGCGCGACTCGGCCTGCGGCTGCCGGACCTGAGCAGCCGGCTCGCCTGGGGCGCGGTTTACGCCTTGCAGGGGCTCGGCGATGCGGAGAAACTCGAGGCGGTGCGGCTGCGCGCGCGCAACCGCGGACTCGACATGCCGGAAGACGTGGTGCAGTACATCCTCAGCCGTTATCCGCGCGACATGCATTCCTTGTTCGATCTGCTGGAGCGCATCGACCGCGCCTCGCTCAGCCAGCAGCGGCGCGTGACGATTCCGTTCCTGCGCCGCCTCGAAGAAACGGGTCGCGAAGACACCGGCGCCGCTTAAAGTATTTCCAGAACTTTCTCCGGCGGCCGTCCCAGCGCCGCCTTGTTGCCGGACACCACGATCGGCCGTTCGATCAGGCGCGGGTATTTGATCATCGCGCGCAGGATTTCCGCGTCGCTGACGTCGGGCCGGTCGAGCTTCGCCTGTTTGTATTCGTCCTCCTTGGTGCGCAGCAATTCGCGCGGTTGAAGGCCGAGCAGTTTCAGCAGCCGCTTGAGTTCCGCTTCGGTGGGCGGCGTGACGAGATATTCGATGATCTTCGGTTCGATGCCACGCTTTTCCAGCAGCGTGAGCGTCTGCCGCGATTTGCTGCAACGGGGGTTGTGATAGATCGTGACGGACATCGGGCCTCCGGAACTTGGTTGAGCGTGAATGAACCATAGAATAGAAACTATCTCAAAAATACTCCGGCCTCTATTCGTAGGGTGGGCATCGCCCACCATCACGACTTCGCCGGCTGTCCGACGGTGGGCGTTGCCCACCCTACATATATTTTGAGATAGGTTCTGATAATTTTCACTGCAAAGGCGCAAATCGCAGGGCCGTGCCGGCGGGCATAATTCGACTAACATAGGGACATGAACTTTCTCCAGGCGTGCTTTAGGCTGCTGCGCTGGGTGGTGCAACGGTTCCGCGAAGACCGTTGCACGCGCGTGGCCGGGGCGTTGTCGTTCACGACGCTGCTGGCGCTGGTGCCGCTCACGGCGGTCATGTTCGCGATCTTTTCCCGTTTCGAGATATTCGAATCGTGGATGACGACGGTGCAGGAATTCATCTACGGCAATTTCGTCCCGGCCTCGGGCGAGGTGGTCAGCCGTTATCTGCAGAAGTTCGCCGCCAACGCGGGCAAGCTCACCGTCTGGGGATTGCTGTTTCTGTTCCTCACCTCGCTCATGCTCATGGCCACGATCGAGCGGGTGTTCAACGACATCTGGCACGTGCCGCACACCCGCAAGCGCCTGCACCGTTATCTCGGTTACGGCGCGCTGCTGATGCTGGGACCGATGTTGATCGGCATCAGCCTGACCTCCACCTCGTATCTCATTTCCCTGCCGCTGTTCGCGCGCAACGCGCCGCTCGGCGACCTGAAGGTGTTTTTGCTGGCGGCGGCGCCGGTGACGTTCGAATGGCTGGCGTTCTGGGCGTTGTACGTCGTGGTGCCGAATTATCACGTGCGGCTGCGCCACGGGCTGATCGGCAGCCTGATTGCCACCGTGGCGTTCGAGATCGCCAAGCGCGGCTTCGCGTTTTTCGTGACGCACTTCGCGAACTACAAGGCGATCTACGGGGCGGTGGCGGCGTTGCCGGTGTTTCTGATCTGGGTTTATCTGTCGTGGACCATCATTCTGGCGGGGGCGGTGGTGACGGCGACCCTGCCCGAGTGGCGGCGTCCGCAGGCCGTGCGCCGCTGGCGCCGGAAGCGTCCGGCGTGACGGGTATGCGAGATGAACGGGAGAAGGTTACAGTGAATCGGGCAACTGTTGCGCGCCGTGGAAGACGGCGATGACATCAATAATGTCGTCGCCTTTGAGACGATAGATCAGTCGGTACGGGTAGACGATAAGCTCGCGCAGATTGTCGTCCTCGTATTGGAGTATCGGGCGTCCGGAACGGGGATGGCGGTTCAGCTGTTCGGAACGCCGTGTGAGCTTATCGACTGTTTGCCGGGCATAGAAGGGTGTGTCGCGGGCTATATACTGGTAGATGCCATCAAGATGGGCTTGCGCCTCGGGGGTCCAGATGACCCTCATTCAGGCAAGCCGTACTTGGCACGCACTGTTTTTACGTCATCGCCACGGCCAGCGTCGCTGTCGGCCAATCCGCGTTCGATTGCCTGACGCTCGTAAAGCTCGCGCATCATGTCATCATAGGTGGCGTTATCGGGAAGCTGGTCAATCAGCTGATGAGCAATTTGTTTGCGGTTGACATTGGGCATAGGCAAACCCTGTTGGTCAAATTCATCAATAAGCATAACACGGGTCTCCCCCCGTGTCCGCCCTAGGTATTCAGGATATCGAAGCTGAATTGCTCGAACGAGTGGCTGGCCTCGATGATCCTGGTCGGCGCGATCCGGTGTAAACGGTAGCCGTTGTCCATGAATATCTCCACGCCCGGCTTGCAGATGCCGCGCTGAACGATCAGGGTCTGCGGCTGCTTGAGCGGTTTGATTTCCGGCAACAACAGCGCCGGAAGAAAATCGCTCTCGATTTTCTTTTCCGATACGGTCTTGATCACCGCGGGTTCGGCGCCCGGCGCCAGATGCTGGATGCCGATCTCGACGCTCGACGAGCCGGGGCTTTTCACCCAGCGGATCACGCCCACGCCCCAGGCGCTGCCGATGCCGGGCGGGCGGGTGATCACCAGATCGCCGACGTGGACCGGCACGCGGATCTGGCCGTTCTTGGACAAGGCCAGTCCGCCGGCGCTTTCGTCGGCGACGTCCCAGGTCGAATATTCCCGTTCGGCCATGCGCGCCACGGCCGGCTTTTTGTCGTCAATCCCGAGCTGCGTGCGTTGCGGCATCGGGCCGACGAAATTGGAACTGACGACGAATTTTTTCCCGCCGTTGATCCAGTAGTTGATGGCGTCCAGGCCGACGGCGATGTCCACCTGATGGCCGTCGCGGTGACTGCGGCGAAAGTTGCGTTGCGGATTGACGCCCCAGGCGCCGATGATGCGCTTGAAGAGTTCCTGGCCGCTTTCCTGGAAAAAGTTTTCCCGCAAACCCTCGGGCGGCGGCGGTTGTCCGTTCTTGAACAGCGTCAGTTGCGTGTGCGCGAGGCGCGCCAGTTCCACGGTATTGAGCAGCCGGTAGGAGGGCATGTGCCTGTTCGACGCGGCATCCGCCGAATAGACGACGCCGGCGCGGTCCTGTTCCCGGTCGATCAGGAACTGGCAGGTGGGGTTGTACGTCGGCGCGACATCGGACAGTTGCGCGAGCGAAGCCCAGCGGTCCAGATAATGATGCACCCGGTCGACCATGCGCGGAGGCAGGTGATAGGGGTCGCTGAAATCCAGCAACAACGCCTGCTTGTACGCGTGGTTGACGCTGCTCCGGGGCAGCGCCTTGTTCAGCGGATCCTCGATTTCCATCTCGTCGAGCTTCAGTTTTTCCGCGTGCGCGTGCAGCGCGTGGATTTCCTTCCAGGTTTCCGGCGGATAAGGCGAGTAGGTCTGGTACGAAACCGCCAGCACGTCGGTAAGGCAGCGGATGGCGCGCTGGACCGTGACCGCGGTCAGCGCCAGTTCCTTGTTGTCGCCGGGCTTGTCGGCGCGGTTCAGCACCAGGCGCTTGTAGCCGTTGGCCATTTCCAGCTGCAGCTGGCGGTTCTGTTCGGCGACGGCCTTGTATTTTTCCGGCAGCGGCAGCGGCTGGCCGATGTATTGTTTGGCGAGCTCGAGCGATATCTCGTTGACCGGGTAACGGAACAGCTCCAGCAGTTGCAGGCGGAGTGCATCGTCGAATTCGACGCGGTTATGGATCGACAGGGTCGAGAGCAGCTTGCGGCTGGTCTCGGCGATGTTGAGCAGCGGCAGGTCCTCGATCCATTTTTTCACCTTCGGCGGCTGCAACTCCATGTCGCCGGGATTGCGCGCGGACAGGCTCGGTACGGACAGGACCAGGGTCATTCAAAACTCACTGAAACTTATTGGTGTTGTACGTAAAGTGTAGACCCCGGTCCGGAGGTTCACAATTTCCAGTCGCCGACGCCCTGCGCGGCAGCTGCTGCATCCGGATGGATTGAACCGGGCCGAGCTAGCGACGGGGAGGAGCGACGTTGCCGTCGATGGCGGCGCGTTCGACGAGACGGTCGAACTCCTCGGTGCTCATCAGGCCTTTTTCCGCGACCACGTCGCGCACCGGCCGCCCGCTGCGTTCGGATTCCTTGGCCACCTCGGCCGCGGCGGCGTAGCCGATGGAGGTGTTGAGCAGCGTGGCGAGCCCGACGCTGGTGTGCGCCAGCTCGCGGCAGCGCTCGCGGCGGACCTTGAGGCCGCGCAGGCCTTTTTCGGTCGCGGCGCTGACGGCGTTGGTGAGCCAGTCCATGGCGTCGAACAGCGCCGAGCCGAGCGCCGGCATCATGACGTTGAGCTCGAGCTGCCCCGCCTGGGTCATCAGCGCCACGGCGTGATCCTGCCCGAGCACCTGGTAACACGCCTGGTTCAGCATTTCGAACATGACCGGATTGACCTTGCCCGGCATGATCGAGGAGCCCGGCTGTACCGCCGGCAGTTCGATTTCGCCGAAGCCGGTGCGCGGGCCCGAGGCCAGCAGGCGCAGGTCGTTGGCGATGCGCGTCAGTTCCAGCGTCAGCGCGCGGATCGCGCCCGAGAGCTGCAGCAGGTCGTGCATCGACTGCATCTGCGCGGCGAGATCGTCGGCGGCGCGAATCGGTTCGCCGCTGAGCCGCGCCAGTTCCTCGGCGACGTGCGCCGCGTAATCCGGAACGGTATTGAGCCCGGTGCCGGCGGCCGAGCCGCCGAGTCCGATCTCGCACAGCAGCGGAAGGGTTGCGCGCAGCTGATGCGCGCCGCGGCGCAGAATCCAGGCGTAGGCGGCGAACTCGCGTCCGATCGTCGTCGGCACCGCGTCCTGCAGGTGCGTGCGTCCGCTCTTGACGGTATTCGTCTCGCGGCGCGCGACGGCCTCGAATTCGTCGGCCATGCCGTTCACCGCGGCGAGCAGCCGCGGCAGCTTGGCCAGCGCGGCGAGACGGATCGCCGTGGGAATGGTATCGTTGGTGCTCTGACCCATGTTCACGTGGTCGTTGGGATGCACCGGTTGGTAATCGCCCCTTTTGCCGCCGAGCGCCACGTTCGCGAGGTTGGCGATCACCTCGTTGGTGTTCATGTTGTGCGAGGTGCCGGCGCCGGCCTGGAACCGATCGACGACGAATTCATCGAGATGCTTGCCCGCGATCAGCGTGTCCGCCGCCTTGATGATGGCGTTCGCCAGCCGCGGTTCGAGGGCGCCGGCCGATTCGTTGACCACCGCCGCGGCGCGCTTGATGCGGGCATGGGCGACGATGAAATCACGGTCCGGCCGCCGGTCGGAAATCGGGAAGTTTTCCACCGCCCGCGCCGTCTGTATGCCGTACCAGGCGTCGAGCGGGACCGGGTACTCGCCCAGCGAATCTTTTTCGGTACGGAATTTTTTGCTCATGGCGGACTCCAAGCCGGATACGCGGAGGGATTATAAGGTTGGCGCGGCGGGAATGCATCCGCGCGCTCATTCATGATTTGCGAACGGAGGTTGACGTGCTGCATCGAATCAGGCTGTTTGCCGTATTGTTGCTGATGACGCCGGGGCTGGTCCTGGCGGCCGGCCCGGATATCCGGCTGGAAGACATGGACGGCAAGGACCGCAACGTCAATGAATTCATCGGCCAGGGGAAGTGGACCATCGTCACGGTCTGGTCCGCCGACTGTCCGATCTGCCGGCGCGATATTTATCACATGACGTTCTTCCACGACGAGCACCGCAAGACCGACGCCACGGTGCTGGGGCTGTCCATCGACGGCCAGGCCGGACGCGACAAGGCGCGCGCCTTCGTCAACGACCAGAGCCTCAACTTTCCGAACCTGCTTGGCGATCCGGACGATCCGAGCCGGCTCAGCGGCGCGATGTTCATCGGCACGCCGACGTATTACTTTTTTTCTCCCGACGGGAAATTCATGACTCAGCGCATCGGTCCGGTGACGCAGGCCCAGGCCGAGGATATTCTGCGGCGCCTCGAAAAGCAGAGCCCCAAAGCACCTAAAAAATAATTTTTACCGCAGAGGCGCAAAGGACGCAAAGACTGATAAAGATTGAATATCAATTCATGTTCGCTTTTCTTCGCGCTCTTTGCGTCTTTGCGGTGAATATTATCTTATGAACCGTTGCCGGCGTTTCCGGGTGTCCGGACGGGTGCAGGGCGTGTTCTTCCGCGCTGCGACCGAAGCCGCCGCGCGCCGCCTGGGCCTGACCGGCTGGGTGCGCAATCTTGCCGACGGCAGCGTGGAGCTGCTCGCCTGCGGCGAGGAAGCCAGACTCAAGGAACTGGAACAGTGGCTGTGGCAGGGACCGCCGCGGGCGCGGGTCGAGCAGGTGCAGGCCTCGGAGACGCCGCCGCAGTCCTTCGGCGATTTTACCGTCCGCGGTTAGGGAAGCTCTGATTAAGTCCGCTCGTGGTGAGCCTGTCGAACCACGGGCGGACGAATCACCTGTTATTTACAGCATATCCCGTTCACCCTTCGACATGCTCAGGGCGAACGGGAGACCTAATCAGAAGTTCCCTAGCTATTGCCGGAACCAGCGCGTGCGCAGCGCCTTGTCCACCTTGAGCGAATAGTCGCGCTCGCGGGTGCCGTTGTAGCGCTTGAGCGCGGCGTACAGGTTGCCCTTTTCCTTGTCGAGATAATATTTGAGTATCGTGCAGCCGAGCCGCAGGTTGGTCTGGAGGCGGAACAGACTGTCGCCGGGCCGGCCGATCTCCTTCAGCCAGAACGGCATGACCTGCATCAGGCCGCGCGCCCCGGCGGACGAAATTGCGTACTGGTTGAAATTGCTTTCCACGTCGATCACCGACAGCACCACCTCGGGCGAGAGACCGGCGCGGCTCGCTTCGTAGTGCACGTTCTTCAGCAGCTCCACGCGGTAACCCGCCTCGGGCACGCGCGACGAAAGCCGGCGCGACATGTCCGCGAGCCAGACTTCGCCGTCGAAACGGTCGTGGAAGCTGTCGGTTTCCTGCGCCGCCTTTTTCACCAGCAGACGCAGCGCCGGATCGATCGGCGCCGGCGCGGCGGCTTCGGCGCCGCCGGCCGGTGCGAGACCGGCGACCAGCGCCAGCACAAGACTCGTCAGCATCGATTTGACGATATTCATGTGCGGTCGGGCGCGCGGAGGCGGGTATCTATGGACATTGACGGCAACGGGAGTGATCATGACGGAGTAATAAAGGAATTATAGACAGCAATGTGCGTTTGTCGCGAATCGTTACGATCGAACCGTGGTTGAGCAAAGACACCGCATGGCCAAATCCACGCAAAGTCCCGCCGCCGACGCGTCGCCCGGGACGTCCGAGGCGGAACGCTGGCTGACCGAGGGTCGTCCGGCGGAGGAACAGGATTTTCTGCGCCGCGCCGCGGCCCTGGCCGCCCGCGCCCATGCCGGACAGCGGCGCGTTTCCGGCGAACCGTACGTCCAGCATTCGCTGGCGGTGGCGAAAATCCTCGCCGAACTTGGCCTCGACCACGAATCGCTCGCCGCCGCGATCCTGCACGACGTGGTCGAGGACGGCGGCATCGCGCTGGACGACCTGCGCCGCGACTTCGGCGCGCGCGTCGCCGCGCTCGTCGACGGCGTGACCAAGATGAAGGTGATCCAGGAATTCCAGAGCGAACCCGCCGGCTCGCGCCGCGAGCACGCCCAGGCCGAGAGCCTGCGCAAGATGCTGCTGGCCATGGCCGAGGACGTGCGCGTGGTGCTGATCAAGCTCGCCGACCGGCTGCACAACATGCGCACGCTGGGGGCGCTCGCGGAGGAAAAACAGAAACGCATCGCGCGCGAAACCATGGACATTTTCGCGCCGCTCGCCAACCGCCTCGGCATCTGGCAGATGAAGTGGGAACTCGAGGACCTGGCGTTCCGTTACCTGGAGCCCGACGAATACAAGCGGATCGCCGGCTTTCTCGCCGAACGGCGCGAGGACCGCGAAGCCTATATCGGGCGTTTCGTCGCGACGCTGGCGCGGGAACTGCGCCAGGCCGGAGTCGCGGCCGACGTTTCCGGCCGGCCGAAACACATCTACAGCATCTGGCGCAAGATGCAGCGCAAGGGCCGGGACTTCGAGCGCATCTTCGACGTGCGCGCGGTGCGCGTGCTGGTCGACGACATCCGCGACTGTTACGGCGCGCTCGGCGTGGTGCATTCGCTGTGGCAGCACGTTCCCGGCGAATTCGACGACTACATCGCGACGCCGAAGGAGAACCACTACCGCTCGATCCACACCGCGGTGATCGGGCCGGAGGGCAAGACCGTCGAGGTGCAGATCCGCACGCACGACATGCACCGTTCGAGCGAACTGGGCGTGGCCGCGCACTGGCGCTACAAGGAGGGCGCGCGCGGCGGCGACAAGAGCTACGACGCCAAGATCGCCTGGCTGCGCAGCCTGCTCGAGTGGAAGGACGAGGTCGCCGCGGCCGCCGATTTCGTGGACCAGTTCAAGTCCGAGGTGTTCAGCGAGCGCGTGTACGTGTTCACCCCCAAGGGCAACATCGTGGACATGGCCGCCGGCGCCACGCCGCTCGATTTCGCCTATCACATCCACACCGACATCGGCCACCGCTGCCGCGGCGCCAGGGTCAACGGCCAGATGGCGCCGCTCACGCACGCGCTCAAGACCGGCGACCGCGTCGAGATTCTCACCGTGAAGGCGGGCGGCCCGTCGCGCGACTGGCTGTCGCCGCACCTCGGCTACCTGCAGACTTCCAAGGCGCGCACCAAGGTGCAGCACTGGTTCCGCGAGCAGAATTTCGAGACCAGCGTCGCCGAGGGACGCGCCACGCTGGAGCGCGAGTTCCATCGTCTCGGCATCGCCGACGTCAACTATGAAAAACTCGCGCATCGCTTCGAATCCGGCGGCACGGACGATTTCCTCGCATCCGTCGGACGCGGCGAGATCAAGCCGGCGCAGATCATGAACGCGGTGCAGGAATTCGCCGGCCACGCGCTGCGCGAGACGCGGCCGGTTCCGGCGCCGCGCGCGCCGGTTGCGCCGCGCGCGCCCGCCGGCGTGACCATCCGTGGCGTGGGCAATCTGCTGACGCGCACCGCCAGGTGCTGCAATCCGCTGCCGGGCGAACCGATCGTGGGCTTCATCACCCGCGGGCAGGGCGTGACGATCCACCGGCAGAACTGTCCGAACGCGTTGCGACATCACGCCGAGCACGACGAGCGCCTGATCGAAGTCAGCTGGGGCGCGGCCGCCGACCAGACCTATCCGGTCGAAGTCGAGCTCATCGCCTACGACCGTCCCGGCCTGTTGCGCGACATCACTTCACTGCTCGCCAACGAAAAAATCAACGTGCTCGGCGTCAGCACCGTGACCGACCGGAACCAGGCGGCGCACATGACCTTCACGCTCGAAATCCCCGGCCTCGAAACGCTGTCGCGCATCCTCGCGTTGCTCGACCAGATTCCCAACGTGCTGGAAGTGCGCCGGCGCTCGCAATAAGCATGTCCGCGAACGTTTCCACCGACGACTGGCTGAGCTGTTTTCCGCCGCTGTCGGCCGCATCCGAACCGGATCGGCGGTTTCTCGCGGAGGCGAAAATTTTGCGCGTTCCCGCGGGCGTCACGGTGTTCCGCCCCGGCGACGACTGCCAGAACTATCTGATGGTGGTGCAGGGATCGGTGCGGGTGCAGAAGGTGGCCGAGAACGGGCGCGAGATCGTGCTCTACCGCGTGGAGTCCGGCCAGACTTGCATGCTCACCACGTCCTGCCTGCTCGCCGGCGAGCGCTACCCGGCGGAGGGTGTCACCGAGACCGAAGTGGTGGTGCGGGCATTGTCGCTCGAGTTATTCCATAAATTACTCGCCACGAGCGATACATTCCGCCGCTTCGTTTTCGGTTCGTTCGGCGAGCGCATGGCCGATCTCATGATGCTCGTGGAAGCGATCGCCTTCGGACGGCTCGATTCCCGGCTGGCGCAGCGGCTGCTCGCGCTCGGCGGCTCGTCGGGGCGCATCGTCATCACGCACCAGCAACTGGCGGCCGAACTCGGCAGCGCGCGCGAAGTGGTGAGCCGTCTGCTCAAGGAGTTCGAGCGCCGCGGCTGGATCGCGCTGGAGCGCGGCGGGATCGCCGTCCGCGACCCGGCCTCGCTGTCGCGGCAGGCGAATCCCTAGAACCTATCTCAAAATATATGTAGGGTGGGCACCGCCCACCGTCGGACAGCTGGTAAGGCCGTGTTGGTGGGCAATGCCCACCCTACAAATACATGCCAAAGTATTTTTGAGATAGGTTCTAGTTGGTGAGTTTGTCACTGAACCTCCGCTGATATAAGGATAGGATGGTGTTCGTCCGCGGCGCCGCCTGCCGCCGGACTCTTGCCAACCCTGACCTTTGGAGGTTTTCCATGAGCTGCAATGTAGGTGGTATTGATCGTGTGCTGCGCATCCTGGTGGGAATCGTGCTGCTGAGCCTGGTGTTCGTCGGTCCGCAGACCGCCTGGGGCTGGATCGGCCTGGTGCCGCTGGCGACGGGTCTGGTCGGCTTCTGTCCGGCCTACCTTCCGTTCGGCATCAAGACTTGCAAGACAAGCTGACCGCGGCACGGCGTTTCGTGGTGGTGCGCGGGTGGACCGGGTCCGCCCGCGGCGGCATCGCGCGGCACGGAACGGAATCGCCGCCGCTAGAGCTTGAGCAGTTCGATGAGGCTGGTTTTGGCGATGAAGCCGACGAAGCCGAGGCCGAGCGCGAGGAACAGCACGAAGTATCCATAACGGCCGGCTCCCGACTCCTGGCCCATTTTCCAGATGATCAGCAGCATCCACGCGATCAGGCCGCCGATGCCGATGACGAGAGACCAGGATTCGAACTGTTCGATGGACATGATACGCGGTTCCTTTCAAAAACGGCGCGCATCATACACACGCCCGGCATGCTCCGCAAATGACTGCGTTCAGGCGCTGCCGCGCCAACGATTGACGCTCGGTCGAGAGGTCAGGTACCAACATCGCAAGCTGCTTTATACCATTGAACGATGTACCGATCCTGGTTTTCAAGGCCATGCTGCCCGACGTAGCGAAAGAGCCAGTCGGTGAGACCATCCCACTGCGAGAAATCGCCTGGTGGAAGCAGCTTCCATTCAAGCTCATCAATCGTCCAATTCGCTTTCGCGGAATTCCGCAGCATCGACGTGGTAACCCAATTATCTTCGGAGTCAATGCCGCCACGCGCTATTGGAACGATGTGATCCACGGTTGGAGCCAGTTCCCAATACGCAGGGTGTGTATCGGTCATCTTCCAATTCGGGTGAAATGGGAAATCACGCGGCAAGAGCTTCGAGAGTACACGCAGTACGGCAGGATTAACCAGTCGTGTGTCGGAGTAACGGTCAATGTAACCGTCCCGGACAAATACTCGAGTTGCTTGAAGAGGCGTGTAGTTTCGTCCGGCGTTGGCTTGTGGAACGAACGGATATGTTTTCAAGGCGGCTGTTACCGCATTCTCATCACCTTGAATGATCCCATTACATATCGATATGACAATATCCGCTTTGTCACTCGTCATTAGCTCGGAGAATGTGAGCGCTGATGTTAATCAGGCCGCGATGTGCGGCACGTCGAAAGCGAGCTTGCGCAGCACGTCAACATCCCCGGCCTTCTTCGAGGCATCGAGGATTTCAATGCCAACGAGGCGCCCGGCCTTGTCGTAATCGACGATAATGCCGTCGGCTACTTCCTCGCTACTTTCGATTTCCCGGCCAGTAAGGTCGAGATAGACGGCATCCGCCTGCTGGTCGATTCTCACGCGCATGGTTTTCTCCGGTCGAAGTAAGCGGTGATGACATACCGCGGGTCGTTTTCGCGAACCACCACCCGCAGCATTTTACCTCGCTCAGTATAGCACTTTAGGAAAGAACGTTTGCCATCCTTGACCTCGGTTTCGTCCGGGGAGGCGATTGTTTCTTCCACCCAGGCGAGCGGGATGCCGCGGCGCACAATCTGGAATTCTGCGTGCGAGTCATAGCGGATCATGTTGTATTCAGCCTTTGAGCCAGACTCACTTCTTTACCTGTGCGCCCAAAAAGGGGATTGTCTGATCCAGCGGCACCTCGCGCGGCGCCTTGTCGCGCCGTCCCTTGTATTCGATCGCGCCCTTCGCGAGCCACTTGTCGCCGAGCACCAGGCGGTGCGGAATGCCGATCAGGTCCATGTCGGCGAAGATCACGCCGGGGCGTTCGTCGCGGTCGTCGAGCAGCACGTCGAAACCGGCATGCACCAGCTCGCCGTAGAGTTTGTCCACCGTTTCGCGGACCTTCTCCGATTTTCCATAACCGATCGGCACCAGCGCGATCTGGAACGGCGCGATCGCGTCCGGCCAGATGATGCCGTTGTCGTCGTGATTCTGTTCGATCGCCGCCGCCACCACGCGCGACACGCCGATGCCGTAGCAGCCCATCGGCATGACCACCGACTGGCCGGCCTCGTCGAGCACCGTCGCCTGCATCGCCTCGCTGTACTTGGTGCCGAGCTGGAAGATGTGCCCGACCTCGATGCCGCGGCGGATCGAGAGCGTGCCGCCGCACTGGCCCTTGCCGGAATCGGGGCAAGGGTCGCCTTCGACCACCTTGCGCAGATCGGCCACGACCGGTTCGGTCGCGTCACGACCCCAATTCACGTTAACAAGATGTTTGCCGTTGAGGTTCGCGCCGCACACGAAGTCCGCGAGCCGCGCCGCGGATTCGTCGGCGATGACCGGAATCTTGAGGCCCACGGGCCCGATCGAACCGGGCTCGCAGCCGGCGGCCAGTTCCACCTCGCCCGGCGTGACGAACACCAGCGGCTTGGCCAGCTGCGGCAACTTCGCGGCCTTGATCTCGTTCAGCTCGTGATCGCCGCGCAGCACCAGCGCGATCACGCCGCCGGTGCCTTTGACGAGCAATGTCTTGACGGTCCGTTTCGGATCAATTTTCAGGAATCGGCTGACTTCCTCGATGCTGTGTTTTCCCGGCGTGTCCACGGCCTGCATCGGCTGGCCCGGCGCCGGACGCTTGCCCATCGGCGGCAGCGCCTGGGCCATTTCCACGTTGGCGGCGTATTCGCATTTCGAGCAGATGGCGATGGCGTCCTCGCCGGAATCGGCCAGCACGTGGAATTCGTGCGAATGACTGCCGCCGATGGCGCCGGTGTCGGCCGCGACCGGGCGGAATTCCAGTCCCACGCGCTGGAAGATGCGCGAATAGGTCGCGTGCATGACCTGGTAGGTTTCCCCGAGCGAGGCCTCGTTGATATGAAATGAATAGGCGTCCTTCATGAGGAACTCGCGCGCCCGCATCACGCCGAAGCGCGGGCGGATTTCGTCGCGGAATTTCATCTGGATCTGGTAGAAGTTCGCCGGCAACTGGCGATAACTTTTGATCTCGCGCCGGATCAGGTCGGTGATGACTTCCTCGTGCGTCGGTCCGAAGCAGAAGTCGCGCTGGTGCCGGTCCTTGAGGCGCAGCAGCTCCGGCCCGTACCGGTCCCAGCGCCCGGATTCCTGCCACAACTCGGCCGGCTGCACCGCGGGCATCAGCACTTCCTGCGCGCCGGCGCGGTTCATTTCCTCGCGCACGATGGCCTCGACCTTGCGCAACGCGCGCAGGCCGAGCGGCAGCCAGGTGTAGATGCCGGCGGCGAGCTTGCGGATCATGCCGGCGCGCAGCATGAGCTTGTGGCTGACGGTTTCGGCCTCGGCCGGAGTTTCGCGGACGGTGGACAGCAGGAATCGGGAGACGCGCATGGATGACTCGGTTGTTCTCGTTAGTCGGAAACGGAGGTGGAGTATAAGTCAGGACCGCGGCGCTCCAAAGCGCCGCGCGGAACGGCAGACAACGCGCGCCTTACTTGATGTTCAGGGCTTCCTTGACGATCCCGTCGAGCAGCGCTTCGACTTCCTTCAGCGAGGCTTTCGACGCCGCGGAGCCGACCGGCTGCGGACGACGGTAGCCGACGTACACGGTCTTGGGGTCATTGGGCAGGGTGTACAGCACGATGATATAGGGGCAGAACACGATGTTGGCCGGGTCGGCCTCCATCATGCGGCGCGAAACCGTCGCCGAGCAGAACTGCAGCGATTCGGCCTGGCCGAATACCGGTTTCGTCGTGCCGAGGTCCTTGCCGGTGCGGTCGAGCATGGCGCCGATGTAGGAATTGTGGTCCACCACCAGGCCGCGACCGGTGATCGCCAGCATGAGATCGTCCTTGACGTTGGCGAACTCGCCCTTGGTGGTGTAGAGCTTTAGATGAGCGTCATCGGCCGCGGCGACGACGCAGAGCGTGCCGGCGTAGAGGCCGCAGGCGAGCGCGAGGGCGATCAGGCGGTTCATGGTTTTGCGGAACGGTCAGTGACTCAGAGCGATGCAGTATAACCCATGAGACGGGCGGCCAACGCAGGATATTCCCTTCCCGGGGAATATCCTGCCGGCGATATCGCGTTCAGTAGCGGCGCATGCCGCCGCCCGGACCCATTCCGCCACCGGGTCCCATGCCGCCGCCCATGCCCGGACCCATTCCGTCGCCCATGCCGCGGGCCGGCGGTTCATTCGGCAGGGTCACGCCCTTTTCCTTGGCGCGTGCTTTCATCTGTTCGTGATGTTCCTTGCGGATCTGTTCGCGCTCCTGCGCGGTTTTCGCGGCGCGCATCCGGTTGCGATACTCGAGGCGCTCCTGCTGGGTCATCAGCTGCGAGCCGTAGATCCGGTCCTGGTCGCGCGCCTGATCCTTGTCCGGCGTCTGCACGCGATCCTGATCCGCGGCGTAGCCGACCGAAACCAGGGCGGGCAGAAGCGTAGCGATCACGGCGGTATAAATCAGTTTGCGTTTCATGACAGTTCTCCTTGACGATTGAAATGACGGATGCCTTCAGATTTTGCCCGGATCAAAAATATCTCCGGCCCGGCATGACGACATTGATGCCCGTCAAAATACATTTACCGAATCTGAAGCTATCTGTAACAACGCGCGGGCGCGGGGAGGGTGCACATTCCGGGACGTGACCGATTGTCGCAGGTTGCCGTGAGGACGGCGCCCTCCCGGAAAACATGCGGCGGCTAGGGAACCTCTGATTAAGTCCGTTCGTGGTGAGCCTGTCGAACCATGAACGGACGAATCACCTGTTATTTACGGTCTTTCCCGTTCACCCTTCGACAAGCTCAGGGCGAACGGGAGACTTAATCAGAGCTTCCCTAGAGGATTTCGGGCGGCCAGAGCTGCGCCGCGCCGCGCACGCCGGAGGAATCGCCGTGCACGTGCGGCAGGATTTTCGTGCGCAGCTCGTCGTTGAACACGTAACGCGCCACGCGGTCGCGGCCTTCGGTGTAGAGGCGCGCGATGTTCGACATGCCGCCGCCCAGCACCACGACGTCGGGATCGAGGATGTTGATCGCCACCGACAGCGCGCGTCCGAAGCGGTCGAGATAGCGCTGCATCGCGGCCTCGGCCCGAACGTCGCCCCGTGCGGCGCGCGTGACGATCTGTTTCGCGTCGAGCGACGCTTCGCCGCCGTGCGCCGCGTAATCGAGCGCGAGGCCGGGCCCCGAGAGGAGGGTTTCAACGCAGCCGCGCTTGCCGCAGTAGCACGGCGGACCTTCGGCCTCAAGAACATTGTGCCCCCATTCGCCGGCGATGTGCTGCGGTCCCTCGTGCAGCGCGCCGTGAAACACGATGCCGCCGCCGACCCCGGTTCCGATGATGACGCCGAACACCGCGTCGGCGCCTTGCCCCGCGCCGTCGAGCGCTTCCGAGAGCGCGAAACAGTTGGCGTCGTTGGCGAGGCGGATCGGGCGCGCCAGAATTTTTTCGAGATCCTCTTTGATCGGCTTGCCGTTGAGACAGACGGTGTTGGAATTCTTGAGGCAGCCGGTGCGCGCGGAAATCGCGCCCGGCGTGCCGATGCCCACGCGGCAGGATGGGCCGGCTTTTTTCTCGAGATCGGACACCAGCGCGTGGATGTTTTTCAGGATCGCGCGATAACCCTGGTCCTGCGGCGTGGGACGGCGCTCGCAGTAAAGCATTTTGCCGGCCTCGTTGATGACGATACCTTCCGTCTTTGTACCGCCGAGGTCGATGCCGATCCGCATCAGCTTACAGGTGACTTCAGGCCCTGAATCCAGCGGTCGTAGAATTTGTCGGCGACGGCCTGCAAGCGCCGCACGCGCGCGTCGAGATCGACCGTCATGGTTTGCGGGTTCTGCACCGTCGCGCAGACCGGCGCGATTTCGTCCGCGCCGACGCGCGCCCATTCGCGCACCATGTCGGAAGTCATTTCGATGTGACACTGGAACGCCAGCGTTTTGCCGATGACGAACGCCTGGTTGGCGCAATCGCGCGAGCCGAGGAGGCGCGTCGCGCCGGGCGGAATCGAAAACGTTTCACCGTGCCAGTGAAACACCTCGAATTCCGCGGGCAGGCCGTCGAGCCAGTTGTCCGCGAGCGATCCGCTCGCGCGGCTGACCGGCAGCCAGCCGATTTCCTTGACCGGGTTTTTCGTGATCGTTCCGCCGAGCGCCTTGCTGATCAGTTGTCCGCCGAGACAGTGGCCGAGCACCGGCATATCCACGGCGACCGCCTTGCGAATCAATTCAGTGACTTTTGGAATCCAGGGCAGCGGGTCGTTGACGCTCATCGGTCCGCCCATGAACACGAGTCCCGAAACGCCGTCTATGCTTGTGGGAACGGGGTCGTTCCGGTCGATCCGGATCAGGCGCCAGGGCCGGCGATGGCGGTCGAGATAATCGGCCAGATACCCCGGCCCTTCGTGCGGTGCGTGGCGGAAAATCAGGATTTCCTGCATGCGCCGATTGTATCGTCAGCCGTGAGTTTGGGAAACATGAAAACCCGTTCGTTGACCGTCAAAATCCTGTGGTTCGTTCTGTTCGTGCTCGTCGCCCCGGCGGCCGGCGCGGCGGAGAAAATATCCCTGCTGGCCTTGTTCAAGGACAAGGCGATCATCCTCGTCGACGGCGCGCGCCGCGTGCTGAAGAACGGCGAGACGAGCCCCGAAGGCGTCAAGCTGCTCGCGACCGACACGCAGCAGGAAAATGCCAGTGTGGAAATCGACGGCAAGAGCCAGGTGCTCAGGCTCGGCGTGGTGATCGCGGACTTCGCCGCGAAGGGGAAAAGCAGCGTCGTGCTCTATCCGAACCGTTTCGGGCATTTTTTCGCCGACGGACAGATCAACGGGACGTCGGTGCGTTTCCTGGTGGACACCGGCGCCAGCACGGTGACCATGAACGGCGCCGTCGCGAAGCGTATCGGCCTCGACTACCGCCGGGTGGGACGCGCGGGCTATTCGAGCACGGCCGCGGGCATGGTGCCGAAATATTACGTCAAGCTCGACAAGGTGCAGGTCGGCGACATCATGCTCTATAACGTGGACGGCGGCGTCATCGAGGATATGACGTCGATGGACGTGCTGCTCGGCATGTCGTTCCTCGGCCAGTTCGACATGAAGCGCGACAGCGAGAAAATGGAACTGAGCGAGCGCTGACGGTTGGTTGTGCAGGGCGGGTCAGCAGGGCGTTGAAAAAGTCCGGAAAACATTCGAATTCGTCATTCCGGCGTAAGCCGGAATCCAGCATATTAGAGCCTGTCTCAAAAACGCTCCGGCAGATATTTGTAGGGTGGGCATCGCCCACCAACGCGGCTTTGCTGGCTGTCCGACGGTGGGCAGTGCCCACCCTACGTCTATTTTGAGATAGGTTCCAATGATGACGAAACGTTTTTCAACAAACTCTTAGAACCGGAAGCCGAGTTTGGCGCTGTAGGAAGTCGCCCCGCCGGTTTTGTCCGCTTCGATGGCGAAATTGACCAGGCCGAGATTGACGTTGCCGCCGATGAAATATTTTCCCAGGGAAAATTCTTCTTTACTGACATTGGAAACGCCGACCGGTTCCGAGGTTGTCCAGACCCGTCCCAGGCCCGCGTAGGGCGTGAAGATCGCGAGGCCCTTGGAGACCAGCAGTTCCAGGCCGGTGGTGTGGAAATCGAGCTGGCTTACGCCGGAAAGTTTGGAGTAAGTGCCGCGCAGGCCGAGCGCCGGCGTCGCGACGCCGCCTTCGATGATGGCGTAACGGGCTTCGGCGCCCCAGAATTTCAGGTTCGAGTCGGGAACGGAGGAGTAGAACGCACCGACGTCGAAACCGGCCGGCAAGCCCTTGTGGAGATGCAGCCTGGGAACGTAGACGGTGTCGGGCGCGGCGCCGGAGCTGGCGCGATCCCAGGCGTCGCGATGCTGGAGCTTCGTCGCCGTCACCTCCACGCCGACATCGAAGCCGGTGATGCCGAGCGGTTTGGCCGGGATCACCGCCTTGTAGCTCAGCGCCGCGCCCAGGTCTTCCGACAGATTGCGGAAGTCCGACTGGATCAGCTGGTTGATCTGGTCGATGTTATCGGCGGCAAACGATATCGGTGCGGTCGCGAACAGAATGGCCAGGGCGGAAAGGGCGCGTTTCATGATGTTCTCCGGTCTCGATGTTCGGTCGGTCATCATAATACCAACGCACGCGAGACGCTGACCGTCGATCCGCCGGATAACGGCGTGCGGCGGCGGACGTCGTCGGATTCGGTTTTTTATCCGGCAGGAAAAATCTTTTCCGGATTGAGAATTCCTTTGGGGTCGAACTGGCGCTTGATCCGGCGCATGAGGCCGAGCGTGACCGGATCGATCGCGCGATTGATGTAATCGCGCTTGGCGATGCCGATGCCGTGTTCGCCGGACAGCGTGCCGCCGAGTTGCAGCACCAGATCGAATACCTTCGACAGGCAGGGCAGGGCGTTGCGTTCCTGCTGCGCGTCCTGCGTGTCGTAAAGCAGGTTCACGTGGATATTGCCGTTGCCGGCGTGCCCGAAATTGACGATCGGAATGCCGTATTCGCGCGACAGTTTTTCGAGTCCGTCGATCAGGTCGGGAATGCGCGACACCGGCACCACCACGTCCTCGTTGAGCTTGTTGGGCGCGATGTTGCGCAGCGCCGGCGACAGCGCCTTGCGCGTGGCCCACAGCGCCGTCGCCTCGTCTTTGCTTTTGGCCGCGGCGAGACTCAACAGCCCATCGCCGCGGGCCGCCGCCGACACGTCGGCCACCACCCGGTCCATCGCCGATTCCGGCCCGTCCATTTCGATCATGAGCAGCGCTCCGGCGCCGCGCGGCAATTCCGTCGCCGAGTAATTCCGGATCATCTCGATCGCCTGAGCATCCATGAACTCGAGCGCGTACGGCGTGACCGGCTGCGCCATGAGGCGCGACACCGCCGCGGCCGCGGCGCGCACGTCGGTGTACACCGCCTGCAAGCTGCGGCGCGATTCGGGCAACGGCGTGAGCTTGAGCGTCGCTTCGGTCACGATCGCGAGCGTTCCCTCCGAGCCGATCAGCAGCCGCGTCAGGTCGTAGCCGACCACGCCCTTGGTGGTGTAGGTGCCGGTGTGGATTTCCTCGCCGCCGCCGGTGACGGCGACGAGGCCGAGCACGTTTTCGCGCGTGCTGCCGTACTTCAGGGCGCGCGGTCCGGCGGCGTTCACCGCGATGTTGCCGCCGACGGTGCAATAGGCGCCGCTCGTGGGGTCGGGCGGCCAGAAAAATCCGTGCTCCGCCGCCTGGTCCTGTATCGCCTGGTTGAGTACGCCGGGTTCGACGCGCATCGCGCGGTTGGCGGGATCCATTTCGACGATGCGGTCCATGCGCTCCAGCGACAGCACCAGGCCGCCGCGCACCGGCACCGCGGCGCCGGTGGTGCCGGTGCCGCGTCCGCGCGCGAGGATCGGCACGCCGGATTCGTTGCACGCGCGCACGGTTTCCAGCACCTGCGCATGCGTGGTGGCGAACGCCACGGCGTCCGGCAGCGCGTGTTTGCGCGAATTGTCCTGGCCGTAGGGCCAGCGGTCGGCGGGGTCGGTCAACACGTTGTCCTTCCCCAGCACGGCTCGAAGCCGCGCGAGGAACGGACCGGGCAGTTCAGCCATGGCGGATACGCTGGATGAGATCGGTGGTCGAGCGCTCGAAGCGGAACCGGATCGAATGCACCTGGCCGCCGTAATTCTTGACGATGTCGGCGCCGACGATCTTGTCCGGCGTCCAGTCGCCGCCCTTGACCAGGTGATCGGGACGCACGCGCTTGATCAGTTCGTACGGCGTGTCGTCGTCGAACGGCACCACCAGCGACACGCAGCCGAGCGCGGCGAGAACGGCGAGGCGGTCTTCCAGGGGATTCACCGGACGGCCCTGTCCCTTTTCGAGGCGCCGCACCGAGGCGTCGCTGTTCACGCCGACGACCAGGGAGGCGCCGAGCGCCGCGGCTTCCTCGAGATAGGCGACGTGGCCGCGGTGCAGGATGTCGAAGCAGCCGTTGGTGAAGACCAGCGGGCGTTTGAGTTCCGCGAGCCGTGCCGGGAGTTGCGCCGCGTCGGTGACGATCTTGCGTTCGCTTGATGTCAATCGAGGTACTCGAATACCTTGACCACGCGGGTGATGCCCCCGACGGTGCGGGCGGTTTCGGCGGCCAGTTCGCCTTCACTCTGTTTGACGAGCCCCATGAGATAGACGACGGAGTTCTCCGTCACCACCTTGATGCGGGTCGATTTAAGATTTGGCGTATCCAGCATCTTGGCCTTGACCTGTCCGGTGATCCAGGAATCGTGCACACGGTTGGCGAAGGCCGTGGGTTCGCGCACATTGATTTCGCTATCGATGAGGCGCTTGACGCCCTGGATGCTGCGCACCAGCGACACCACGATGTCACGCTGCTCGGCGGTGGTGGCCTCGCCCGTCAGCAGCATGGTGCCATTGAAACAGGTGATGTTGATGTGGACATCGTCGCCGAGCCGATTGTCGTCGTTGAGTTTCCTGCGCGCCGTGAGCTCTATGTTCTCATCATCGAGCTGGGTGCCGACGGTGCGCCGGTCGTTGGCGGCGACCGCGGCGGTCGCGCCGCCGGCGACGATCACCGGCGCGCAGCCCTGCGTCAGCGCGATGCCGCCGAGGATAACCGCCAGAAGAAGCAACCGCTGAATCATTTAAGTAATCTCTGAATAATCTTGAAAGATAATAGCTCTCACCGCAAAGGCGCAAAGAGCGCAAAGATTTTTATGTTTGACTATCATGAGCCTTTCTTTGCGTCTTTGCGGTGAAAATTATTAAACCAGTGGTTCCTCAGCCCTGCCCAAGCAGCTGGTAGTCGATGAGATCGCACAGGCAGTGAATCACGATGCCGTGCACTTCCTGGGTGCGCGCCGTGGAGGCGTTGGGCGCGCAGATGTTGACGTCGTTCCCGGACAGCACCGCGGCGATTTCGCCGCCGCCGCGCCCGTTCAGCGCCACGCACACGATGCCGCGCTCGTGCGCCGCCTCGACCGCACGGATCACGTTGCGCGAGTTGCCGGAGGTGGTGATGCCGAGCAGCACGTCGCCCGCCTGACCGAGCGCGCGCACCTGCTTGGAGAAGATGTCGTCGAAATGGTAGTCGTTGCCGATGGCGGTGATGGTCGAGGTGTCGGTGGTGAGCGAGATGCACGGCAGGCCGGGACGCTCGCGCTCGAACCGGTTCAGCAGCTCGGCGGAGAAGTGCTGCGCATCCGCGGCCGAACCGCCGTTGCCGCAGACGAGAATCTTCCGGTCCGAGAGCAGCGCCTGGATCATGTGCGCCGCCGCCTGCGCGATGGACGGCGCCAGCAGCTCGATGCTGTTGCGCGTGTTCAGGATGCTTTCCTGAAAGATGTTCCTGATGCGCGCGATCTGGGCGTTGGAATCGGGCGCGGTCTGCACGCTGCTCTTGGCCATGGGACGTCCTTGATTAGAAAACGTTGCGCAACCAGTGAAAGTCGCCGCCTTCGCCGGTTCCGGTCAGCGCTACGATATCAAAACGGCAGGCTTTCTTGGAGGCCCGCGGCGTATTTTGCAGATAGTGCTCCGCGGTGGCGCGCAGCCGCGCCTGCTTGCGGGCGTCCACGGTCTCGGCCGGCGTGCCGAAATCGTCCGATGAGCGGTAACGCACCTCGACGAACACCAGGGTATCGCGTTCCTGCATGATGAGATCGATTTCCCCGTATGGACTGCGGTAATTGCGCGTCGTGAGCGCGAGCCCTTCCCGCTGCAGGCGGGCGCAGGCGAGGTCTTCCGCCTCACGGCCGCGGCTGAGGTTTGGCGGCGAGCCCGGCATCGTTTTTCGTCTCATCGTAAGACTGGATATCGAACTGCCCCTTGTACTTGAGGAACGTGTCCACGAGCTGCGGCACGCCGCGGTGGAACCGCGCCCACAGCAGTTGCCGCTGCAAGCGGCCGCTGTGGTCGAGCGACAGCCCGCTGGTGACGCCGCCGAAGCGCGCGCCCGGTTCGGCGTTGATGCGGCCCAGGTGCGGGAGGATCGCGTAACTGTCCATGCCGAGCGCGTACAGCCGGTCGAGGTCGCTGTGCGCGAACGGCCAGTTCTGCTGAATCTTCTGGCGCAGTTCCTGGATCCGGCCGTCGCCGACCAGCATCCACGGCATGTCGCCGAAGATGACGCCGTCGAGGTCCACGTCCTGCACCGCGTCGCCGGCGCCGGTGAAGATGTGCGAAGTCGAGTACACCGGCACGCGCGCGGCGTGATAGAAGTTGATCTGCGGCTTGATCAGGCGCCCGCGTTTGGCGTCGGCGACGAGGAAAATGTAATCGATGTCCTGGCGCGCGCGCGACTCGAATTGCAGTTTTTGTCCGGCGATCTTCTCAATCTGCGCCCGGCGCGCCTCGCTCTGGACGACGTTGAGCAGGCGCTTGATGGCGTCGGAGTAATCGACGTCCTGCTCGTTGTAGGACTGGCTCGCGACCACGGTGCCGCCGAGACGCTGCCAGTGAGCGGACCAGGCGTTCATCATGCGCTCGCCCCACGGCGTTTTCGGATACAGCACGGCCGCCTGCCGGTGGCCGTCGAGCCAGGCGCGCTCCGCCACCTGCTGCGCCTCCTGCTCGGGCGGCAGGCCGAATTCGAACAGGTATTTGCTCGCCGTGCCGGGGTCGATGTCGGTGTGGTTGAGCATCAGCGTGGGGACCTTGATGCTCGCCTGTTTCAGGATCGCTTCCGCGGCTTCGCGTCCGAGCGGGCCGACCACGAACTGCGCGCCCTCGTCGACGGCCTGCGCGTAGATGTCGGGCGCGCGCAGCGGGTCGGGGCCGGTGTCGTAGATCCGGATTTTCGGCTTGTCGGGATTGGTGTTGGCGGCGTCCATCGCCATGAACCCGTCGCGCACCGCCTGCGCCGCGGCGGCGTAGCCGGAGGACAGCGGCAGCAGCAGGGCGATGCGTTCGATGCGCCCGGAAATTCCCGGGGTCGGGCTCATGAGCGTGCCGAAGACGGTTTCGTTCGCGGGATGGTTCGGATGCGTGATTTTCCACTGATCCAGCGCCGCCTGGAGCGGCAGCGTCTGCCCGGCGTTTTCCGCGGTGATCAGCGCCAGCTCGATCCAGCCGGCCAGCACCGGATCGCGGGCGATGTTGAATTCGGTCTTGAGCCGCGCGCGCGGCATCGACACCAGGATTTTCCACAGCTGTTTCTGGTTCTCGGCCACGGCTTCCTTGCCGGCGATGTATTGCTCGCGGCTGATCAGGTTGCGCGCCGCGCCGACGGGGTTGTCGAGCGCCAGCTCGGCCTGGGCGCGCACGCTGTTGATCTCGGACAGCAGCGCCGGGCTGAGGTTGCGCAATGGCGCGGCCTCGTCCAGTTGCCGGATGCCCTTCTCGAATCCGCCTTCGGTGATGTAGATGCGCGCCTGCAGGATGCGCTTGCGCGCCGTGAACGAGCTGTCCAGCGCCGCGACGTTGATCAGGTCGATCAGGCCGCGCGCCTCGCGCAATTGCCCGGCCTTGAGGAAATTGTCCGTCGCCCGCAGCTGAAAGTCCTGTCGCTGCGCCGGCAGCGAAACGTCCGCCAGGCGCGCGTATTCGCGCGCGGCGATCAGGAATTCGCCGTTACGCTCGGCCTTTTCCGCCACGTCGACGCTGACCGGCGCCGCCGCCGGCGCCACGCGCGCGGTTTCGCAGCCGGCCAGGAACGCGGCACATATTATAGGTATCGCCAGCCAGCGGATGGGTTTCATGCGGTTTCCTGTTTAGAATGCGTGAAAGTATCGAATCGGGGACTTTTGTGTCAAACGCAGGCAGGCTTTACGTGGTGGCCACGCCGATCGGCAACCTCGAGGACATGACGCCGCGGGCGATACGCCTCCTGTCGGAGGTCGACCTGATCGCCGCCGAGGACACGCGCCACAGCGGCAAGCTTCTCATGCATTTCGGTATTGAAGCCAAGACAGAAGCCCTCCATGAGCATAACGAACGCAGCCAGGTTCCCAGGCTTGTGGAATTTTTGCGGAGCGGCAAGTCTATCGCATTTATCACCGACGCGGGTACCCCGCTGGTGAGCGACCCGGGCTTCCATCTGGTGCGCGCCGCCCGACAGGCGGGCATCGCCGTGGTGCCCGTGCCCGGCGCCTGCGCCGCCATCGCCGCGCTGTCCGCCGCCGGTCTTCCTTCCGACCGCTTCGTGTTCGAGGGGTTCCCGCCGGCCAAATCCATCGCCCGCCGCGCCGTGTTCGAAAAGCTGGGCGAGGAGTCGCGCACGCTGATTTTCTACGAGAGCCCGCACCGGATTCTCGAAAGCCTCGGGGACATGACGGAGATTTTCGGGCCCGAACGCGAGGCGGTGCTGGCGCGCGAACTGACCAAGCAGTTCGAGACCGTGCGCGGCGGCACGCTGGCGGAACTGTCCGCGTGGGTCGGCCGCGACGCCCACCAGCAGCTGGGCGAGTTCGTGATCCTGATCCACGGCGTTCCGCGCGCCGAACGGGAAGCGGTGGATGACGACGCCGAACGGATTCTGAAAATCCTGCTCGAAGAATTGCCCGTGAGCCAGGCCGCGGCGCTGGCCGCGCGCATCACCGGCCTCAAGAAAAACAAGCTGTATGAATACGCCCTGAGCCTTAAAGGTCGTGACGAATAGCTTAAAGAGCCCGGAAAACGTTGTAGCCCGGATGCAGGCCCGCAGGGTCGGAATCCGGGATTTTCCGCAACTTCCCGGATTCCGCTGCGCTCCATCCGGGCTACTGGTCATCAAGTATTTATGTGATCCTCGATAGGACAGTCCCGGATGGCCTTATGTTAGGATTCCAACAACAAATAAAAGGCATTGAGGAGATTCATCCACGCCACCGGGTGTTGCCGAACCGGGCAATAGAGAGCCGCTGATGCCAAAAAAGAAATCGAACACGAAGAAACCACGCGAGGAAGCCGGGAAAGCAAAGGGAGGTCCGCAGGGCCTGACCGGGCGCGGCCGGGGGCGTGGCAACCCCGAGCAGCGCGTCATGCCCGACGATGACTTTTCTCTGGAGGCGCAGGCGGCGCCGAGCGAAGACGCCGCCAAGCCGCGCGCGGGCAAAAACAAAAGTACGGTGCCTGCTGGAAAGAAAAGCGACCATCCCGAAGTATTGAGTTACCGCCACCCGGACAAGCGCAAGAACAACCCGGAAGTGGGCATGGTCAAGCCGGAGAACGACCCGGACCAGCCCAGGACCAACTGGAAATACGATCCTCACCTCGACCCGGCGCTGCAATTCGACACCAGCCGCGCGGCGATCGAGAAACTCATCGATGACGCGCTCGCGAGCGGCGATGACGCCGCCATGCGCGCGGCACTTCAGGAACTCAAGCGCCTCGGTGAACCCTATCTCAACTGGACCGGCAAGGCCGAGCGCACCAGTTTCGATGTCGATACCGTGTCGCTGCACGTGCACGAGCGCATCGACCCGGCCAGCATCCTCTCCGCCGTGCGGAAAAATATGAAAAACCCCTCTCCCTCCGGGAGAGGGGCTGGGGTGAGGGCCGGCGGTAACGCCGCCTACATGCACCAGCCCGATCTCTTCGCCGCGCCGTTCGAAAACCTGCCGCTGCGCGACGCCATCGACTTCTACAAGCACGAGCGCGGCTGGGCCAACCGGCTGATCGCCGGCGATTCGCTGCTGGTGATGAACTCGCTGTTGCAGAAGGAAAGCCTGGCCGGGCAGGTGCAGATGATCTATATCGACCCGCCCTACGGCATCAAGTACGGCTCCAACTTCCAGCCCTTCGTCAACAAGCGCGACGTGAAGGACCGCAAGGACGAAGACCTGACCCAGGAACCGGAGATGATCAAGGCCTTCCGCGACACCTGGGAGCTGGGCATCCACTCCTACCTCACCTATCTGCGCGACCGGCTGCTGCTGGCTTCGGCGCTGATGCACGAATCGGGGAGCGTGTTTGTGCAGATTTCGGATGAGAATGTGCATCACGTTCGCGAGCTGATGGATGAGGTATTAGGGAGCGAGAACTTTGTCGGGTTGATTACTTTCAAGAAGACAGGCACGCAAACGTCGGAATATCTATCTGGGAGTGCCGACTACATTCTTTGGTACGCCAAGAATAGTCGTGCTCTAAAGTATCAGCAGCTCTACAACTCCCGATTACTTGGCGAGGAAGGTTCCGACGCCTATTCCTTCATCGAGTTCACAGATGGTCGTCGCCAGCGACTCGGCCAAGCTATGCAGCGGGATGCTTCCTCGATACCGTCGGGCGCCAAGCCTTATCGTTTGCAAACAGTTCTTTCACCAAGAGAGGGACGACCTGCTGGGCCAGGAACGGCTATGAACTTCCCAGTCATGGTGAAAGACAACAATTATGTTCCCTCGGGCTCGCAAGGGTGGAAGACAACGCAGCAGGGCATGGCCCGACTCGCGAGAGTTAATAGACTGGAGGTGCAGGGAAACTCACTGGCTTACGTGCGATATATCGATGACTTTCCGGTGATGCCAATCAATAACCTGTGGATGGATACTCAGTCAGGAAGCGGAATGGACAAACAGTATGTTGTCCAGACCAACGTGAAAGTCATCGAACGCTGCCTCCTCATGACCACCGACCCCGGCGACCTGGTGCTGGACCCAACCTGCGGTTCCGGTACCACCGCCTTCGTCGCCGAGAAGTGGGGCCGGCGCTGGATCACCACCGACACCTCGCGCGTGGCGGTGACGCTCGCCAAGCAGCGGCTCATGACCGCGAGCTACGACTACTACGCGCTGCGCTATCCGCAGGAAGGCTTGAAGGGCGGGTTCATCTACAAGACCGTGCCGCATGTCACGCTCAAATCCATCGCCAACAATCCGGAGATCGACGAAATCTACGAGCGCATGCATCCGGCGATTGAGGCGGCGCTGGCCGATCTCAACAAGGCAGTTGTAGGGCGGGTTAGCCCGCAAGGGCGTAACCCGCCGGATGCAGACCCCTCACCCCGGCCCTCTCCCGCAAGGGGAGAGGGGGCGTTAAAGGAATGGGACGTGCCGTTCGATTTTCCCGAGGACTGGCCGCCATCCGCGCGCAAGCCGTTCGAGGCTTTTCACGCCGCGCGCCAGGCGATGCAAAAGCAAATGGACGCTTCCATCGCCGCCCATGCGGACCAGGAAACGCTCTACGACCAGCCGCAGCCGGACAAGAACAAGCTGCGCATCACCGGCCCGTTCACCGTCGAGGCGGTACCGTTCCCGACCGTGCTCGCGCTCGACGAAGCCAAGCCAGCGCAAGAGGCGGACGTGGCGATTGCGCGTTCCGGCGAATCCTGGCGTCAACACCAGTGGCGCGATGAGTTATTAAAAGCCGGCATCCGCGGCAAGGGCGGGCAGATGCTCAAGTTCGCGGAACTGGAGACATTCCCGGCCTCGGAGCATATTCGTCATCTGCATTGCAGCGGCACGCTTGCTGACAGCGGTGAGCGGGTGGTGGTGAGTTTCGGCCCCGAACACGCGGCACTGGAACAACGCCAAGTGACTCTCGCCTTGAACGAAGCCGAGAAGCTGCGCCCCGCGCCCAAGTTCATCATCTTCGCGTCATTCGAGTTCGACCCGGAAGCGGCGAAGGATATCGATGAAATCAAATGGTCGGGCGTGACACTGCTCAAGGCCAAGATGAACACCGATCTTCTCACCGACGATCTCAAGAAGGCGCGCACCAGCAACCAGAGCTTCTGGCTCATGGGTCAACCGGACGTGGAGGTGCGCCAGCGCAAGGATGGCAAATACGAAGTCGAGGTGCATGGCTTCGATTATTTCGACACCGCCAAGGGCGAACTGGTCTCCGGCGGCAAGGGCAAGATCGCGGTATGGCTGCTCGACACCGACTACGACGAGCGCTCGCTATTCCCGCGCCAGGTATTCTTCCCCATAGCCGGCAAGGACGACGGCTGGATGAAGCTGAAAAAAGACATCCGCGCCGAACTGAACGAAGGCTTGCTGCATAAATACCACGGCACCGTGTCGCTGCCCTTCGAGGCGGGGGATAACAAGAAAGTGGCGGTGAAGATTGTGGATGATCGGGGAATTGAGTCCCTGAAGATATTGCCGCTGGATTGACCGGCGAGACATATGAACGCCGAATTGCTGGATCGCATTCTTGAAGCCGCCCAGGTGGGCGAGACGACCGACTGGGAATTCAAGTCGGCCAAGGGCGGCTTTCCGGGCAGTTTTTGGGAAACGTACAGCGCCATGGCCAATTCGGAAGGCGGCGTGGTGGTGTTGGGTGTGAGCGAGCGTGATGGTACGGCAAGTCTGGAGGGGCTCAGCAAGGAACAGATCGCGCGT
Organism: Candidatus Muproteobacteria bacterium; assembly: GCA_027449605.1. Taxonomy (GTDB): domain Bacteria; phylum Pseudomonadota; class Gammaproteobacteria; order Acidiferrobacterales; family Sulfurifustaceae; genus Sulfuricaulis. Next base: position 16,781 of record DAIDLH010000092.1, on the reverse strand, counting down.
TATCAGAAGACGCTTTGGGACGGTCTTAACAATCGCGGCCAGGTGAGCATCAACCTGCTCGAGCCGCGGAACATAGAAGTCGTCGAGGTCGGCGGCACGGCACTTCTCGTGATTCGTATTCCGCGCGCTTCGCGCACGCAGCGGCCGGTCTATATCGGCGCAAATCCACTCGGCCATACATACCGTCGTCGCCATGAAGGCGATTATCGTTGCACCGATGCCGAAGTGCGGAGGATGCTCGCTGACGCGGACGAGATGCCGCCGGACCATCGTATTCTGACCGGATTTTCGCTGGAAGACATCGACGAACCGAGTCTCGCGCAATATCGCCAGCGCTTGCGCGCCGCCAAGGGCGAGCATCCCTGGCTGGCGTTGCCGGATCGCGAATTGCTTGAGCGGCTCGGCGGATGGCGGCGCGACCGCGCCAGCACGACCGAGGGATTGACGCTCGCGGGGTTGTTGATGTTCGGCAAGGACCAGGCGATACGTGATCCGCAGGCAGCGCCGAATTATTTTGTGGATTATCGGGAGAAGCTCGACCCGGAGCTACGTTGGACCGACCGGATTTATCCCGATGGAACGTGGGAAGCAAATCTGTTCCAGTTTTATAGCCGGGCTTGGACAAAGTTGGCATCGGGCCTGCCGACGCCTTTTAAATTGGAAGGCGCGATGCGGCGCGACGTGACACCGGCACACGAGGCGCTGCGCGAGGCGTTCGTCAATGCGCTCATCCACGCCGACTATGCCGGGGCAGGCGGGGTGGTGATCGAACGTTATCCCGACCGATTCGTGGTTGAGAATCCCGGAACGCTGCTCGTATCCGTCGAACAGTATCTGGCGGGCGGGGTGAGCGAATGTCGTAACAAGTCGCTCCAGCAGATGTTCTTGATGATCGGCGGCGGGGAGCGCGCCGGCTCCGGCACGGACAAGATCCGCGCGGGGTGGCGGGCGCAGCACTGGCGCGCGCCGCGGCTGGAGGTGCGAACGGAACCGGATCGCGTGAGACTTACGCTGCCGATGATCAGCTTGATCCCGGCTGAAACCATGGATCGGCTGCGTCATGCGTTCGGGTCGCGGATTGACTCACTTTCCCCGCCGGAACTCCAGGCCCTGGCGACGGCGGACGTCGAAGGGTCGGTCTCCAATACGCGCTTGCAGGAGCTGCTGACGGATCATCCTGTGGAAATTACCCGGATGCTGAACCGTCTGTGTGAACAAGGGTTGCTCGTTTCCGACAACCGCCGGCGGTGGACAACCTATCGGCTCGGCGGCGGACCCCGTGAACCATCGCTCTTTGATGCCGGGGACTCCTCTCATTTAGCGGGGGACTCCTCTCATTTGCCCGATAACTCCTCTCATTTGGCTGAGAACGATCCAGCTTTGCGCGCGATCGCCTCTGCAGTTGCTGAACGCGGCAAGGCGCCTGCGCCAGAGGTCCGAGCGGTCATTTTGTCGCTTTGCCGGGATCGGTACCTGACGGCGGATGCACTGGCCGGCCTATTGAACCGTACGGCACCGAATCTTCGAAACCGCTATCTCACTCCAATGGTTGAAGAAGGACTCCTTCGCCTACGCTACCCAGAGACACCGAATCGACCAGATCAGGCTTACACGACCGCCGGTGAAAGTGCGTGATGGATATTGATTTGATGGGGAACACATGGAGCTTCAATTCAACGCTAACCAGCAATTCCAGCTCGACGTTCTGGCGATTATCACCAATTCGCCTCAGTATGAGCATGCTGGCCGGGTGACGACGTGACGGCGCCGAAATCTCTCATTATCAATTCGCCATATGACGTCCCCGCACAACACTGGGAGCAGGCGCGCGACGGATCGCTTGCAATTGTTCCGGAGCGTCGTTCGGCGGGCTATGAGATTTTCGATATCCGCAACAACACGCGTCGCCTGGAGCCGTTGCCGCTGGTCAACGACATCCGTGATCGTGTCGAAAACTGGCGTAAAGCCGGTTACCCTGGTGTAACCAGTGTCACACGGACATTGCTGGAACACTGGTATGACCGCTCCGCACGAGAGTATCCATTCTATTTCTGCCAGCTTGAGGCGATCGAAACGCTGATCTGGTGGGTAGAGGCGACATCGGAATTCAAGCAAGGCATTTATATTCCCGGCGACGGTGGGGCCTGGGAACGACTGTGCAACAAAATGGCGACCGGCAGCGGCAAGACCACGGTGATGGCGATGATCATCACGTGGCAGGTGCTGAATGCGCTGACCTACCCCAAGCGTAACAAGGATTTCTCGAAAGCTGTTTTTATCGTCGCGCCCGGATTGACCGTCAAGGAACGGCTCCATGTTTTATACCCCGGACAACCGGATAATTATTACGATGCCTTCGGGCTTTGCCCGTCGGAGGCGTTGCGGCAGAAATTGAACCAGGCGGAAATTCTGATCGAGAACTGGCACACCTTGATGCCGCTCAAGGATGCGGATCGTTCCGTGGTGAAGAAGGGCGCCGAGAGCGATGAGGCTTTTACCCGTCGCGTGCTGGGAAAATTGTCTATCTATCGCGATCTGGTCGTGATCAACGACGAGGCGCATCATGCCTATCGTCAAAAAGCGGAATACAAGGTTAGTAAAAAAGAGGCAGAAGAATTCGGCATCGATCTCGACGAGGCGACGAAATGGATTGACGGGCTGGATCGGATTCACAAGACCCGTCGTATTCAGCGCTGCTTCGATCTCTCGGCGACGCCGTTTGCGCCGACGGGCAAGGTGAGCACGGAGGAGGGATTGTTCGGGTGGATTATTTCCGATTTCGGCCTGAACGATGCGATCGAGGCTGGGCTTGTGAAAACACCGCGCGTGGTTATTCGCGACGATGCATTGCCGGATGCGCGCACCTATCGTTCCAAGCTTTATCACCTTTATCGCGACGCTTCGGTGGCGCAGGACCTGAACCGTAAGGGCGCGGAAGCTCACGAAGCATTGCCCAAGCTGGTGCAGGACGCCTACACCTTGTTGGGGGCGGACTGGCGTGAGACGCACAGGCAATGGCGCGAGAGCGGTCATGTTTCGCCGCCGGTTATGTTGACGGTGTGCAACCGTACCGAGACCGCCGCTCGCATCGAACGCTATTTCAATCACGGCGATGCACACTGGCCGGAATTGCATAAGCCAACTCAGACCTTGCGCGTGGATTCAAAAGTTTTGGAGAAGGCCGAGATCGGCGAGACGGCAACGACCGACAAGGCATACAAAGAACGCTTGTCCGCCATTCTGGAAGCGGCAAATATCCCCGAGACCCGCAAGCAACGTCTCAGAGATATGAAAATGGAAGAGCTGCTGCGCGAGATCGTCGATAACGTTGGTAAACGCGATACCGCCGGTCAAGACCTGCAAAACGTCATCTCCGTCGCCATGCTTTCGGAAGGCTGGGATGCCAAGAACGTCACGCACATCATGGGATTGCGTGCTTTCACCAGCCAATTGCTGTGTGAGCAGGTAATTGGCCGTGGCTTGCGACGCGTTTCCTATGACATGGAAGATGGCCTGTTCAAACCTGAATACGTGAATGTGTTCGGCGTTCCGCTCTCGATTTTTCAGGACGTGGGCGAAATGGGCGAGGCACCGCCTCCGCCAAAACCCAGCATTCAGATTGAATCCCTCATCGAGCGCAATGAATTGGAAATCCGCTGGCCCAACGTGTTGCGGGTGGATGTCGTGGTTCGATCGGCGCTGGTGGTTGACTGGACTAAAGTCGAGCCGCTTGCGCTCGATCCGGCGCAAACACCGATCAGCGCTGAAATCGCGCCGGCCCTGGGTGGGGCGACCAACCTGAACCAGGTGCATGTGATCGATCTTGAGAAACTCCCGGAAGAGTTCCGTCTACAACGTCTGACTTTCAAGGCCGCCAGCAAGGCATTCGCGGAGATTCAGGGAAAGTTCAGCGGTAACCGCGAGTATCTGGTGTTTCAGTTGATCCGGCTGGTTGAGCAATTCTTCGAATCCGACAAACTGCAAATTCCGTCGCTGTTCCATCAGGAGCCGCTGCGTAAACGAATATTGCTCGCGCTGAACATCGATCTCATCGTTCAGCATCTACTGCGGTACGTCCAGGAACAGAACATGGAACGAATCGAACCGGTTTTCGACGAGGAATCACCGATCGGTTCCACGCGATACATGCGTACGTGGTACACAACCAAGGTTTGTCATCCGACACGGAAATCCCAGATCAGCCACATGCTCGCCGACAGTTCATGGGAGCAGTATGCGGCCAATGTGCTGGAAAAGAACGAACAGGTCACGGCCTATGCAAAGAACGATCATCTCGGTTTCCAGATTTACTACTTATGGAACGGCGCGCGGCGACGATACATACCTGACTTTTTCATTCGCCTTAGCAATGGCAAAACGTTGGTGCTTGAGATCAAAGGTCAGGATGACGAACAGAACCGCGCTAAACGTTCAGCGCTGGATGCGTGGGTAAAAGGCATCAACGAGAAGGGCGGATTCGGAGCTTGGTGCTGGGATGTGGCTTTTGAACCCGCACAGATTCATGACATTCTTCAGAAGCAGACAACAGAGTGATTCAGAAAGGCAATCACGGCTCTGTCGGGAAACATTTAACTTAACTGCTAATGAAATGCTAATTATGCAAAATTTAGCAGTTCGAGACACGCCCGGGGTTTCGCTGGCTTTTTTACATTTTCGGCCCGCGTTCGAAGAGAGTGAGTTCCCAGCGGTCAGACGAAATAAAAACAAACATGACTGCGAACGTCCACGACCAGCGCAGCTTGGCGACGTTGCGTCGAACAATACGGTGCACGGGAATCATATCCATGAATTGTACCGCGGCCGCGACGTTCGTGCCGAGGCAGCCGAAGGAGAATCGGTTTAACAGGCTGCTGAAAAAGTCTTTTCCTTCTCCCTCCGGGAGAAGGTCAGGATGAGGGGGATATAAAAAAACAAACGCCTGCAAAATAAGATCGCCCTCACCCCGGCCCTCTCCCGCAGGGAGAGGGAGTTTTTCAGCAACCTGTTAATGCTCCGCGGCGACAAGATCGGCGGCGCGATCGACGTCATACAGCACGCCGGGATCGCTCACGTCGATTTGCCGCAGTTCATTTCCGTATTCGGCGAGGATGTCGCGTCCGCCGTGGTCGCCGCGAAGCGACACGAGGTCCTGCCGGAAGCGTCGCGCAAAGCCGATCGGATGACCGCGTTGCCCGCGATAGACTGGCGCCACGAGAGGCGCGCCCGCGGCGAGCGCCCGGGCGACGGCGGCGATGGTCTCGATCCGAATGGCCGGCATATCGGCCAGCGCGATGACCCAGCCGCCGGCATCGGCCACAGCGGCGACGCCGCAGGCGAGGCTGCCGCCCATGCCATCGTCGGCGTTCGGATTGACGACGATGCGCAAACCTTCGGCCGCGAGCAAGGAGGCGAGGATTTCATCGCCGGGACGCAGCACCGCGACCGAATCGGGCAGGGCGTCGATGAGGTGCCGCGCGGTCGCAACGGCGATGACCGTGTCGTCGCGCCACGGCGCGAGCAGTTTGTTGCCGCCGAAACGTACGCCGCGCCCGGCCGCGAGCAGCACACCGACGATATGGGGGTTCGTCGGCATCGTACGTCAGCTGCCGACCTGGAGTCGCGCCGGCGCGTCCTGCGTCCCGGTTTCGAGCGCGATACCGTGGCGCGCGGCGGTGACGCCGGCGAGCACCGCCACCGCGATCTCCGCCGGCGTCTTGCTGCCGATCGGCAGGCCGATCGGCCCGTGCAGGCGCGCGAGGTGTTCGCGCGGCACGCCGAGCGTGGCGAGGCGCGCGCGGCGCTTGTCGTTGTTGACGTGCGAGCCGAGCGCGCCGACGTAGAACGCCGGGCCCGTGAGCGCCTCGAGCAAGGCCATGTCGTCGAGCTTGGGGTCGTGCGTCAACGCCAGCACCGCGCAGCGTTCGTCGGCGAGCACACGCACGGCGTCGTCCGGCATGCCCGTGTCCAGCGTGACGCCGTCGACCTGCCACAGGCTCGCCAGTTCCTCGCGCGGCTCGCAGACGATGACCTCGTAGTCGAGCGCCTGTCCCATCTGCGCGACGAAGCGCGACAACTGCCCCGCGCCGATCAGCAACAGGCGCCAGTCCGGACCGAACAGCTTGTGCAGATTTTTTCCGTCGTAGAAAAATTCCTCGCGATCCACGGCCGGATGCAGACTCGCCTCGCCGGTGTCGAGGCATACGCGCCGCCGCACCTGCCGGCGCGCGTCGATTTTCTCCAGGATGCTTTTCAGCGCTGTCGCGCTTTCCAGTCTTTCGAGCACCAGCTCGAGCTTGCCGCCGCAGGGCAGGCCAAAACGCCGTGCTTCCTCGCGCGTGACGCCATAGGTGATGACGGCAGGGAATTTTTCCGGCAGCCGGCCGGCGCGCAGACGCGCCACCAGGTCTTCTTCCATGCAGCCGCCCGAGACCGAACCGGCGAAGCGACCGTCGGCGCGCAGCACCGCGAGCGAGCCCGGCGGGCGCGGCGAGGAGCCGAAGGTTCTGGCGACGGTGGCGAGATATACCGGTTCGCCCGCCGTCAGCCAGTCGACGGCGATGCGCAGGACTTCATGGTCGGCGGTTTCCATGGCTCAGATCCTTATCGGCAAACGCCGCACCGGCTTGCCGGTGGCGGCGAACACGGCGTTGGCCACCGCCGGCGCGATCGGCGGCACGCCCGGTTCGCCGACGCCGGTCGGTTTGGCGTGGCTCGGCACGATGTGCACCTCGATCCTCGGCGCCTCGTTGATGCGCAGGATCGGATAGTCGTGGAAATTCGACTGCGTCACCTGGCCGTCCTTGAGCGTGATTTCGCCGTACAGCGCCGCCGACAATCCGAAAATGATGCCGGACTCCATCTGCGCACGCACCATGTCCGGGTTGACCGCCACGCCGCAGTCGACGGCGCACACCACGCGCTCGACCTTCGGCTTGCCGTCGGCGATGCTGATCTCCGCCACTTCGGCGACGTAGGAGTTGAACGACTCGTGCACCGCCACGCCGCGCCAGCGCCCCTTCGGGAGCGGCTTGCCCCAGCCGGCCTTCCGCGCCGCGAGTTCGAGCACGGCGCGATGACGCGGATGGTTCTTGAGCAGCGCGCGGCGGAACGCCACCGGGTCCTGTTTGGCCGCGACGGCCAGCTGGTCGATCATGACTTCGGTCGAGAACGCGGTATGCGTGCTGCCCACGCTGCGCCACCACAGCACCGGCACGCCGGCCTGTGTGGTGTGCAGGTCCACCAGCATATTAGGTATCGCGTAGGGAAGGTTGGCGGCGCCTTCGACCGAGGTGATGTCGATGCCGTCCTTGATCATGCCCGCGAACGGGGTACCGGTGAGAATGGATTGCCCGACGATGCGGTGCTGCCAGGCCACGGGCCGGCCGCGCTTGTCGAGACCGGCGCTGATCGTGTGCACGTACAGCGGCCGGTAATAGCCGCCGCGGATGTCGTCCTCGCGCGTCCACATCAGCCGGATCGGCGCGTTCAGCGCGCGCGTCGCCTTCGCCACCGCGACGCCCTCGGCGATGTAGTCGGCTGTCGGGTTCGCATGCCGGCCGAAGCTGCCGCCGGCGAGCAATGTGTGGATAGTAACCTGCTCGGGCTTGAGTTCGGCAATGCGCGCGGCGGTGGCCTGGTCGAAGGTCTGCAACTGCGAACCGGCCCAGACCTCGCAAGCGTCGTCGCCCAGTCGCACCACGCAGGCCAGCGGTTCCATCGGCGCGTGCGCCAGATACGGAAACTCGAACGTGGCCTCGATTTTATTCGTGGCGCCGTTCAAGCCCGCGGCGATGTCGCCGGCGCGATGCACGACGGCGCCGGGTTGTTGGGCCAATTCCCGATACTGCGCCAGCAGCTCGTCGCTCGATCGTTTTTCGGCGGCGCTGTCGTCCCAGTCCACGCGCAGCGCGTCACGCGCCTGTTTGGCCGACCAGAAATCGACGGCGACCACCGCCACGCCCTGCGGGATCGCGACCACGGCCTTCACGCCGGGCATCGCCTTCACTGGTTCGGCGTTGAAACCTTTTGCCTTCGCGCCGAACAGCGGCGGGCGCGCCACCAGCGCGGTGAGCATGCCGGGCAGACGTATGTCGTTGGCGTAGACGGCCCGGCCGGCGGCCTTGTCGGCGCTGTCCTTGCGCGGCGCGTGCTTGCCGATGAGCTTCCATTGCCTGGGCGGTTTGAGCGCCACGTCCGCCGGCGGCGTCAATGTCGCGGCGAGCGAGGCGAGTTCGCCGTAGCTGGCCCGGCGTTTGCCGTTGGTATCGATGACGTAGCTGTTCTCGGTGCGCAGTGTGCCGGATTTTACGTTCCATTTCTGCGCCGCGGCGGCGACCAGCATCGCGCGCGCCGTGGCGCCGGCGCGACGCATCTGTTCCCAGGAATTGTTGAGACTGGTGCTGCCGCCGGTGCCCTGCGCCTGGCCGCCCCACCTGAGATTGGCGTAGCGCGCGACGTCGGCCGGGGCGGATTCCACGCGAATCCGGTTCCAGTCCGCGTCCAGCTCCTCCGCCACGAGCGTCGGCAGCCCGGTGTAGACGCCTTGCCCCATCTCCAGATGTTTGACGATCACGGTCACGGTGTTGTCGGGCGCGATGCGCAGGAACGCATTCGGCGCGAATTCCGCTTCCGTGTGCGGACCGGCGGCCGCTTCCAGCCGGCCGGGCAGGTACAGGCCGATCAGCAAGCCGCCGCCGACGGCGGCCGATACCTTGAGAAATTCGCGACGATCGAGATTCAGGGAAGTGTTCATGCCACATCCCCCTTCGCCATCAGCCGCGACGCGTGTTTGATGGCGTTGCGGATGCGCGTGTAAGTGCCGCAGCGGCACAACACGCCGCTCATGGCCTCGTCGATGTCCCGATCGGTGGGCTTGGGTTTGGCGCTGAGCAGCGCCACCGCCGAGAGTATCTGGCCCGACTGACAGTAGCCGCACTGCGGAACGTCGGCGGCGATCCACGCCCGTTGCACCGGATGCCGGTGTTCCGCCGACAATCCTTCGATGGTGGTGATGGATTTGCCGCCGACGGCCGCGGCGGGAGTGATACAGCTGCGCACCGGTTGTCCGTCGACGAGCACGGTGCAGGCGCCGCAGGCGGCGATGCCGCAACCGTATTTCGTGCCGGTGAGACCGAGGTGGTCGCGCAACACCCACAGCAGCGGCGTGTCGGCGGCCACGTCCAGTTCCTGCCGTTTTCCGTTGATGATCAGGTTAACCATGACTTGCCTCCTTCCTGGTTTCCGTCGTTTCCGGTGTTTTCCCGTTCCAGCGTCGCTCTTTCCGCGCCCCGATCGCGAGAATCACGACGACGATCAGGGTCGCGACGAGCGGCGCCCAGTAAACAACGCCGCTGGCGTAGCCGTCGTAATGCACGAAGCGCTCGGGAATTTTCACGCCCAGGTCGATCCCGAACAGCAGCGTGCCGGCGATGAGCAGGGCCCAGCCGCGCACCACGTCGGTGAACAGACCGTAGACGAGATACGGCGTCAGGCCGAGGAGCAGCGCCTTCATGTCCAGAAAGTAGCCGGCTTCGTAATACGGCACGACGGCCGCGGCGAAGTCGAGTATCGCGCCCAGCGCAATAACGGCGAACGCAAACGGACGAAAATCAGGTTGTCGGAGCATGACGGACTCCTTGTTCGCTTCCGCGCGCGGTGCGCGAGCGACGTATCAGGTCGTGCGCGGACGCGAGCGGACGATGACGCCGAGGTAATGGACGCTGAAAAGATGCGCCGCGTCCAGCCACACCTGGCGCGGCCGCAACCCGGCGCGCCGCGCGAGCGCGTGAAATTCCGCGATCGAATACTTGTACGAATTCTCCGTGTGGATGCTTTCCCCCGGCTCGAAATGAAACGCCCGCCCGAGCACGCGGATCGTCTGCGCGCGGCGGCTGACGAGGTGCATTTCGATCCGGCCGCGAACCGCGTCGTAGAACGCGCGGTGCCGGAAATTTCGCGGATCGAGTTCCGCGCCGAGATCGGCGCGCAGGCGCTCGAGCAGATTGAGGTTGAATGCCGCGGTGACGCCCTGGCTGTCGTTGTAGGCGGCGTGCAGCAGTCGCGGGTCTTTCTTCAGGTCCACGCCGATCAGCAGCGCGCCGTCCGGCTGTACCAGACGGCGCACGCGTTGCAGAAACGCGAGCGCATCCCACGGTTCGAAGTTGCCGATGGTCGAGCCCGGGAAGAATACCAGCCGGCGGCCGGCATCGCCGGTCGCCGGCAGATCGAAGTCGTGGGCGAAATCGGCGCAGGCGGCGTGCACCTCGAGCCACGGATAGTCGCGCGCCAGGCGCTGCACCGACTCGCGCAGGAACTCGCGCGAGATGTCGACGCCGAGGTAGTGGCGCGGTCGCAGCGTTTCGAGCAGCAGGCGGATTTTTTTGCTCGCGCCGCTGCCGAGCTCGATCAGGGTGCAGTCGGGGCCGGCGGCCCGCGCCACTTCCTGTGCGCAGCTTTCGAGTATGCCCATCTCGGTGCGCGTGAGATAGTACTCCGGCAGTTCGCAGATGGCGTCGAACAGCCGCGAGCCGCGCTCGTCGTAGAAGAATTTCGGCGCGATGCATCTGGGGCGCGACGCCAGTCCGCGCAGCACTTCCTCCTGCAAGGTCGCGGGCGACGGGTGATCGTCGTAAAAGCGGATGGCGCGCAGGTTCATCGGTCGTCGGCCAGGCGGATGCCGGAGAACTGCCAGCGATCGGCGGGGTAGAAGAAGTTGCGGTAACTCGCGCGCACGTGATCCGCGGGCGTGACGCAGGAACCGCCGCGCAGCACCAGCTGGTTCACCATGAACTTGCCGTTGTACTCGCCGAGCGCGCCGGCCGCCGCGCGGTAGCCGGGGTAGGGCGTATACGGGCTGGCGGTCCACTCCCACGCGTCGCCGAAAAACTGCGCCGGTTCGTCGCCGGGCGACGCCGGCGCCGGGTGCAGCCGGCCCGACTCGCGCAGATTGCCCTGCACGCGTTGTCGCTGCGCGGCGGCTTCCCACTCCGCCTCGGTCGGCAGGCGTTTGCCGGCCCAGCGCGCGTAGGCGTCGGCCTCGTAGAAACTCACGTGGCACACCGGTTCGTGTTCGTTCAGCGGCCGCCGGCCCGCGAGCGTGAACGACCACCAGCGTCTGTCGCTTTTCTCCCAATAGAGCGGCGCTTGCCACCGGTGCTCGCGCGCCGCGCGAAAACCGTCCGCGAGCCAGAACTCGGGACGCCGATAGCCGCCGGCCTCGATGAACTCGAGATACTCGCCGCTGGTGACGAGGCGCGCGGCCAATGCGTGCGGCGCGAGCAGCGTGCGATGGCGCGGGGTTTCATTGTCGAACGCGAAGCCGTCGCCGACGTGGCCGATCTCCGCCGTGCCGCCCGGCTGCGCGATCCAGTTCAGCGCCGTGCCCGCGCCGGGAGCCGCGGCGGGCAGGTCTTCGCGGTAGGCCGGTTGGAGCGGATTGACGGAGAAGTTGTATTTGATGTCGGTCAGGAACAATTCCTGATGCTGTTCCTCGTGATGACAGCCGAGCACGGTGCGCGCCGCGACCTCGGTCCAATGTCGTTCTTCGACCGTCGCGAGCAGCGCGGCCATCGCCTCGTCCACCTGCGCGCGGTAGCGGAGCACCTCGTCCACCGTGGGTCGCGAGAGCAGCCCGCGATTCGGGCGCGGAAACGGCGCGCCGACCTGCTCATAATAGGAGTTGAACAGATGTTCGAACCGCGGGTGAAACGGACGATAGCCGGGGAGAAAAGGTTTGAGCAGGAAAGTTTCGAAGAACCAGCTGGTGTGCGCGAGATGCCATTTTGCGGGGCTTGCGTCGGGCATCGCCTGCAGCCCGTAATCGTCGGGCGCGAGCGGCCGGCTGAGCGCTTCGCTCGCGCGCCGCACCGCGCCGTAGCGCTGCGCCAACGCTTCCCGTGAGACAGAATTCCCGCGCGCCGTGTCCCGGGCCTGTGAACTGCCGCGGACGAGCATCATCCCGTTGCTCCCAGCTTTACGAAACAACATTGAAACATACCCGCGAGGGAATGCAAACTTGGATCTCCGGTCATACGGAAATATCCGCAGATATCGGAAGGTTGCTCATGCCCAAGGCAATGTGGAACGGCGCGGTGCTGGCGGAAAGCGACGCCTGCCAAATCGTTGAAGGAAATTATTATTTCCCGCCCGAGGCGGTGAAGCGCGAACACCTGCGCCCGACCGACAAGCGCAGCGTCTGTCACTGGAAAGGCGTGGCGAGTTATTACGACGTTCTCGTCGACGGCAAGGTAAATTGCGGCGCTGCCTGGTATTATCCGCAGCCCAAGCACGAGGCGCGCCACCTTCGGGATTACATCGCTTTCTGGCACGGCGTGAAAATCGTTCCCTGAGCCCCGCCATACGCTGAAAACCCGACACCGGGCGGCATGCCTTCCCTCGCCGTCACGTTCGCACACATAATATCGTTCCGGACCGCGAAAGTTTGATCTGGCGCAAGGCCGCGCCGGACGGTTTTCCGTTACAAGGAATGCATCGGGCTTCCCGAAAATAACCGACAACGAGGCACACATGGCAAATGGCGAGCGCGCCCTGCAAGGGTCATTGCACTTTTCAGACCGGGAGAACACGCGGGAGAAGCTGTTCAAGCAGGTATGGACCGAGGAATTGAACGACGTGTTCGCCGACGTGGCGAAGTATTACGACCGCGCCAATCACGTCGCGAGCCTCGGGATGTGGAACTACTTCCGCGACAGTTTTCTCGCGACCATCGAACTGCAAGGCGGACAGAAGGCGCTGGATGTCTGCGCTGGCACCAACGCGGTCGGATTGGCGATGCTGCGCAAGCAGCCCGATCTCCAGGTGACCGCCATGGACCGCAGCGCGGCGATGCAGGAAGTCGGCCGCCGCCGCGCCGAGCAGGAAGGCTTTCGCATCGAGAGCATCATCGGCGACGTGCACAAGCTGCCGTTCCCGGACAATCATTTCGACGTCGTGACGCTGCAATGGGCGTCGCGGCATCTGCGCATCATGGACGTGGTCCGGGAAATCCGGCGCGTACTGAAACCGGGCGGGCATTTTTATCACTGCGACATGCTGCGCCCCGGCAGCCGGCTGGTGGAGCGGATGTATTACGCCTACCTGCGCGTCAGCCTGTCGGTGACGGCGGTGCTGTTCCAGAGCAACGCCGCGGCGCGCAACTGCAAGAAATATTTCATCGAAACCCTGAGCCTGTTCTACTCGGCCGAGGAGCTGTCGCAGCTGCTGCGGCAGCTGGGATTCGAAGACGTGTCGAGCAAGACCCTGCTGCGCGGGATGATCGGATTTCACCGGGCCAGGAAACCTTCGTCTTATTGAGAGGAATGGTAAGCAGTGCGCACCGTAATATCTCGCTGGGTCCCTTCTCCCTCCGGGAGAAGGTTAGAATGAGGGGGATATAAAAGAACAAACGCTTACAAAATAAGATCGCCCTCTCCCAGAGGGAGAGGGAGTTTCGTGCCGGCGTTCATTTTGTTGGGCACTCTGAAGCTTTCAGCGCGGGTTTCGCGCGCGGACGTTATAATGATCGCGCTTCGAACCCGACCGCGCCCGAAACAATAATCCATGCCGCTGCTGCGCCTCGACAAGGTTTCCCTGGCTTATGGCCATCGTCCGCTGCTGGACCACGCCCGGCTCGAAATCCGCCGCGGCGAGCGGGTGTGTCTCGTGGGGCGCAACGGCGAAGGCAAATCGTCGCTGCTCCGCCTGCTGAGCGGCGAAGCGGTTCCCGACGACGGCGAGGTCTGGATCCGCCCCGGCACGCGCGTCGCGCACCTGGCGCAGGAAGTCGGCGTCGACAGCGACGAGACCGTGTTCGACATCGTCGCCGGCGGGCTGGCCGGACTCGGGCGGCTGATTTCACAATACCATCATATCGCCGTGGAGCTCGCGCACGCGCCGACACCGGCGCTGGCGCAGCGGCTGGCGCAGTGTCAGCACGAGCTCGAAGCCGGCGACGGCTGGCGCCTGGAGCAGCGCGTCGAGACGGTGCTCTCGCGTCTGAATCTGGACGGCGACGTCCGCCTGCACGCGCTCTCCGGCGGCTGGCGGCGGCGCGCGATGCTGGCGCGCGCCCTGGTGTGCGAACCGGATTTGCTGCTGCTCGACGAGCCGACCAACCATCTGGACATCGAGGCCATCACCTGGATCGAGGAATTTCTCGTGGATTTTCCCGGCGCGCTGCTGTTCGTCAGCCACGACCGCGCGTTCCTGAAGCGTCTCGCCACGCGCATCGTCGAACTCGACCGCGGCGCGCTCACCTCCTGGCCCGGCGGCTACGACGACTACCTGCGCCGCAAGCAGGCGCAACTCGCGACGGAAACGCAGCACGACGCGCTGTTCGACAAGAAGCTGTCGCAGGAGGAAGCGTGGATACGCCAGGGCGTCAAGGCGCGGCGCACGCGCAACGAGGGCCGGGTGCGCGCGCTCGAAGCGCTGCGCGAGAAACGCCGTCAGCGCATCGAGCGCGCGGGCAAGGCGACGCTGAAACTGGAAGAGGGCGAACAATCCGGTCAGCTGGTGTTCGAGGCCAGGAACGTCGACTTCAGCTTCGGCGACACTGCGGTGATAAAAGATTTTTCGGCGCGCATCATGCGCGGCGACCGCGTCGGCATCGTCGGCCCGAACGGCGCCGGCAAGTCCACGCTGATCAAGCTGCTGCTGGGTGAGTTGCCGCCGACGCGCGGACAACTGCGCCGCGGCACCAAGCTGCAAGTCGCTTATTTCGATCAGCAGCGCGAGCAGCTCGACCCGGACGCCACGGTGATGGACAGCGTCGGCGAAGGCAGTCAGACGGTGACGATCAACGGCCAGAGCCGTCACGTCGCCGGCTATTTGCAGGATTTCCTGTTTCCCGCGGAACGACTGCGCTCGCCGGTGAGCACGCTCTCCGGCGGCGAGCGCAACCGGCTCATGCTCGCGCGCTTGTTCGCGCGGCCGGCGAACCTGCTGGTGATGGACGAGCCGACCAACGACCTCGACGTGGAAACGCTCGAATTACTGGAAGAACTGCTGCTCGCCTATCAGGGCACGCTGCTGCTGGTGAGTCACGACCGCGTGTTTCTGGACAACGCCGTCACCAGCACGCTGGTGTTCGAAGGCGGCGGGCGGATCGGCGAATACGTCGGCGGTTACAGCGACTGGCTGCGGCAGCGACGGAACCGGCCCGCGCCCGAATCCGCATCGTCCGTCAAAGCCGGCCAGCCCGCCACCGCGCCGGAACCCGCGCGTGCCGGACCGCGCAAGCTCTCGTACAAGGAGCAGCGCGAGCTGGAATCGCTGCCGGGAAAAATCGAATCGCTCGAAGCCGAGCAAGAGCGGCTGCAAACCGCCGTCAGCAATCCTGCGTTCTACCAGCAGGCCGCGGGTGAAATCACGGCCACGCTGGCACGACTGGCGACGATCATGCAAGAACTGGAAACCGGCTATGCGCGGTGGGAAGAACTCGAGTCGCGGGGGAAAGCCGCGGGTGGATAACCCACGCCGTCACCGGCATATATAGGTATGCCGCGTACCGCGTTCCTTGCGCGGATCGATGCAGCGCGTGTAATAGGACGTGGTCACGTCGCGGCTGCGCGAAGCGTAGCTGCACACCACCGACTCGCCGCGCGAAGTCGCCGAGCCGACCAGCTTGAGTTGCACCCGCTTTTTCGATTCGGCCCGCGCGTCCTCGCGCGCCGGCAGACTGCCGTCGTCCAGTTCGACCCAGACCTGGACCGCTGCAACGCACTTCACCGAATACGGACGGGAATGCAGCGGCGCCTGTTTCGCTTCGGTGGCTGGTTCATTCGCCGCTTGGGCATTCAGCGTGACAACGACGGTCGCGATTCCTATATATAGTGCCAGACGCATGGTTCTTCCCTGTGCCGATATCTTCAGCCTAGCCGACGATTTGATCCCGGCAAGTGCATCGGGCTGTCATTTCTGTGCGCGTGCGATTTTAAATGTGTGTCTGCTTCCGAAGCATTTCAGCCGTTCGGGCCTGGCGTATGAACATCGGTATTTCGCGTTCAAATATCGTCGATGCCAGAACTTAAGCCCGTCCCTATCGACTTGCAGGGTTTGTCGGTTCAGTTAATACTGCCTGTCTCTGTAGACAAGTGGCCTAAATGCCTGTTGGTTATGTACTTATGGGCTCATATGATTGCCAGGTTATACGTCACCGGTCCAAGTTATACGTCAAAAAGTGACATCTAAATTAAGTTATGCGCCATAGAAACAAGACACATGCAATGAATACCTTGGCAGGAATTGCGCTTGCTGCAGCCGTAAACGTTTTGTCTGTTCCCGTGGTTGTCGAGACAGCAAGAGCAGCCGGTGAGTCCGAGATTTTCGATCACGTTCCAGAAGGATACACAGCATTCGAAATGGCCGAAAGTGTGTGCGGCTCTGGGTATTTCTACGCTGTAAAAGAAGGGAAATATCCAACTCAAGAACTTGGGTGGCTTGGGAAGGTGGTCGGATTCTTATATGGCGGAAAGCGCTCTGCCATCGAGGGTGTCGAATTCGAGGAAATCGCACAATACCCGGTTTCCTCGGAGGAAATGAATACTCTAATAAAAGATCAATCCTTCCATACTTGGGCCGGCCCAAAACTAATCGATTTGATTAAGCGTTTGGATCGAGCGCGCACAGAATTGTACACAAACGCTTCGTCGCTGCCGAAAGGCGACAAGCTTTTTAGAACCTATCTCAAAATTGCTTCAGCAGAATAACCATGGCCGCCAGTTGGACAAAGCCGAGAAAATTTTGAGCGTAGTACTCCCAACGAACCAGGAGCCGACGTTGCC
>DAIDLH010000091.1 GCA_027449605.1 Candidatus Muproteobacteria bacterium | reverse complement strand
AAATCAAACTCCCTCCCCCTTGATGGGGGAGGGTTGGGGTGGGGGTGAAAAGTGTCATCGGGAAAAGCAGCAAAAATCCTTCCCCCTCCCCCTAGCCCCCTCCCGCGAGGGGAGGGGGAAATAATTTTGAGATAGGTTCTATTCATGGATCACGGTTCACGAATTTGACAGCCGCGCCGGCAATACGCTACTTTCGTCATCTCCATGAAACTCATCGCCAAGGTTCTTGCCCTTTTCGTCCTGCTCACGTCTGTTGCCTCGGCGTGGGACCCGGACAATTGCGCCGTCGACCTCGTGTTTGATTCGACCAGCGCCGTTTCGAGTCACGACAGCGGCTCGCCGGGAAACCAGGCAAAGGATTTGTGCGGCCACTGCGGTCATGTGGGAGTCCATCTCCTTGGCCAGATTTCCGATAATCGCGTAGTGGCTCCTGATACCATGGCTGTGCGCCATGGCGAGCCCGCCGTCTTCGCGCCTCTCTCCAGTTTTCATTCTCTCTTCCGCCCACCGCGCTGCTCCCTGTCGGTCTGAGCATTTTGGTCCGGTCTTCCGAGGCCGAGAGACCGCACGCGGTCTTTCGTCCCGGCGGGTTTCCCGGAGACATGTGTCCGATGACGAGGAGTGGTTATGGGTTTGCATGATTCGTTCCCGGCGTTGCGGGTATTTCCCGCCGCGAGCGGAAAGCGTCAGTTCAAGATTTATCCAGTCAAGGCAATCCGTGGATTGCTGATCGGTTTGCTGCTTTTGCCGCCGCCCGTCGTTGCGGCGGAAAGCGCGGCGTGGACCCTCGAGTCCACGATACAGCGCGTCGTGCAAGTGGCGCCGGAGGGACGGGCGGCGGACGCCGAGGTGGCGGTGCGCCGCGGCGAACTGACGCAAGCGGGCGCCTGGCCCAATCCCACGATCGATCTGCGCGCCGACGACAAGCTCGGCCAGGAAGACAGTCGCGGCGGGACCAATTTCACGCAGTTTGCGTTCTCGCAACCGTTGCCGCTGCGACGCGTGCCGCGCGAGCGCGCGGCGGCCGAGGCGCGTCTCGCCGCCAGCGAGGAAGGCCGCCGCTTGCGGCGGCTGGAACTGGAACGCGCCGCGGCGCAGGCGTTTCACGATCTGCAACGAGCGCAGGCGAAACTGGATCTCGCGCGGGCGCGGTTGAAGGAGACCGAAAGCTATCCCGGCGCCAGCGGTCCGCGCGACCGGCTGGTGCGTTATCTCGCGCCGCTGGAGCGCGCGCGGCTCGCGATCCTGCGCGAGGAAGCGAACCAGACCGTGGTCGCCGCCGAACGCGAACACGAGCAGGCGCTGATCGCGTTTCGCGCGCGGCTCGCGCTGCCCGCGGATGCCGCGGCCGAGGCGACGCCGCTCGCCGAATCGCCCGCGCCGCCGGATATCAATGTTCTGGAAAGCAGTCTCGAAAACCATCCGCTGCTCGTCGCGGCGCGCAGGGAACAGGAGGCGGCCGAGGCGGGCATCGCCGCGGCGCAATCGCAACGCTTCGCCGACCCCGCGCTCAATTTCTTCCGCGAACGCGATTTCCTGAACGGCGCGCGACGCGACGTCACCGGCGTCGGCTTGAGCGTCCAGGTGCCGCTGTGGAACGTCAACCCCGGCGTCGTGGACAGGGCCAAAGCCGGCGCGTTGCGCGCGCGCACGGAATTCGATATCGCGCGACGCGACGCGCTCACGCGCCTGCGCCGCAGCTATGCGGAACTCACGCGCGCGCGCGTGCAGGCGGAGCGGGTGCGTGTAAATCTTCTGGAACCCGCGCAGCGCCTCGACGGGTTGGCGCGGCGCAGTTTCGCCGCGGGCGAGGCCAACGTACTCACGCTCATCGACGCCGCGAACAGTTATTTCGACGCACAGGCGCGTTATGTGGAGTTGGCGGCGCAGGCGCAGGAAGCGCAGGCCGAACTGCGGCTCGCGGCCGGCCAGTCGGCGTTGCGCGACGAGGTGCAGCCATGATCGCCGCGCTCATCCGTTTTTCGCTGATCCAGCGGCTGATGATGCTGCTCGTCGCCGGCGGTCTCGTGGCCGGCGGACTGTGGGCGTTTCGTGCGTTGCCGATCGACGCTTTCCCCGACATCTCGCCGCCGCAGGTGCAGGTGATCGTCAAGGCCCCTGGGCTGGCGCCGACCGAGGTCGAGTCGCGCATCGCGTTTCCGATCGAGATGGAGATGCAGGGCATCCCGCGCCTCAAGCTGCTGCGCTCGACCACCAAGTACGCGCTGACCAATATCGTCATCGACTTCGAGGACGGCGCCGACATCTACTGGGCGCGCCAGCAGGTTTCCGAGCGCCTCGCCCAGGCGCGCGAGGCCCTGCCGGCGGGCGCGGACGTCGTGCTCGCGCCGATCTCCACGCCGCTGAGCGACATCTTCATGTACCGCGTCAAGGGCGAGGGGATGAGCAACACCGAGCTGCGCACCCTCCAGGACTGGGTGATCCGCCCGCGGCTGCGCGCCGTGGACGGCGTGGCTGACGTGAACTCGCTCGGCGGGTTCGTGCGCGCCTTCGAGGTGTCGCCCGACCCGCGCCGGCTCGCCGCCCAGGGCCTCTCCGTCGACGACCTGGAGCAGGCGATCGCGCGCAACAACCGCAACGCCGGCGGCGACCGCGTCAACCGCGAGAACAGCATGCTGCTGGTGCGCACGCTCGGGCAGTTGCGCGACGCCGATGACATCCGCCGCATCACGATTACGATCCGCAGCGGCATACCGGTGCGCGTCGGCGACGTCGCGCGGGTCGCGGAAGGCTCGCTGGTGCGCTACGGCGGCGTGACCGCCGACGGCGAAGGCGAGATCGTGACCGGGCTCGCGCTGCTCCGCGTCGGCGCCAACAGCCGCACGGTCGTGGAGGCGGTCAAGCAGGAGCTCGCCCGCCTCGCGCCCACGCTGCCCAAGGGCGTGACCGTCGAGCCGTACTACGACCGCGCCGATCTCATCAACGCCGCCGTGTTCACCGTGGAGAAGGCGCTCGGCGAGGCGGTGGCGCTGGTGATCCTGGTGCTGATCGTGCTGCTCGGCAATCTGCGCGCGGCGCTCACCGTCGCCCTGATCCTGCCGTTGTCGGTGTTGTTCACGTTCATTCTGATGAAGCTGTTCGGTGTCACCGCCAACCTCATGTCGCTCGGCGGCCTGGCCATCGCCATCGGCATCCTGGTGGACGCGGCGGTGGTGGTGGTGGAGAACGTGCACACGCAACTGGCGCATGCGCCGAAGGGCGTGAGCCGATTGCATCTGGTGTACCGCGCCGTGGCCGAGGTGGCGACCCCGGTGCTGTCCGGCATACTCATTATTGTCATCGTGTTCCTGCCGCTGTTCTCGCTCACCGGCCTCGAAGGCCGCATGTTCGCGCCGCTCGCGCTCACCATCGTGTTCGCGCTCCTGGGTTCGCTGCTGCTTTCGCTCAGCGTCATCCCGGTGCTCGCGAGCCTGCTCATGCGCGGCGGCGCGCACGGCGAGGACCGCGTGCTCGCGGCGATCAAGCGCGTGTATCTGCCGGCGATGCGCTGGGCGCTGGCGCATCGCGGGACGGCGGTCGGGGCCGCGCTCGTGGCGCTGGCGGCGGCGGGGGCGCTGTTTCCCTTCATCGGCAAGGAGTTCCTGCCCACGATGGACGAGGGCCAGACCGTGGTGAACCTGGAGAAGTCCTCCGACATTTCGCTCGAGGCCACGCTCGCCCTGGACAAGCCGATCCAGAAGGCGATCCTGGAAATCCCCGAGGTCACCGGCGTGATCTGCCGCAGCGGCGCCGACGAGCTGCGGCTCGACCCGATGGGTTTCTATCAGACCGACTGTTTTCTGGAGACCAAGCCGCGCAAGCAGTGGGGCTATGGGCTCGACGCGCTGCACGAGAAGCTGAGCGCGAAGCTCGATGGCTTCAAGGCGCAAGGCGTGGAACACGGCTTCAGCCAGCCGATCGACATGCGCGTTTCGGAGATGCTGTCCGGCGTGCGCGCCGACGTCGCCATCAAGCTGTTCGGCGACGACTTCGCCACGCTCGAAACGCTGTCCGGAAAGATCGAGGAGATCGTCAAGCGCACGCCGGGCGCGACCGACGTGTTCCGCGCGCGTCTCTCCGGCCAGGGCTATCTCACGGTCGATATAAAATCGGAACGGCTCGCGCGCTACGGCCTCAACAACGAGGACGTCAACGGCGTGATCGAGACCGCGGTCGGCGGCAAGGTCGCGACCGAGGTGATCGAGGGCAGCCGCCGCTTCGGCGTGCTGCTGCGCTATCCCGAGCCGGCGCGCACCTCGCCCGCGGACATCGAGCGGTTGCTCATCCGGACCGTGGGCGGCGCCATGGTGCCGCTCGGCATGGTCGCCAGGGTTTCCGAGGCCGACGGCCCGGTGCTGATCCAGCGCGAGTCGGCGCGGCGTTACGTGGCGACGCGCGCCAACGTCGAGGGCCGCGACGTGGTGAGCTTCGTCGAGGACCTCCGGGCCGCGATCGCGCGCGAGGTGCAGATGCCGCCGGGCTACTATATCGATTACGGCGGGCAGTTCGAGAACCAGCAGCGCGCGGCGGCGCGGCTGGCGCTGGTGGTGCCGGTGGCGATCGCGCTCATCTTCTTCATGCTGTTCTCCACTTTCCGCTCGCTGCGCCAGGCAGGGCTCGTCATACTTAATATACCGTTCGCCCTGATCGGCGGTGTCGTGAGCCTGTTC
This sequence comes from Candidatus Muproteobacteria bacterium, assembly GCA_027449605.1. GTDB lineage: Bacteria > Pseudomonadota > Gammaproteobacteria > Acidiferrobacterales > Sulfurifustaceae > Sulfuricaulis. Next base: position 7,952 of record DAIDLH010000091.1, on the reverse strand, counting down.
GCCTCGGGACTGTACCTTTCGGTCCCGGCCTCGGTCGGCTTCATCACGCTGTTCGGCGTGGCGGTGCTGAACGGCGTGGTGATGGTGGCGTACTTCAACCAGTTGCGCGCAGCCGGCCGCACGGTGCTGCAAGCGGTGCAGGAAGGCGCCGAGCGCCGGTTGCGGCCGGTGCTCATGACCGCGCTCATTGCCTCGCTCGGTCTCGTGCCGATGCTGCTCGCCACGGGACCCGGTTCGGAACTGCAACGGCCGCTCGCCGTGGTCGTGATCGGCGGGCTTTTTACCTCGACGTTGCTCACGCTGGTGCTGTTGCCGACGCTCTATGCCTGGTTGGAAGGCCGCGCTGAACGCAAACTGAAAATCGCTGGCAAGGAGAATTGATATGAAGAATTTGACGCTCATCGTACATGCCGACACCGAGCAGCCGCTGGCCGATATGTTGCGTGGCCTGAAGCAGGTCTCCGGCTTTACCTTCACCCACGTCGAAGGCCACGGCGCCCAGGACGACCGCGATCCCCAGCTCTCAGCGCGCGACCGCGTGGTCGGCTACACCCCGCACGTGCGCGTGGATATCTTGCTCAAGGGCGAGGACGTGGATGAGGTCTTGCGAACCTTGCGCGCCGCTGGCGGTGGTTTTGCGGGGCGCGGTGTATACTGGGTCGCCGAGGTAGTTCAGCAGGGACGCTTATGACGGCATACGCGACATCCCCACGGAGGAGCCTATGTATGGTCAATACCGGAAGATCGATCCTTCCAAGATTCTGAAACTCAGGTCTCAAGGACTGTCGTGCACCCAGATTGCGCGGCGATTGAATGTGTCCGTGGCGGCGGTCTCGCACGTGTTGCGCGAGCCGAAATCGGGGGCGGCGGGCAAGCCGGATCGGACCGCGAGGGCGACGGCATGACCGGGCGAAAGCGATCGTGAGCCGCCCGAAGGTGCGCCACAAAGAGCCTGATCGGCATCGCCGCGACGCGGTGTGGAGCGGCTGGTCATGGCTGGGGTTGGCGCTCGCCGGGTTTCTGCTCGCCCTGCTGGCGATGGCTTGAATTGGATGCTGCCGGCGTTGCAAGGATTAAAACACTTCGGTATGTAGCGAGGCCGATATGGATTGGAGTGTCGAGGGATTGATGGTGTTGCGTGCGGTCGTTGCCGCGCTGCTCGGGGCGATCGTCGGCTGGGAACGCGAGCAGCACGGACGCGAAGCCGGTACCCGCCTGCGCCGTGGGCACCGGTTTTCGGTTGGTGGATCTACCAGGAGGTGACCATGAGCTTCTTGAAACATCTGTTGCGCAACTGGATGGGCGGTAACGACTACGGTCATCGCGGCGGCTACCGAGGCAGTCATCACGGTTCGAAACACGGCGGCTACCAGGGTTATCCGCAGGGCCCCGGCCCAAGTGAAAGTCCCTGCCCCAAGTGCGGCAGCGCCAATGCAGGCGATGCGCGCTTTTGCCGGCAATGCGGCGCTTCCCTGTCAGCTGCAAAATGTTCCGGCTGCGGCGCGGAACTCGCGGCTGATGCCAAGTTCTGCGCTCAGTGCGGCAAACCCCGGGCGTGAGTGGCACCAAGCGGTTCGATCATCAAGGAGCGTCCAGTATGGGGCATCACGGCAGGAGACACGGCTTTGGAGACAGCGGCCACGGCAGGGGCTTCGATCCCGAGGTTCTGCGCAGAATCCCGCGCGGCCTCAAGATCGCCTTGGTTCTGATCGCGCTGTTCGTATTACTGGCGGGCACGGTGTTGGTCGTGCTCGTGGTTTTAATGCTTGCAAAACTACTGGCCGGTGGCACATTGCCGGGCTACATCCAGGATGCGCTCGACTTCATCCAACGCAACCTCCAGCCGCTGCTGGATCTCTGGAAGAGGCTGCAAAGCCTTACCGGAAAATAGCGAATCGGGAGAGATTCTCCAGTGAACAGGAAGAGCGGCGATGAGTACGACAATCCCGCGGCCTCGCTAATTCGAAATCCAATACGAAGGATGTTTCGATGAAGAACGAAAAACTCGAACTGGACTTGCCGCTGGTCCTGCCGGATATCCCGGATGAGCGCGACGCCTGCGTCGGACGCCTGACGGAACTGCTGCAAGCCGAGGGCCTGGAGAAGGTGCACGTCATCCGCAAAGACGGCAGCGCGCGTCTGTGCCTGCACTACGACGCGCAGCGCTTCAGCGTGAGCCGGGTGCGCGAGCTGGCGGACGCGGCCGGCGCCAGGGTCGCCAACCGCTATCATCACGAAAGCCTGCGCATAGACGGCATGGACTGCCCGACCTGCGCCACCGTGATCGAACACGCGCTGCAACGCACCGACGGCGTGCTGGAAGTTTCCGTGAGCTACGCCGCCGAGCGCCTGCGTCTTGAGTTCGACGGTGAAAAGATCGCGCGGCCGGCGATCGTCGCGCGCATCCGGGCGCTCGGTTACGCGGTGCGCGAAGAAGGTCACGAGGGCGGATGGTTCGCGGAACATCGCGAGCTGATCTTCAGCGGTATTGCCGGCGTACTGTTGCTGGCCGGCTGGCTGGCGGGACTCGCCGGCGCACCGCGCGCGCTGGCGCTCGGCCCGTTGTTGGGCGCCTACGCAGCGGGCGGATTCTTTACTCTGCGCGACGCCTGGCAGAGTTTGCGCGATCGCCGTTTCGATATTGATACGCTGATGATCGTCGCGGCGGCCGGCGCGGCCGCGCTCGGTGCGTGGGAGGAGGGCGCGCTGCTCCTGTTCCTGTTCAGCCTCGGTCATGCGCTGGAGCACATGGCCATGGACCGCGCGCGCAAGGCCATCGAAGCGCTCGCGGAACTCGCCCCCAAGACCGCCATCGTGCAGCGCGACGGCGCGGAGATCGAGGTGCGGATCGAGGATCTGCTGCGCGGCGACCGCGCGATCGTCAAGCCCGGCCAGCGCATTCCCGCCGACGGCCAGGTGGCAGCGGGCAATTCGGCGGTGGACCAGTCGCCGGTCACCGGCGAATCCATGCCGGTGGACAAGCAGCCGGGCGACAAGGTGTTCGCCGGCACGGTCAACGGCGAAGGCGTGCTGACGATCGAAGTGACCAAACTGGCGCGGGAGAGCACGCTCGCGCGCATGGTGGAGATGGTGGCCGAGGCGCAGACGCAAAAATCGCCCACCCAGCGCTTCACCGACCGCTTCGAGCGGATCTTCGTGCCGGTCGTGCTGGTGGGCGCCGCATTGCTCATCGCACTGCCGCCGCTGCTCGGCTTTCCTTTCGCCGAATCCTTTTACCGTGCCATGGCGGTGCTGGTGGCGGCGTCACCGTGCGCGCTGGCCATCGCCACGCCGTCGGCGGTGCTCTCCGGTATCGCGCGCGCGGCGCGCGGCGGCGTGCTGATCAAGGGCGGCGCGCATCTGGAGAATCTCGGCGTGCTCACGGCCATCGCCTTCGACAAGACCGGCACGCTGACCTTCGGCAGACCGGAGGTGACCGACGTCGTCGCCGTCAGCGGGAGCGAGGACGAGTTGCTCAAAATCGCCGCCGCCGTCGAAAGCCGCAGCGCCCATCCGCTGGCGCAGGCGGTGGTGGCGGAGGCCAAGCGGCGCGGTTTGAGCTGGAGCGAGGCCGGAGAGATCGAAGCCATTACCGGTAAAGGCGTGCGCGCGGAATTCGATGGAAAGAAAATCGCCATCGGCAACGCCAGATTGTTTGACAGCGAAGCCATCCCTGAAGCGGTTCAACAGCAGGCAGCGCGCCTCCAGTCGGAAGGCAAGAGCATCATGCTGATCCAGACAGACGGACAGTTTCTCGGTGTCGTGGCCCTGGCCGACACGCCGCGTGAAGGCGTGAAGCAGGTGCTGGCTCGCCTGCACCGGACCGGCATCCGCAAGACCATCATGCTCACCGGCGACAACGAGCGCGTGGGCCGCGCCATCGCCGATGCGGTCGGGCTCGACGAAGTGAAGGCGGGACTGTTGCCGGAAGACAAGGTCAAAGCGATGGAAGAACTCGGGCAACGCCACGGCCGGGTGGCGATGATCGGCGACGGGGTCAACGACGCGCCGGCCATGGCCCGTGCCACGGTCGGCATCGCCATGGGCGGCGCCGGCACCGACGTGGCGCTGGAAACGGCGGACGTGGCGCTGATGGCCGACGATCTCGCCAAGCTCCCCTTTGCCGTGGCCTTGAGCCGCGCATCGCGGCGCATCATTCGCCAGAATCTGTTCGTGTCGCTGGGCGTGGTCGCGTTACTGATTCCCGCGACGCTGTTTGGTTGGGCGGGCATCGGCGTGGCGGTGTTGATACACGAAGGCTCGACCGTCGTCGTGGTGGTTAATGCGCTGCGCCTGCTGGGTTACGCGGAAACTGACGAGTAGATCGCATTCCGCCGATCAAGGTTTATATTTACCGCACCGTGCGATTCGCCTTACACGGATTATCGGCGCGCGCGAGCTGAGGTAAGGCCGTTTGTAGTTCAATCACAAGGAGATACTCCTATGCAAAGCAAATACGGTTTCGGCAAGAAAGTAGACGTGTCTTTTGACAAGGCGATAGAACGGGTCACGCAGGCGTTGCAGGCCGAAGGCTTCGGCGTGCTCACCGACATTGATGTTGCCGCGACATTGAAGAAGAAACTCAACCAGGAGATGCCGCCGTACCGCATCCTCGGCGCCTGCAACCCGCCGCTTGCGCACCGCGCGCTCACAGCCGAACCTTCCATCGGCCTGTTGCTGCCGTGCAACGTCGTGGTGCGGCAGGACGCGACCGGCGCGGTGTACGTCGAGTTCATGGACCCGAACGCGGTGCTCGATCTCGTGGACAAACCGGCCATCACCGGCCTGGCGCGCGAGGTGCGAGAGAAGCTGGAGCGGGTGCTCCAAGCAGTTTAACGCCAGCCCTAAGGTTATTTCCGGAACAGGTCGCGGTTTGACATGGGTCAAAACACGGATCGAGGCTTTGGAGTATTTTTTCAACATGTTTCGAACGGTCGTATGGCTCGTCATCATGTCGCTGCTCACGCTGAACATGGCGTGGGCGAGCGATAGCTGTGCGCTCAACGATCCTTCGAGCTCAGGCACGGGTCAGGAACAGACGCTCGACCCGGCGCCCGTGGACTCCACCGGCGCCATGCCGGTGTGCAACCAGTGGTGTCCCGGTTGGACGAGCTTTGTTACCCTGCCCGTTTCCTCGGTTTTGCTGCCAAGCCTCCTGCCCACTTTCGAGGGCGGGTTTGACGCGGACCCGTACATTCTCCTGCCGGCGTCGCCGCCGACCCATCCTCCCATCGCCTGATCCCATGAATCCGCGCGGGCATCCGCTCGCGCCGTCCAGGCACTCGCACGGCTTTTGCTGACCGGGCGAGTTCCAAGACTGTGAGATATCCGACGCGTGCCGCGAACCGCGCGGCCGCCCGGTCATTCGAAGGAGAAGGCCATGATACGCATATTATTTCTTGTCTGTGCCGCGTCTTTGTCCGCGGCGAGTTGGGCCGACGTGGGCCTCTACGGCGAAACCAATCCCGAGTACGACGCCAAGCTGTCGGATTTCCGGGACATCAGCATGCTGCCGGCGTTCAACGCCGAAACCGATCCCGAGACTGCGTTACGCGATTACCCGCTGGGCGTCATCACGAAACAGGTGGCATTTTCGCGTCACGGCTCGCCGCACAAGGTGGTCACCCTGGCCAACGGCGAAGAGGGCTGGGTCTATGAGATCCCGCACCGGCGCGAACGCAAGACCTATACCTTGCCGTCGGGCGCCCGCGTGAGCGTCAAGGAGATCCCGGCGAACGCGGTGATGCATACCTTCACGCTGGATTTCTGCGACGGCAACGGTGTGGTGGACGATGTTATCTACCAAGACGACGTATCGGGCGCCCGGGTAACGGCCGCCGAGATGCAGACGCACAGGATGCAGCCACGCGACGGCGCCCCGATCCCGTGAAACCCCCGGTCTGCCATGTGGCCGGCAGGGAAAGTTTGTCAATCCGCTGGCGCTTGCCCGCGCTACGGGCGGTGCGACAAAAGCCGGAGCCGGCTGATACAGCCGCTCTATCCAGCGACGGAGAAATGAGTAACCGATGTGTCTCGAACGGGGGTGAACAATGATGGACTACGGCATGGGTTGGGGAATGGGATGGGGCTGGCATTGGCTCGGGATGTTCGTGTTCTGGCTGATACCGCTGGTGGTCGTGATCGCGCTGGTCGCGGTGGCGGTCAAGCATCTCTTCTCGGGTGGCACGCGCGCCAATACCGGACCGCGCGAGGATCGAAGCCGGGCGCTCGAAGTGCTGGAAGAGAGATATGCCCGGGGCGAGATCAACCGGGAGGAGTACATCGAGAAGCGAGACGATTTGAAGCGGCGCTGAAATGCCGCACCAGGGCACGCGGGAGGAAACGGTAATCGCATATCCACTTGATGAAAAGGAGGTTCACATGATGCGGAAGAAATCACTGATCAATGCCGTGGCGGCGCTCGCCGCTGTGCTCGTCGTTTCGGGCTGCGCCACCTCTCAGGGTCCCCAGGAGCAGGCCGGCATGGTCATCGGCGGCATCGTGGGCGGGATGCTGGGGTCCGAGATCGGCGGCGGTGGCGGCGGGTATGGCCGTGGGCACCATGGATATTACGGGCGTTATCCCGCGCCGACCGCGGCGATCATCGCCGGGACCATCGCCGGGGCCATGATCGGCGGGGCGATCGGCCGCTCGATGGACGAGACCGATCGCCTGAAAACGGCGGCGACCTTGGAGACCGTGCGCACTGGCGTACCCTCGACGTGGCGCAATCCGGACACGGGTAACGAATACGTCGTGACGCCGACGAAGACCTACGAATCGGCTTCCGGTCCGTGCCGGGAATACACGATCGACGCCGTGATCGGCGGGAAGAAGCAGAAGGTCTACGGCACCGCCTGCCGCCAGCCGGATGGCAGCTGGAAGGTGCAAGGTTAGGCGTTCTCGCGCTGAAACGCCGCGCCAAGGGAGTCAATGCGCGATTGATGTTTACTGACGAAAGGAGACTGACATGATACGCAAGAAACTGTTACTCAATACACTCGCGGTGCTCACTTTGTTCGCCGCTGGCGCCGTTCCTGCGGCCGAGGACCAGAAACCCGCGGGTACCTACGGCCCGGGCTACGGCATGCAACCGGGAATGATGGGCGGCTACTCCGGCATGGGTCCGGGGATGATGGGTCCCGGAATGATGGGAATGGGACCTGGCATGGGCATGGGCATGGGCCCCGGTATGATGGGCCACGGTATGGGAATGGGAATGATGGGCATGATGGACGACGGCTGCCCGGGAGGCGGGATGGGCATGATGGGCCAGGGAATGGGCATGGGGCCGGGCATGATGATGGGGCCCGGGATGATGGGCGGCTACGGCCCCGGGCGCGCGCCCGGTCTCGATGAGTCGCAGCAAAAGCGGATCACGCAGATTCAGGATGAACTGCGCAAGAAGCACTGGAACCTCATGGGCAAGATGAACGACGAATACGTGAAGCTGCGCGATCTCTACACCTCGGGCAAGCGCGACCCGGCCGCGATCGGCCAGCAGCAGCAACGCATCTACGATCTGCGGCGCCAGATGACGGAGTCCTCGGTCGAGGCCCAGAACCGCATGGAGGCGGTGCTGACCCCCGAACAAAAGGAACTGATGCGTGGTAACTACGGTCGCGGCTGGATGATGTGGTAGCGCGCGGCAAGCGGCCGGCAACTTCGCCGGCCGCTTGGTTTTTCATTGCATGGCCGTGATCGGCGTGTGGTGCTCACAACGTAAGTCGACGGATAGTGCTTCAATGGTGGGACAATAAAGGCTGCTCCAGATGTCGACAGAACAAGAAGAACAGGGTTTTGAACGTCCCTGGTGGCGCTACCCGCCGCTGCGCAATGCGTTGCTCGCGGGGCTCATCGCCGGTACCGCCTTCGTGGCCGCCCATCTCGGGCTCATCGCCGAGTCCGTCGAGAATGTCTTCTACTGGGTCGCCATCCCGCTCGGCGGCTGG